>NZ_QKZG01000005.1:0-394425 GCF_003254125.1 Pseudomonas sp. 478
GATGGCGCGGGTACATTGACCTATGCCTTGGGCATGACGGCCGGCCCTTCGGGACTGACCGACACGGCCACCGGCGAGGCGGTGAACCTGTCGCTTAACGGCGGTGTAGTCGAAGGCCGTACGGCCACCACCAACCTGCTGGTGTTCACGGTCAGCGTCGCCGCCAACGGTGACGTTACCCTTGATCAGCTGCGCGCCGTGGTGCATCCCGATGCCACCAATCCCGATGATGCGACGACGCTGTCGGCGGACAACCTGGTGACGCTGATAGGGACCGCAACCGACAAGGACGGCGACAGAGCCCAGGCGACCCTCAACATCGGCCAGAACCTGGTGTTCGAGGACGACGGCCCATCACTTGCATTCGGCAACCTGATCGGCACCGGTAGCGTCCTGCCGCAATTCGGCTTCTGGGACCATTCGGCGGGCGCCGACGGGCTGGGTGCGGCCGGTCTGGATATTTCGGTGGATAGCCAGTTCACCCTCGTCAGACCAGACAACACGACCACCACCGGGACCGCCACGCTCACCGAGCAGTCGCCCTCACCGGACGGCAGTGGCGCGTACCACTTCGCAGGGACGTTGACCGGCGATTTCGACAACAACGCCGCAACGGCGGATACCAGCGTCGACTACACGTTGACCGCCTTTGCCAATGGCAGCTATGCACTGGATCTGGTGCAGGGCTTCAGTTCAGAGATCGTGCTCAGCACTGCCGACGGCGCACTCGGTGCTGGCGGTCCGGATCCAGTGCGCACATTGTTAATTCCAGAGCAGGATCCGCCGACTATTCCTTCGCCATCTGAGGAGGTTGTGTTCTTTTCCGCGAAAGCAACTGCGTCGACTTCGGACATCCTGACCGGTATCGGGCTTGGAGCACCTGACCCCACCGAAGCCACGCTACAGACCAACCCCCTGCCCTCGTATATCGACCCGAGGGCCATGAACGTCAGCACGTCCGGCATCGGCGTCGCCAATAACCTGTTCCAGGGAGACAACCTGGCGGCAATCGGCGCTGCCGATGAAAGTTTCGTCGTCAATCCGGAGAGCTTGCTGACGGGCATGAGGGTCTTCATCGACAACTCCGTGGGAGGTTACAACACGGCGACCGAGGACCTGTACTACAGGGCCTTCTACGAGGATGGCACGTTCTCGAACCTCATCGAAGTGAATACCCTGACTCCGGAGGCAGGCGGACAGGTATCCTTCCTCATTGAGAGCGATGGCACGAATCTGATCGATGCTGTTCAGCTCACGATGGCCCGAGGCGAGATCAAGATCCCGACGATCCAGTTCATCCACGAGACCGAGAGCCTGGCCAGCGATGTCCAGCTGACGTTCAACGCGACGCTGACGGACAAGGATGGGGACTCGGCGACGAGCACGTTCGACGCCAATCTGTTCGCCAACGACTTGGCCGGCGCACAGTTCGACTTCACCCTGATTGGCACGGGCGGTGAGCGTGATGCCTTCAACGTCGATTTGTCAGTCGATGAGAACCAGTACCAGGTCACCGGCTTCGATGCGAACGCAAACCTGCGAGACGCCTTGGTGCTCAATGGCGACCAGAGCGCGGTTGTCCAATCGATCGACAACACCGGCGCAGACAGCATCGTGACGGTTGCCGAAACGGGCGGACAAGTCACGACCATCACCTTGGTCGGGGTCGATCTTCTGAGTAGCGACATTGTTTACGGCAGCGTCTGAGAAACGCGCGTAAAAGAATGCGAGGGTGGTGCAAACCAGCCTCGCATTCTTTTGTCAGATCCAATATTAGATCCGCATGCTCGCATCGACCCCGGCCACCTGCGGCAGACGCTCCCAAGGGTGTCAGATCGTCTTGTTCCGACGTGAAACCAAATCCAGTTCCACCCACGTGGACTCGGGTAGTTTTTCGTTGTTGGTGAGCCCGTGCTTCAGCGCATACATCAGCAAATCGATGCGGTTGATCAGATTAAGCTTTTGATAGATGTTGCTGAGGTGGTTGTGCACGGTGTGTTCACTGATGCCCAGACGCCCGGCGATGCTCATGTATTTGGCGGACGGATCCCCGACAATGGCGCGAATCAATTCCCTCTCGCGTAGCGTTAGCCGCGCCTGTTTTGCCTGCTCCAGATTGCATTTAAAGTGAATATTCCCGGCCGCGGAATAGCCGGAAAGCCCACCGGCCCAGGCCCTATCCTGTCCGGTGTCGCGGTGGTGGACCGTGATGATGGCCTGGATGATCGATTCCGTCGGGTCTTCCGCCAGCACGATACCCCGTGCACCCGCCTCTATTGCCTGGGCAACGGGGACGGCTTCGTACAGGCCCTTGAGCACCAGCACTTTCATTTCGGCGTTGCGGGTGAGTCCCGCCACGACCTCCAGTGGGTTCAGCGCATCTGGAAAGAAACTGAAAAAAATCACATTGGGACGCAACTGATCGGCAAGATCCAGCGCATTGGTATAGGTGGTGGCCTGGCCGCTCACTTCCATCTGAGGCTTCCTGGCATTGATCAAATCTTGAAGGCCCATGAGAACGAGGGGACGACAATCGATCAGCATCACGCGTATTGGTTTTCTGTGGGTCGTCATTACTCCTGACTCCCTTGAAGAATTAACTCTGACCTCCCTCCCTTGGCCTACATGGATCAGCAGCTCCCTCACCTGGCCACCGTGATCGAAGGACAGATGCGAGCGCCGACAGGCCTAATGGTGCCCACCCGGCTATTCATCCCTAGGGGACACTTCCACTGGCTTCACCGGCAGGAGTCGCGGACGTTTCCAAAAGCCGGGCAAAGCCATCGAGGCAACATAAATAGGAATAATCATCAATAGCTTGCGCATGATTGATGTGCTCCCTCGAACCGCTGAACTGAGTCTAGGCCAGCCCAGCGTGCTGCCAGCCCGCCTATCCACCAGTCGTCGACTCAGGCCTCGTGCGGGAAGCCCGGCCGATGTCCCCAAGGGGTGTTCTCCCCCTAAGAAATCAAGGTGTTAAGCCCGCCCCCGGCGAGCGGCAACCAAACCTGATTCCGATCAAAATCGTCAATTAACCGACGAATGGTGTAGAGGCAAAAACAGAATAAACTCTGACGTCAATTTATCGGCGAAACTCGCTACGCCGAACCATGGAAATGCTCCCAATCTGGATCTCGCCGCGATTTTTTCCTTGCGGTGCGTTCGGGTAACCGCATGACTTCGGTACTCGAGTTTTTTGCGACAACGCCACGGCAACCACCACTGAACTGCTGGAGGTTATGGCTCAAATTGGCGTCAGTGGGATGTGAGGGTTTGACTGGAGCTGCCGGGACTCAACCAGGCATTAACGCTTTCGACACCCTCGGCAGGCGGCTTTCCCGCCCAGCGATTGAGGGTAAGGACATTAGTGACGAACTCGTATTGCGTCTTGAGCAAGTCACGACGCGCCCGGAATTCGTTGCGTACGCTGGTCAGTACATCGACGGCATTGACCATTCCGTAATCGAGCGCTTTCTCTGCGGCCACTCTGGACAGCTGTGCCGAGGCCAGGGCATTGCGGCTCGCACTGATCTTTTCTCCGCTCGAATTGGCGGTCAGGTAAGCGCTAGTGATCTCCTTGACCACCCGGCGCCGGATCGCTTCCAGTTCCTGCTCGGCGGTAATCTGATCCTGGTAGAGCCCACGGACCCGTGCCGAGGTCGAACCACCGCTGTACAGCGGCACCTGAACGCCTATACCGGCGACATAGCTGTCGGTGCGCGGCGCCAGGGTATTGTTGTAGCCCTCGTTGGTCTGCTGCGCGCTCAGCGTAAGGCTCAGGGTCGGATAGTGCCCGCCCTTGCCGCTACGCAACGCAGCGCCCGCGGCTTCCACACCGCTTTCGTTGGCCTTGAGCGCCGGGTTTAGCGCTATACCCTCGCGCACCCAGGTTTCCAGGCTCTGCGCTGAAACCCGCAGTTGCACGTCATCGCGAATCCGGTTGAGCTTCTCCTTGACCGGCCGGCCGACGATCTCTGCCAGTGCCTCGCGACTGATACTGGCCTGGTTCTGGGCATCCAGCTCCTGTGCCGCCAGCAAATCTACCCGGGCCTTGAGGTCGAGCTGATCAGTAATCATTGCCAGCTGCTTTTCGTACAACGCATTGACTCGGTCCAGACTCTTTTGCGTGGTTCGACGCTCCGCCTTCACCAACTCCAGTTCATCTTCGGCCGCCAACGCGGTGAAGTAACGCTGCGCCAAGTCCACTGTGGCCTCGGCCTGGGCGTCCAGCGCTTGCGATTCGGACTGCTTGGCCAGGCTTTTGAATTTTTGGTAGTTCTCCCACGCGGTCTTGTTGTAAAGGTACTGACGCAGCACCAGGCTGTAGTTTTCGCTATCGTAACTGCGCTGCACCAGGTCGCTCTCCTGATGAATCCGATTCGTCCCGGCGTTGAGCGATACCTGCGGGAACAGCGCCCCCATAGCCTCGCGCTGATGTTCCTTGCCCGCCTGCGCTTGCGCATAGGAGGCCAATACCCGCGGATCTTCCAGTCGTGACTCACGATACAACTGCATGAGGTCGGTGGAAAACGTCGAGGCGCTGACCCCGGTCGGCGTTGCCGCAGTGGTTTGCGCCAGGGCGGCCCCCGCTCCAAGGATGAACGCACCGCCCAGCAAAACTGCCGATGCGTTCATGGTCATTCCTCGATCAACGATTGAGACATGGCATCGCGAGCCGGCTGCATCAAGTACTGCAACAACGTGCGTTGCCCGGTGATGATCAATACGTCCGCCGGCATCCCCGGCAACAACTTGCGCTCACCCAAGGTACGCGCACCGTTCTCGGTTACCCGGACCCGCGCCAGGTAATAGGCCGTCCCGGTCTTTTCGTTGGTCAGGCGGTCAGCCGATACGCTGCTGACCTCGCCTTCGATCACCGGCGTGGTCGAGCTTTTGAACGCGCCGAAACGGATATCGGCCCGCTTGCCGATGCCGATACGATCAATATCCACAGGCGCCACCTGGGCCTCTATGACCAGCTCGGAAACCGATGGAACGATATCCAGCAGCGGCGTTGCCGGGCTCACGACACCACCAATGGTGTGCACGGTCATGCCAATCACCATGCCCGCGTCGGGTGCGCGGATGACGATACGGCTGAGCCGGTCTTCCAGGGACGAGGTTTTCTCTTGCAGGTCGTACATCCGGGTCTGAACCTCGGCCAGCTCCTTGACCACCTCGGTATTGAAATCCTTGTCGATTTGCAGAATCTGCAGCTGTGTTTCGTTGATCTGCAGACGAGTCTTGTTTATAGCGGAACGGTGGTCAGCCACCTCCGACCTGAGCATCCCCAGCTTGCGTTCCTGCTCGAGCAGACGTTGTTTGTCAACGAACCCTTGTTTGAGCAGGTCGGTCAATTCAACGATTTCACCGCTATAGGATTTCTCCAGTTGGACCTTGGCAGCAATCATCGACTCCAGTCCCTTGATCTGTTGACTCAACTGGCCAACGCGCTCGCGCAACACCGAAATCTGACCCAGCCGCGAGCCCTGCCGGGCGTTGAACACCTGGGTCTCACCCTGGCGCGCCTCCACTCCTCGCAGGCTGGCGGGATCGGTTATCTCGCCAAAGCTGATGGCCGACTGTGTGTCGCGCTCGGCCCTGAGTCTTGCCTCCATGGCTCTGGTCGCGGCGAGTTGGCCTCGGGTCATCTCGTATTCGAAGCGCAACTGGGCGTCATCAAGAATGATCAGCGGATCACCACGCTTGACGATGTCACCGTCATGGACCAGTACCGTTTTGACGATGCCCCCTTCAGGATGCTGGACCGTTTTGCGGTAAGTCTGCACGGTGACTACCCCCGGCGCGTAAGCGGCACCGTCGAGGGGCGCGAGCGCCGCCCAAGTGCCAAACAGGCCGAAGGTCACCCCTACAATACCAATGCCCAGGCGGCGTGCTTTACGATCAGATATCGGCAGGCCGGCGAAGCTTTCAATTTGACGACTGGGCATCGTAGGGTTCATCGGCATCGCCCTTGCTGGTTTTGACCGAAGCCATGGTGGCGCCTGCCGACATGGCTAGCTTTTGTGCCTGCTGTTTCTGCGCGAGTTCGGCGAGCACTTGCTCGCGTGGCCCATAGAGACTGATAACCCCTGCGTTCATCACCATGAGTCGGTCAAGTTGCGACACGATGTTGGTTCGGTGGGTAATGACAAACAGGGTCGCGCCGGTCTGCTTGAGCTGCTGGATGGCTGCCACCAGGGCGCGATCACCGACTTCGTCAAGATTGGAATTGGGCTCGTCGAGAATAATCAGCCGCGGGGTGCCATACAGGGCACGGGCCAGTCCGATGCGCTGGCGCTGCCCTCCCGACAGCATAAGGCCCTCGCTGCCAATGACGGTGTCGTAGCCATCGGGCAACTGCAAAATCATTTCGTGAACGCCAGCGGTCCTGGCAGCCTGAATGACTTGCGCCGAGTCGACCTCGGCGAAGCGGGCAATGTTCTCGCTGATGCTGCCTTCGAACAGTTCAATGTCCTGGGGCAAGTAACCTATATGCGGCCCAAGTTCATGTTTGTCCCACGCACTGATGTCCGCGCCATCGAGCCGGACCACGCCATGCTGCGGCACCCATACCCCCATCAGTGCCCTGGCCAGGGTGGACTTGCCTGCGGCACTGGGACCGATGATGCCGACAACGCAGCCGGCAGGTACGCTGAAACTTATGTTGTTGATGATCGGCGTTTTCGAGCCAGGTGCCGCGATGACCAGACTCTCTACCTGTACATGTCCCTGAGGCGCAGGCAATGACATACGCTCGGGCTGAGCCTGTTGTTTGTCGAGGATGTCGTTGAGACGGCGGTATTGCGAGCGGGCCGCAATAAAGCCCCTCCAACTGCCGATGATCAGATCGATGGGAGCCAATGCGCGGCCTAGCAGCACGGACCCGGCAAACACCAAGCCTGCCCCCACCTGATGATCCACGGCCAAGTACGCCCCCAGACCAAGGATCAGTGACTGCACCAGGATCCGGAAAGTCCTGGAAAGCGTGCTGATCACGGCACCTCTATCGCTCGCCTGGGCCTGCAGCAACAGGACATTTCTTTGACGATGTCCCCAACGGTCCATGAGGGTTTCAAGCATGCCCATGGACTCGATGACTTCAGCGTTGCGCAGGTTTTTGGTGGTATAGAGCGTCGCGCCAATATGTTCCTTGTTAGCCTGGGCCAGTGTCGGCCCCGTCAGCCTCTCATTGATAAACGCGAGCAATAACAGCAACAGCGCACTGCCCGTCGCTACCCAACCAAACCAGGGATGAAACATGAACATCACAGCGATATAGATAGGCAACCATGGCGCATCGAAAAAGGCGAACAATCCAGGACCGGAGAGAAACTGCCTCAAGCCAGTCAAGTCGTTGAGCGACTGGGCCGAAGCATCCATGCCGCCACTGTCCAGAGCCCGTTTGAAGCTGGCCTTATAGACTTGGCGACTCAGCAACACATCCAGCCGGGTACTGACCCGAACCATAATGCGCGAACGAACCCATTCCAAGGAGCCGAGCGTGACCACCAAGCCGGTCATGATCAGCGTCAGCATTGCCAGGGTCGTCAGACTTCCGCTGGTTATAACTCGCCCATACACTTGAAGCATATAGAAGGTAGGCACGAGCATTAGCGCGTTGATGAAAAGGCTGAAAAAGCCAACAGAAATAAAGCTCTCTCTACAGGCTTTCAACGCATTTTTCAGGCTGTTTTCAGGTGTGCTTCGCATTGAAACCCCTGCTCGAGAAGCCATCCATTGTGGAGCTTAGATCATGCCGAACCACTACGTACGGCAATCGGGCGGATCGCCTCAGGCAACGAGTATTGCCCCTGCAACAACCTGACGGTAAAGAACGCGCAAGATACCGGCGACATCGAGGCCGGGATGGATTTCAGTGTTTCCCGCCGAAACGAAAAAAGGACCCGAAGGTCCTGATTTCAATGATTTACAGAATTCAATGGAGCTCTGTAGATCCATAGCTGGAGCGGGAAACGAGACTCACCTGTATTTCGCGAGCCTCAAGCGTTTCAGCTCCACGGACGATCTCCATTTTCGTCCTTGATGCGGGTCGGCAGGCCCATCATATCCAGCGCCTTGAGGAACGGCTCAGCCGCAAGCTCCTCGACGTTGGCCATGCGCTGCACGTCCCATTCGCCACGGGCGACCAGCAAGGCTGCGGCCACGGGCGGCACGCCTGCGGTATAGGAAATGCCCTGGCTGTCAGTTTCCGCGTAAGCGTCTTCATGATCAGCCACGTTGTAGATGAACACTTCGCGCGGCTGGCCATCCTTGGTGCCCTTGACCAGGTCGCCGATGCAGGTCTTGCCGGTGTAGCCGGGCGCCAGCGAGCTCGGATCAGGCAGCACGGCCTTGACCACTTTCAGCGGCACGACTTCCAGGCCCTCGGCGGTTTTGACCGGTTGCTCGGAGAGCAGTCCAAGGTTCCTGAGTACGGTGAACACATTGATGTAGTGCTCGCCGAAGCTCATCCAGAAACGCACGTTGGGCACGTCGAGGTTCTTCGACAGCGAGTGCACTTCATCGTGGCCGGTCAGGTACAGGTTCTGCGCGCCTACGACCGGCAGGTCGTCGGTGCGTTTGACTTCGAACATCGTGTTGCTGGTCCACTGGCTGTTCTGCCAGCTCCACACTTGTCCGGTGAATTCGCGGAAGTTGATTTCCGGGTCGAAATTGGTGGCGAAATACTTGCCATGGGAACCGGCATTGACGTCGAGAATGTCGATCGAATCAATGCGGTCGAAATACTGTTGTTGCGCCAGTGCTGCATAGGCGTTGACCACACCCGGGTCGAAGCCCACGCCGAGAATGGCGGTAATGTTCTTCTCTTTGCACTCTTCGAGGTGGTTCCACTCGTAGTTGCCATACCAGGGCGGCGTCTCGCAGACTTTGCCCGGCTCTTCGTGAATGGCAGTGTCCAGATAGGCCACGCCGGTATCGATGCAGGCGCGCAGCACCGACATGTTGAGGAACGCGGAACCGACGTTGATGACGATCTGCGATCCGGTTTCGCGGATCAGCGCCTTGGTCGCTTCGACATCCAGGGCGTTCAGCGAGAAGGCCTGGATGTCGGCAGGCACTTTGAGGCTGCCCTTGGCCTTGACGCTGTCGATGATGGCCTGGCACTTGGAGATGTTGCGCGACGCGATAGCAATACGACCGAGTTCATCGTTGTGCTGCGCGCACTTGTGGGCCACCACCTTGGCGACACCTCCTGCACCAATGATAAGCACGTTCTTCTTCAATTTTTCTCTCTCTCCTTCTCTGCCAGCTTACGAAAGGCTGGACATGTAGTCGTTGTAACCAAACTCACGAACCACCTCGACTGTACCGTCGAGTTGTTTCACTACGATGGACGGCATTTTCAGGCCGTTGAACCAGTTCTTCTTGACCATGGTGTAACCCGCTGCGTCGATGAACGACAGCCGATCCCCGATAGCCAGCGGACGATCAAATTGATATTCACCGAAAATGTCTCCGGCCAGGCAGGATTTGCCGCACACCATGTACGTGTGCTCACCCTCGCTAGGCGCCAGCTTGGCATTCAGGCGATAGATCAGCAGATCGAGCATGTGCGCTTCGATGGAGCTGTCCACAACCGCCAGGTGCTTGCCGTTGTAGAGGGTGTCGAGCACGGTGACTTCCAGCGACGCGCTCTGCGTGATGGCCGCTTCGCCCGGTTCGAGGTAGACCTGCACGCCGTATTTTTGCGAGAAGGCCTTGAGGCGCGCGCAGAACTCGTCCAGCGCGTAGCCTTCACCCGTGAAATGGATACCGCCACCGAGGCTGACCCACTCGACCTTGTGCAGCAAGTCGCCGAAACGTTCTTCGATGGTGCACAGCATCTGGTCGAACAGGCCGAAATCACCGTTCTCGCAGTTGTTGTGGAACATGAAACCAGAGATCTGCTCGATGACCTGTTCGATCTTCACCGGGTCCCACTCGCCCAGACGGCTGAACGGCCGCGCAGGGTCGGCCAGCAAATAATCCGAGCTGCTCACCTGCGGATTGACCCGCAGACCGCGCACCTTGCCTGCTGAAGCCTCAGTGTAGCGCTGCAACTGACCGATGGAGTTGAAGATGATCTTGTCGCAGTTTTCGAGCATCTCCTCGATCTCGTCGTCGGCCCAGGCCACGCTATAGGCATGGGTCTCGCCTGCGAACTTCTGTCGACCGAGCTTGAGCTCGTAAAGCGACGACGACGTGGTGCCGTCCATGTATTGCTGCATCAGGTCGAACACCGACCAGGTGGCGAAGCACTTGAGTGCCAGCAGGGCCTTGGCCCCGGACTGTTCGCGCACGTAGGCGATCTTCTGCATGTTCGCCAGCAGCTTTTGTTTATCGATGAGGTAGTACGGCGTTTTGATCATTTCGAGGCGCCTCCGGCAAGGCCAGCCAAAAAAGGATGCGCATTGTGCCTTCACTGGCTACATATCGAAAGAGCAGGAAGCGCTCTGCACGTGAAACGCGGCTCAATTTAAGTCCCAGGCTTCAAACAAGCCTGAGTGACGGCCTTTGTCCCTGGGCCCCGTCACATCGCCGCGCTACTGATCCGGCTACAGATTCGCTACTATGTTTGACCGTTAGCTTTACCGTCAGCTTTGCGCTTAGCGCGCCTTCCAGTCCCGCAACCATTGCAAACCGGCAGACGTGTTGCCACGCGGCCGATATTCGCACCCTACCCAGCCGTCATAACCCAACTGGTCGATCAACTCGAACAGATAGGGATAGTTGACCTCTCCCAGGTCCGGTTCATGCCGGTCCGGCACGCCAGCGATCTGGATATGGCCGATGCCTTCGATGTCCCGACGCAGTTTGGTGGCCAGGTCGCCCTCGACGATTTGGCAGTGATAACAGTCGAACTGAACCTTCAGGTTACTGGCGCCTACTTCCTTGCAGATGGCCTGGGCCTGGTCCTGGCGGTTGAGGAAAAACCCCGGCATGTCTCGTGTATTGATCGGCTCGAGCAATACCATGACACCTGCCTTCGCCGCTTGGGCGGTGGCGTAGGCGAGGTTTTCCAGATAAATGGCGTGATGCCGTGCGCGATCACGCTCGGACGGTAGCAGGCCGGCCATGACATGGATGCGCGAGTTGCCCAGCACGCCGGCGTACTCCAGGGCGCGATCGAAACCGCTACGAAATTCACTCTCACGGCCCGGCAACGACACCGTGCCCCGCTCGCCCGCCGCCCAATCACCGGGCGGCGCGTTGAACAGAGCCTGCGCCAGGCCGTTGTCGCTCAAGCGTTGCTTGAGTTCTTCAGCGCTGTAGTCGTAGGGGAACAGATACTCCACCGCTTCGAAACCATCGGCGGCCGCAGCGGCGAAGCGATCCAGAAACGCATGTTCCGGGTAGAGCATGCTGAGGTTGGCAGCGAAACGAGGCATGGTAGTTCCTATGGATGGCTTTTTTTGTAGGAGCCGAGCTTGCTAGCGATAGCGATCTCAAGGACGCCATCGCCGGCAAGCCGTGCTCCTACAGGTCGAGTTCGTTAAACAAACGGCCAGATCAGCAGGGTAATACAGAAACCCGCCATGTGATTCGCCGTGAGATCGAGGGTCACAATCAGCGGGCTGATGATGCCGGCGGTGGTCACCAGCGCCGAGAGCTGCTACAGAGCCGAACGCAGGCTTCGCCAGCGGCTACAAGGCATGGGTTTCTGCGCCCGGCGGTGTGGCAAGTTCTGAGCACTGACTTACACTGCGATACACCCAATGCGAACGAATGAATGTTCAACAGATCGATAGGTTCCATGGCGATCCGGGGATCACGTAATGATCTGGGTGAAGCCAACATGAAAACGGTCACGAGCCTTTTCTCCTGTTTGCTCGCTGCCAGCGTTTGCGCGGCGACGAGCACCTGCGCAAATGCTGCATCGTTCAAGACCAGCTTCGACTGCGCCACGGCAAGGGCCGCCGTCGAAAAACTGATCTGTCGCGACTCGCAACTGGCGCAGATGGACATCGAATTGACGCGCCTTTATCGCCTGGCGCTCACGGATCAACGGTCAGTACCGCGGCCAGACAAAGTCTTGATCGACCAGCAGTTCTGGATCGACTCCCGTAATCAGTGTGCGTCCACGTCCGAGCCCAAGGCGTGCACGATCCGAAGTTATGCCGAGCGCGCGTACCAGCTCCGCCAAGGTTCAGCCATTGTGAGAACCAAGGATCCAGACAGGCTCACCGAAGGCCCGTTGGCGTTTCGTTGTACCGGGTTTAACGCGCTAATTTCCGCCACCTTCTTTAATACGCAGCCAGGTGTCGTGTACCTGAAATGGGCGAACACCTCGATCACCCTGAACCAGGTGCCGAGTGATTCGGGAACCCATTACACCGGCAAGGATTCCCTGGGGAACTACCGCTTCTGGCAAGACGGCAACGCGGTAATTTTCCAGAGGCCAGGTTCAGGGGCGATGAGTTGTACAGCCGAGCCGGTCAGCTGATTTTTTGGCGCAAGTCCGAAATCAAGCTCCGCTATTCCAATATTTCAGCCGCAACACTTTTGTAACGTGGCGAGGGGATTTATCCCCGTTCGGCTGCGAAGCAGTCGTAAAACCTGAACGCACGATCTATCTGATGCACTGCGTTGTCTGAATTCACGACTGCTTCGCAGCCGAACGGGGATAAATCCCCTCGCCACAACGGCAGGCATCAGGCACAGCACCACCCCTCTCTCACGTACTCGGCGATTTATGCCACGGATAGCCTTTCGCGCTGAGTTCAAAGGCGTATTCGAACAAGCGCTTCATGTACTCGCCATCAAATCTGTGATTGCGGGAAATATCAAAGTCAGTGCCGATGTACGCCAGATTGAAGTCCGCGCCATCCTGCTGTGCAATTCGGTAAATTCGATCCAGATCGCTGATCCCCTGAGTCTGGATCAATGCGCTGATGGCGCGACCGCCGATGCTCAAGGTGCGGCGCTTGGTTCCGGACCACTGCAGCTCCAGTTTGCCGTTGCGAATGACATAGAAATGCCGTTCATCACGCATACGCGCCCCGGTCACGCGGTTCAGCGCCATCACGGTGCCAGGTGGGTAAAGGAACACCTGCGTCAGGACGCCTCCGTCCACGTGCATTTCCTGAAACTGTTGACCGTCTACCTCCACATCGATCATGACGGGTGAAACGGCGCCGGGAATACTCATCGATGCGATCATGATGTTGCGAAACAGGTCGAGCGCGCCGGGTGCCTGGCTGGAGGCAATAGCGCCCATGTTCCAGGTGACCGGGCGTCCTGAATCAAGGTCGGTGGTGCCGATCATCAGCAGACGTCCTTTGGCGTATTCCGCCGCGATCGCCGCAAGCACCTCGGCGGTGACGTGCTGTGCAATCAGCCGCGACAGTGGCTTGCTGTGCGCCATACCATCACTGGCAAGACGGGTCAGCATATTGCGCGGATGGAAAATGTCTTTTGGACCGACTGCATTGCAGATACCCAGAATGACACCGTCGTACTGGGGCCCCAGGTAGGCAAACGGGGCGACCAGGGCGCCAGCGCTAATGCCGGTGACGACTTTGAACACGGGACGAGACCCATGCAGGGTCCATCCCGCAATGATGCCCCCCGCGAAGGTGCCGGCATCGCCGCCCCCCGAAACGGCCAACATGCTGGCCAGCGGCAGGGTGTCGTTGGGCATCCCTGCGCTGGCGAGTGCCTCGGCTTCTCGAAGGTTGGCCTGACTCACATCCCGAATGAACGGCGTCAGGTCCTGGTCCAGCCAGTAGCGGGCATCCGGAATGCCAGGGATGAGCGCTTTTTCGGTTAACGTTGGCGGCACCGCATCCCGGCGTTGCAGGCACGCTTGACGCAACATGTTCAGCGTTGAGGCGCTAGGTCTGAGCAGGAATGTTTTCAAAACGCCGCCTCCGGCCCCTGCAATCGACAAAGAACGCGCTCAATGTAACGGCAAGACGCCTTGCCGAACACGCACGCTCCCCACACCCATGACTACGTTCTCAATCTGGCGCCGGTCTTCTGAAGACCAGCAGTTTGCCGGTGGCTCGCTGCACGACCTTGTCGTTTTGATTGAGTGTTTCCATGAACAGGGTCACCACGCCCCGATCTGGTTTGGAGCTGGATGGTTCGATGGCCTGCACGGTGCATTGCAGGCGCAACAGATCGTCCGGGTAGGTCGGCGTCGGCCAGCTTAACTCGATACTCAGGCCGATGATCCCGTCTGCCAACGGCACGCTTTCCACCAGCAGCTTCATGGTCAGGGCAGCGGTGTTCCAGCCGCTGGCCGCCAGACCACGGAACAGGCTCAGCTCGGCGGCTTCAGGATCGAGGTGAAACGGTTGCGGGTCGAACTCCTGAGCGAAGGCCAGCATCGACGCTCGATGGACACGCAGGCTGTCGCTTTCGAACTGCTGACCCAGGCTCAGGTCATCGAGGTAGAGTTTTTCCCAGGAATGGATGGTCATGATTCAACCTCTTCAGGCGTAGCTGATGTCGCTGAGCTCGCGAAAGAGTTCCCAGGGCGCTGATCGCTCGGTAGATGATGATTTTGTGCAGTCATGGTGGCAGCCCTGCTCGTCAGGGCGAGTGGCCTGAACACCTTTTATGCTAGCGCAAGCCCGGGCAGTCATAACGTCGGCGGGACGTCCGGTCTGTTCTACGGCTGATCCTCCACCCATTGCCAGAACAACTGATAGCCGACCGCAAGCACCACCGGGCCGATGAACAGACCGAGGATACCGCTGGTGACCATGCCGCCCAAGGCTCCGATCAGCACCACCGGCATAGGCACATCGACACCGCGCCCCAGCAGCAAAGGCTTGAGTACGTTATCCACCAGGCCGGCAACGAACACATAGATGGCAAAAACAATGCTCGCCGTACTGGCCCCTTCGGTGGCGAACACATACACAATCACGGGCACTGTAATCAGCGTCGCCGGTAATTGCATGATGCCGAGCAGCAGCACCGCCAAGGCAAGCAGCCCGGCGCCGGGAACGCCCTTGACCACGAAACCGAGGCCGACCAGCAGCATCTGGATGAAGGCGATGCCGACGACCCCCAGCGCCACCGCACGAATCGTAGCGGTACACAGTTCGGCAATTTTCGGTCCTTTGCCCGGACCGCTGATGCGGGACGCGATCTGTATCGCACTGCGCGTGCCGCTCTCGCCATAAGCCATGAAAATGCCGGCGATGATCAACGCACAGATAAAGGTGAGGAACCCCATGCCGACGCCGGCGAGTTTGCCCAGAAAGCCGATGCTGAATTGCTTGATCTGCGGCAGGTACTTCGCTGTCAACTCGGGAAGATCGGTTGAGGCCTGCAGCCATATGGCAGAGATAGGCTTGCCCACTAAAGGCCAGGCAGCAACTGAATCGACGGGCGGCGGAATATGGAAGTTGCCGTCCTTGACGATGGTCCTGGCCTGATCGATCGAATCAACCAGGGAGGTGCCCAGCAGATAGACGGGCACCATGAGAACAACGATGGAGAAAAGCACGATCAGCGTCGCAATGAGCCCGTCTTTGTGGCCCAGCGGCCCCCGGAGCCGCTGTTGCAGCGGGTAAAGGGTGATCGCCATAATCAGCGACCACAGCATGAGGTCGCGGAACGGGCTGAAGATCTGAAAGCAGAACAGCACCAGTACGGTAATCAACCCCGCACGGATCAAAACATCGAGCAGATTGCGTGTGAACGCCTTCTCGGAGCTGGATGTGGGCACCATTGCTGCCTCCTTGCAGATCGCTGCAGAGGGATGGGATCGGTAAGCCCAGCATAGACGCCAAATGAAAAACGCGAGCAATCACCGCAGCTTCAGCGGATGAACCAGTTCAGCGGCGATGGCCATGCCCACCAGGTCCGGCAAGGTATTGGCCTGCATGCGTTTCATCACCCGCGAGCGATAAAGGTCGACGGTTTTTGCGCTCACGCCCAGTTGTTCAGCGATTTCACGGGTGGTGTAACCCTGGACCAGCGGCAGCAAGACATCGCGCTCCCGTGGGGTCAGTGTCAGCAAGCGTGCCTGCAAGGCTTCGTGACCCTGATTGCCCGAGCGGTTTGCTGCGCAGTTACTGAGCGCCTGTTGCACGCTGTCCAGCAGTAATTGCTCGTTGTAGGGCTTCTCGATGAAGTCATGGGCGCCCGCCTTAAAGGCGCGAACCACGATCGGCACGTCCGCGTGCCCGCTGACGAAAATGATCGGCAGGTTCAGCTCACGTGCACGCATTTCTTCCTGCACGTTCAAACCGCCCATGCCGGGCATGCGAACATCGAGCAGCACGCAGGCATCGAGCGTGGCATCACAGGCATTGAGAAACTCCACGCCACTGGTAAACGGCAAGGCCTTGAGGCCGACCGACTCCAATAACCAGACCGTTGAATCGAGCATGCCTTGATCGTCGTCGACCACATACACCACGTGCTCCGTCACACCTGCCATTACGTTATTCCTGTTGTTGTTTTGTTGGGCCGGCCAGCGGCAAGCGGCAGCACATCAGCAGCCCGACAGGTTGGCGTCGGGCCTGCAATTCGCCACCGAAACCTTCGATGATGCTGCGGCTCATGGACAAGCCAAGTCCCAGGCCATCGGCCTTGCTGGTATAGAACGGGGTAAATATCTGCTCCAGTTCCGGCTCGCTGACGCCCGGTCCCTGGTCTTGCACACTGATTTCCACGGTTGCACCACCCCCCTGCCCCGCGGCCATCACGATCAGCGAAGGCTGCCCCGGATGTTGTTCGCGGTTGGCATCGATGGCATTGCGCAACAGATTGAGCAGGACCTGCTCCAGCAGCACCCGGTCGGCATAAATCGGCGGCAGATTATCCGGCAGGCGATCCTCGATTGTCACTTGGCAATTGCTCGCTTCCCAGGCACATAAACGCACGGCCTCGCGGGCGACGTCGGTGAAATTCAGGGCCTGCATCCGGCGTTGTCCCTTGCGCAGAAACGCACGCAAACGTCTGATCACTTCTGAAGCATGCGTGGCGTGATGGGTAATGCGTTCCAGCCCTTGCGCCACTCGGGCGGCGGCCTGGGGATTGGAATCCAGGGTCTGTAAATAGCGCTGGCTGGCATTGGCGTAATTGACCACCGCCGCCAGCGGCTGGTTGATTTCGTGAGCGATGCCCGAGGCCAATTCACCCAAAGTGACCAACCGGGCGGTGTGGGCCAGTTCGTCCTGATGACGGCGCTGTTGCACCTCACGCAATTCACGCTCGGTCATGTCCCGCGCCACCAACGAGTAATAGCGTTCGCCACCGGCCGAACGGTGCGCCAGCAGCACCAGCGACACCGGCACTGAAGTGCCGCCACCCGGCGGCTGCAATCGCGCATCGGTGCTCCAGACACCGTCGCGTTCGGCGCTGCTCCAACCATCACGCTGCAGACGTGCCAGGTCGCTACTGGCGAACAATTGCGCCAGGGTCGGCATCGGTTGTTGCTCGTCGATCCCGAGGATGCGCCGCGCCGCCGGGTTGAGGTAAGTGACTTGCCCCTCGGGGTCGATGAACAACACCGGATCGGTGTTGGCCTCGACGACCTCCGCCAGGCGCCGCTTGTTCTCCTCGGCGTGGACCCGGGCGGTGATGTCCCGGGACACGCTGACCACTTCCACCACCGTCCCGGTGTAGGTTTCACGAATCGCCCGGCTCGCGGTTTCGAACCACAGGTAATGCCCGTCACGATGGCGAATGCGATAGGTCATCGTGTGATAACCGTCCTGCTCCAGGGCATCTCGCGCACGCTGCATCAGGCTGGCCAGGCCCTGACCATGGAACAAGCGCTGGGCCATTTGCCCGCGCAACTCTTCCGGCCAGTAGCCGAGCAATGTCCAGGACGCGGGCGAGGCATCCAGAAAGCGCCCGTCCGGAGTGTGTCGGGAAATAAGGTCGGTGGTGTTCTCGATGATCAGCCGGTACAACCGGCGTGCCGTGGCCGCTTCACGCTCGGCCAGCACTTGTGCCGTGGCATCGCGGCAACGGGCGAGTACACGGTTGTCCTGGGGATCGGGGATAAACGTCCAGATCAGGATCTGCGCTTCGAACTGGGCTTCGACCCCTTCGATGGCGCGTTGCTGGTCGAGGCAGGCACGGACTAGCACCCGGTGATTGACCGGCAGAAAACCCAGCACATCAGTCAGCGGCTTTTCGGCGAGCAATGCCAACAGCGCGGCATTGAATTCCAGCGGTCGGCCTTGCGCATCGAGCAGCAGACTCGGCTGTGGATCGTGACCCAACAGCGGCGAGCCGCGCAGCATACCGTTGACGCTGCTGAGCAAGGTCGTCAGCAAGTCCTGCACCCAACCCAGCCAATCAAGACTCACGCCCTCGCACACTTCCACCAGCAACAGCCCCGGCTGCCCCGGTTGCAAGGCCAGATCAAACACCTGGCCATGGCTGATAGCGGCCCGGCGCAGTCGCCCGGCCAACCAGCAATCGAGTTGACGCACTTGCGCCAGGTCCAGCCGCCCCGCCTCGACCAGCCGATCAAACAGGCGCTGATCGCTGGCCACCGAAGGGTCGCCCAAGCCCGGTGGAAAATGCTGGGCGGCGCCCTCGTGGCTGTAAATCCGCGCATTGGCTTGCCAACTCAGATAAACCGCCCGGCGCACCTCGGGGCAATCCTGCAGCGCACGGCACAACGCATCGGCCCGGGCGGCCAGCGACACGCCCTCGCGCTGCAGGCGCAACCAGCTGTGCAATCGAACGGGGGTCAGGGTCATCACAGGTCCGCTTCGTTGGGGAAGCCAAGGATATACCGGCCTTGACGGTGTGACTGTATTGATTTAGATCCGCAAGAATCAAATATAGTACATATCCTATATGACGTAGGTTGTACTTCCATATCGGAGGCTGAATGTTATATAAAGCAAGCCGGACATAAAAGGTGCCCTCGGCGGCGACGCTGCCAGGACATCTATAGAGCTAACAATCAGCCACCGAGTACCCGTACATGTCGATCTATGAACAAGGGCTAGGCCCTGCGGCTGTCAATCATATTGCCTTGTCTCCGCTCAGCTTCATCGAGCGCACCGCCAGCGTTTATCCGGACTACCCTGCCGTCATCCATGGCTCTATTCGCCGCACCTGGGCGCAGACCTACACCCGCTGCCGCCGTCTGGCTTCGGCGCTGGCCGGTCGCGGGATCGGCAAGAACGACACGGTGGCGGTAATGCTGCCCAACATTCCCGAGATGCTTGAAGTGCACTTCGGCGTGCCGATGATCGGCGCGGTGCTCAACCCGCTCAACGTGCGCCTGGATGCCGAAGCCATCGCCTTCATGCTGCAGCATGGCGAAGCCAAGGTGCTGATTACCGACCGCGAGTTCCATGATGTGATTCACGCGGCGATCGGCATGCTGGATCACCCGCCACTGGTGATCGACGTCAATGATCCGGAATACGGTGAAGGCCAGGCGGTCAGCGATCTGGACTATGAAGCGCTGTTGGCCGAAGGCGATCCGGCCTTTGCCTGGCAGTGGCCGGCGGACGAATGGCAAGCCATCTCGCTGAACTACACCTCAGGCACCACCGGCAACCCCAAAGGCGTGGTTTACCACCATCGCGGTGCTTACCTGAACTCGTTGGGCAACCAGATGACCTGGGCCATGGGCAACCATCCGGTCTACCTCTGGACCCTGCCGATGTTCCATTGCAACGGTTGGTGCTACCCGTGGATCATCACCGCCATGGCCGGTGTGCATGTGTTCCTGCGCCGTGTCGATCCACAGAAAATCCTCACGCTGATCCGCGAGCATCAGGTCACCCATCTGTGCGCCGCGCCGATTGTGCTCAATGCTTTGGTCAACATGCCGGAATCGGCGAAAGCGGCGATCGATCATCCGGTCAACGCCATGGTCGCCGGCGCCGCACCGCCGGCCAAAGTGATCGGTGCCGTGGAAGAAATGGGCATCAAGGTCACCCACGTCTATGGCCTGACCGAAACCTATGGCCCGGTGACGCTCTGCGCCTGGCATGCCGAGTGGGACGAGTTGCCGCTGGACGAACGAGCGCAAATCAAATCCCGTCAGGGCGTGCGCTACCCGACGCTCGAAGGCGTGATGGTCGGTGACTCGAAGACGCTGGAGCCGACCCCGCGAGACGGTCAGACCATCGGTGAGATCTTCATGCGCGGCAACACCGTGATGAAGGGCTACCTGAAGAACCCGACCGCCACAGCCGAAGCGTTCGAAGGCGGCTGGTTCCACACCGGCGACCTGGCGGTGTGTCATCCCAACGGTTACGTCGAGATCAAGGACCGACTCAAGGACATCATCATTTCCGGCGGCGAGAACATTTCCACCATCGAACTGGAAGGCGTGCTCTATCGCCATCCTGCCGTCATGGAAGCGGCCGTCGTCGCCCGTCCCGATGAGAAGTGGGGCGAAACACCCTGTGCGTTTGTCACGTTGAAAGCTGATCACCAGGACGTTCGCGAGGCCGACATCATCAGTTTCTGCCGCGAACACCTGGCCGGCTTCAAAGTCCCGCGCACGGTGATTTTCACCCTGCTGCCGAAAACTTCCACCGGCAAGATCCAGAAGTACGTTCTGCGCGACAGGGCTAAAGCGCTCTAACCCGAACCAACGTTGTACCCGTCAAGCGGCAGGTGCCTATACCTGCCGTTTCGGGCTCGTGCACGCCGAATTCGGCGCTGCCCTGCCCCCACACACTGATAACAAAAACAATGTGGAGCCACCCATGATCGACATCCATTCAACCGATACCCAACGCTGTGAGCGCATTCGGGCCAACCCGAAATTCCTACAATTGGTGAGCAGCCGTTCGCGCCTGGCCTGGTCGCTGAGTGCTGCGGTACTGGGTACTTACTACGCGTTCATGCTGGTGGTGGCGTTTGCCCCGCAGTGGCTGCATGCGCCGCTCGCCGAACATCGGATGTTGACCCTGGGCATGCCGGTCGGCGCGGCGATCATCATTTTTTCCTGGCTACTGACCGGTTGGTACGTCTACAGCGCCAACACCCGCTTCGATGCACTGGGCGCCGCCATTCTCGAGGAGAGCAAGTCATGAACCTGCTGCGTAAACTTCTCCTCGCCGCTGCCGGGCTGTTGCCGGCCTCCGTTGTACTGGCTGCGCCCGCGCTGGGTGCGGTGGAAAAACAACCGCTCAACCTGCATGCGATCGGCATGTTCTTCGTCTTCGTGCTGGGCACGTTGGCCATCACCTGGTGGGCCGCGCGGCAAACCAAATCCACGTCGGACTTCTACACCGCGGGCGGTGGCATCACCGGGTTCCAGAACGGTCTGGCCATTGCCGGTGACTACATGTCCGCGGCCACGCTGCTGGGGTTGTCCAGCCTGGTGTTCGCCAAGGGCTACGACGGCTTCATCTATACCATCGGCTTCTTCGTCGGCTGGCCGATCATCACCTTCCTGATGGCTGAGCGCTTGCGTAACCTGGGGCGCTACACCTTTGCCGACATCGTGTCTTATCGACTGGACCAGAACAAAGTGCGGATCTTCGCTGCGTTTGGTTCGCTGACGGTGGTGTGCTGCTACCTGATCGTGCAGATGGTCGGTGCCGGTCAGTTGATCAAGTTGCTGTTCGGTCTCGACTACCCGGTAGCCGTGGTGATCGTCGGCGCGCTGATGTTGGTGTATGTGATCTTCGGCGGCATGATCGCCACCACTTGGGTGCAGATCATCAAGGCTGTATTGCTGCTGGCTGGCGGCACGACCCTGGCGTTCATGGCCATGTCGCAATTCGGCTTCAGCTACGAAACCCTGGCCACCAAAGCCGTCGAGGCTCACGCCAGCGGCTGGAACATTATGGGCCCAGGCTCGATGCTCGCCGACCCGATCAACACCGCCTCGATGTCGCTGGGCCTGGTGTTCGGGATTGCTGGTCTGCCGCACATCCTGATGCGTTTCTTCACCGTGCCTAACGCCAAGGAAGCGCGTAAGTCGGTGTTCTACGCCACAGGCTTCATTGGTTTCTTCTTTCTGGTTGTCTGCACCCTGGGCTTTGCCGCGATGGTGATCATCGGCACCGACCCGCAGTACTACGTCAATGGTGAAGTCGGCGGCGCCTTGATTGGTGGCGGCAACATGGTCGCCATGCACCTGGCCAAAGCGGTCGGTGGCAACCTGTTCTTCGGTTTCCTCTCGGCCGTAGCCTTCGCCACCATTCTGGCGGTGGTCTCCGGGCTGGCCCTGGCCGGGGCTTCGGCGATTTCCCATGACCTCTACGCCACGGTGTTCAAGAAAGGCAAAGCCGGCCAGAAACAGGAAATGCGCGTGACCCGCATGGCCACCGTGGGCCTGGGCATCATCGCGATTCTGCTGGGCATTCTGTTCGAGAAGATGAACGTCGCGTTCCTGGTGGGCCTGACCTTCGGCATCGCCGCGTCGACCAACTTCCCGGTGCTGATCATGGCGATGTACTGGAAAGGCTTGACCACCAAAGGCGCAATCATCGGCGGTTTCGCCGGCCTGATCTGCGCGTTGGTGCTGGTGATTCTCTCGCCAGCGGTCTGGGTCACCGTGCTCGGCCATGCTCACGCGATCTTCCCGTACGACCACCCGGCGCTGTTCTCCATGCCGCTGGCGTTCTTCGTGATCGTTGTGGTGTCGAAACTCGACCGCAGCGTGCGGGCCGACAAGGAACGTGACGCCTATGCCGACCAGTTCGTTCGCGCCCAGACCGGTCTCGGTGCTGCCAGCGCTTCCGCTCATTGATTGAAAAGGCACGGCCTGCTCCAGCGGCGCCGTGCCCATCGCACAACCTTTTGAGGTTCACGTTATGCCCGAATTCAACGCCCCGCTGCGCGACATGCGCTTTGTCTTGCATGAAGTGTTCGACGCCCCGGCCCTGTGGGCACGCTTGCCGGCCCTGGCCGACAGTGTCGACGCCGCCACCGCTGACGCCATTCTTGAGGAGGCGGCCAAAGTCACCTCGCACCTGATTGCGCCCTTGAACCGTAGCGGCGACGAAGAAGGCGCCCAGTGGGTCGATGGCCAGGTCAGCACGCCAATCGGTTTCAAACAGGCTTATGCCACCTACATCGAAGGCGGCTGGGTGGGGCTTTCCGGTAACGCCGATTTCGGCGGCATGGGCATGCCGAAGATGCTCGCCGTGCAGTTCGAAGAAATGCTCTACGGCGCCAACTCAAGCTTTGCTTTGTATTCGGCATTGAGTTCCGGTGCCTGCCTGGCGCTGGATGCCCACGCCAGCGATACCCTGAAAAACCTCTACCTGCCGCCGATGTACGAAGGCCGCTGGGCCGGTTCCATGTGCCTGACCGAGGCCCACGCCGGCACTGACCTGGGGATTATCCGCACCCGCGCCGAACCTCAGGCCGACGGCAGCTTCAGCATCACCGGCAGCAAGATCTTCATCACCGGTGGCGATCAGGACCTGACCGAAAACATTGTCCATCTGGTGCTGGCCAAACTGCCGGACGCACCGGCGGGGCCGAAAGGCATCTCGCTGTTCGTCGTGCCCAAAGTGCTGGTCAATGCCGACGGTTCCCTCGGCGCTGCCAACGCCGTGAGTTGCGGTTCGATCGAACACAAGATGGGCATCAAGGCCTCGGCCACCTGCGTGATGAACTTCGACGGCGCCAGCGGCTGGCTGGTCGGCGAAGCCAACAAAGGTTTGGCGGCGATGTTTACCATGATGAACTACGAACGCCTGTCCATCGGCATTCAGGGCATTGGCTGCGCCGAAGCGTCCTATCAGAGCGCCGTGGCTTACGCCCGTGAACGGGTTCAGAGCCGGGCGCCGACCGGTGCCATTGCCCCGGACAAAGTGGCCGACCCGATCATCGTCCACCCCGATGTGCGCCGCATGCTGCTGAGCATGAAAGCCATGACCGAAGGCGGCCGTGCGTTCGCCAGTTATGTCGGCCAGCAACTCGATCTGGCGAAGTTTTCCGATGACGTCCAGGAACGGGACAATGCGCAAACCCTGGTCGCGCTGCTGACGCCGGTGGCCAAGGCATTCTTTACCGACACCGGTCTGGAAAGCTGCATCAACGGCCAGCAAGTGTTCGGTGGCCATGGCTACATCCGCGAATGGGGCCAGGAACAACTGGTGCGTGACGTGCGCATCGCGCAGATCTACGAAGGCACCAACGGCATTCAGGCGCTAGACCTGCTCGGGCGGAAAGTGCTCGCCGACAAGGGCTTCGCGCTGCGCCAGTTCACCGGCGAGATCCGTCATTTCGCCCATCAGCCTGACGCGCCCTACTCCGCTCAACTGTTCGATGCCGTGCAGCGTCTGGAAGACCTGAGCGACTGGCTGCAGGATCAGGCCGCGACCAATCGCAACGAAGTCGGCGCCGCATCGGTGGAGTATTTGCACCTGTTCGGTTACGTCGCCTACGCCTGGCTTTGGGCACGTATGGCGCAGGTCGCCAAGCAAAAGCTGCATGACGACGAAGGGTTTTATGGTGCGAAAATCGCCACCGCCGACTTCTATATCCACCGCCTGCTGCCGCGCATTTTGAGTCTGGAGCAATCCATTCGCGCGGGCAGTGCCTCGTTGTTTGGCCTGAGCGCCGAACAGTTCTAACGATTGAACCGCACGCGGCGCCGCGCTCCTATCTTTTTGGCGTTCGCGTTTTTTTATTGATAAGCCCTCGCCCACCTGGCGAGGGCCGCGGGACCTGTCTTTCCATAATAAAAACAAAGGGGCTTCACCATGGACCGCAATACCCGCACCCTCGCTACCCGACTGTTGCTGGCCGGCGGCGTCATCAGCCTCTCGGCCCCCGCCGCTGCTGACTTTGTCAAAGACAGCAAGGCCAGCCTTGAGCTGCGCAACTTCTATTTCAACCGCGACTATCGCCAGGACAACGCCGCCCAATCCAAACAAGAGGAATGGGCCCAGGGTTTCCTGCTGCGCTATGAATCGGGCTTCACCGAAGGGTTGATCGGTGTCGGTTTCGACGCCATCGGCCTGCTAGGCGTCAAGCTCGATTCCAGCCCTGATCGCGCAGGCTCCGGCCTGCTCAAACGCCACCGCGACACGAGCAAAGGTGCTCAGGACGAGTACGGTGAACTGGGCCTGACCGCCAAAGTGCGTGCCTCGAAAAGCACGCTGAAACTGGGCACGCTGCTGCCGAAACTGCCCACGTTATTGGCCAACGATTCACGGCTGTTGCCACAAACCTTCAAGGGCGGTCAGTTGACCTCGCTGGAACTCGAAGGCCTGACGGTGGATGCCGGGCGACTGACGCAGGTCAATCAGCGCGACTCCTCGGACTACGAGGACATGGGCATCACCCGCACCGGCGCCAAGGGCATCACCAGCCGTCATCTCGACAGCGACAGCTTCGATTTCGCCAGCCTGAACTACAAATGGACCAGCAACCTCGCCACCGGCTACAGCTACGGCCATCTCGACAATTTCTACAGCCAGCACCTGGTCAACCTGACCTACGTGTTGCCGGTGACGACGGGGCAGTCGCTGAAAACGGACCTGCGCTTCGCCCGCTCCACGGATGATGGCGGCAGCAATGTCGATAACAACGCCATCGGCGCGATGTTCACCTACAACCTCGGCGGGCATGCGTTGGGCCTGGGTTATCAAGGCATGAGCGGCGACACCGGCTACGCCTACGTCAACGGCACCGATGCCTTTTTGGTGAACTTCGTGCAAATCGGCGACTTCGCCAGCAAGGATGAAAAATCCTGGCAGGCGCGCTACGACTACAACTTTGCAGCCATTGGCGTTCCGGGCCTGACCTTCATGACCCGCTACCTCACCGGCGACAACATCGATCTGGGCGGCAACCGCCCGGAAGGCAAGGAATGGGAACGTGATACCGACATTGGTTATGTGGTGCAGAGCGGGCCGTTGAAGAATGTCGGGGTGAAATGGCGTAACGCGACAGTTCGCTCGACCAACTTTGGCAGCGATCTGGATGAAAACCGCCTGATCGTCAGCTACACCTTGCCGATCTGGTAAGTCAGTTCTGGTTGCACAAGGGGGACTCGCTTGACGGCGCAGTCTCCTTTTTGCTGCTGGATTTGTGCTGTGATGGCGGGCCTCTTCGCGAGCAAGCCCGCTCCCACACTTGACCGAGTCTCCCATGAGAATGCGGTTAGATGTGGGAGCGGGCTTGCTCGCGAAGGCGGCCTCAAAAACACCAATGATGATTGTAGGTTAAGATGCCTGCAAACCAGGCCCGCCGCGAGACGCCCCGCATGACTGATACCACCCCCCGCCTGATCAAGAAGTACCCCAATCGCCGACTGTATGACACCCACACCAGCAGTCATTTGACGCTGGCGGACATACGCCAGTTGGTGGTCGACAAAGTTGCCTTTCAGGTGGTCGATGCCAAGAGCGGCGAGGACCTGACCCGCAGCATCCTGCTGCAAGTGATTCTGGAAGCTGAAAGCGGCGGTGAGCCCATCTTCACTACCGAAATGCTGATGGGGATTATCCAGTTCTACGGCCCTTATCAGAGCGTACTCGGCAGCTATCTGGACAAGAGCATTCAGACCGTGATCGACATCCAGTCCCAGACCGGCGCGCAGTCGTCTGAGGCCTGGAGCGACTTCATGCATCAACAGGCACCGGTGATGCAGGATCTGATGCGCCAATATGTCGACCAGTCGAAGGCGCTGTACCTGAACACCCAGAACCTGTTCGGCATGTTTGGCGGCAAGCCGGATACCAAAAACGGGCCGAAAAAAAATGGCGATGGGGAGTAAACCCATCGCCATTGTTGCCGCTGATCTAATGCGACTTACTTATTACCGCTGGTAGCCTTGGCGCTTGCTTCTGAAGTCGCTTTGGTGGCCGCGGCAGTCGCTGCTTCGAAATTGCTTTGAGCGGCTTCGGAAGCCTGTTTCACGGCTTTCTGTGCGCTTTCAAATGCTGTACCGGCATTTGCCAGACCCGACTTGAACGCGGCCACAACAGGCTCGGAACCGGCCGGTGCATTCTTGCTGATGGCTTCAACGAACTCTTGCACCTGCTGGGTGCCCGCTTCGACCTGGCTCGAGGTCAACTTGGCGATGTCCGACTGGGTACCGACGATCAGCGCTTGAACCTGACGGTTGAATTCGGCCAGACGTTCGGTCTGCGCGCTCGGCTGGGTGAAAGAAGCCTGCAGCTCGGCGAAACCTTGTGGATCACGCACGGCCAACAGTTTGCGAACACCTTCGAACTGCTCTTCGGAGGTTTCACGCAGGGCCTTGAACTGCAACTGGCTGAGCTGTTCAACGCTGGCGAAGACTTTGCCGCTGATTTGCTGCAAAAGGTCGAGGTTGGCTTTCTGAGCGGTTTGCAGTTTTTCCGAATTGAAAAAAGACATGCTTGAATCTCCTGGTACTGGAAGGCCCTGATGGACCAGAGGACGCGATAGCGATCCGGCCAGTCATCGCGTTAGCCTTGATATTGCAGTGCACAAAACCATTTGGCAACGTGTATTTTTGTGCGGTGCAAAATAAACTTTGCTAAAGCCCTCCTTGTTAGCTGTAAACTCCTGCTCATCGAACGGCCAGGCTAGCCCTCTTTAACTAAAGGGGTCTGATGGGCCGGTTCCCATGCACAGCGTCAGGAGATCACGATGGGTCAGGAATTAAATATTGCACTGCAAGATGAAGAGTTCTCCGAACCCGCCGGCTTGTTCGAACACCTGAATCATCTGCAACGCCTCAATACCCGCAACGTCCTCGATGCCGTGCAGAAGCGCCAGGCAAAAACCTTCGCGCCTTTAAACCTTGGGCAACTCCGACAGCCAACGCCTGCTGACTGGCAGGAATACTTCACGGACCTCGGCCAACGTAGTGTGTTGTTCTGGGACACCTTGCGTCAGCGCGGCGACAACACCCTGGCCCACGAACGCGCCGGGTATCCACTGCTGCTCAAGTTCAATCATGAAACGCTGGTCGCCGGTGAAGACCTGCCCCGCCCGGTCAACTATTCGTTGTTGCAAATCCTCGGCGGCCCCGGTCAACGGATCGACAGCAAAAAACAGCCGGTGATCATCATCGATCCCCGCGGTGGTCACGGCTCGGGCATCGGCGGGTTCAAACAGGATTCGGTCATCGGCGAAAGCCTGAGAGCCGGCCACCCCACCTACTTCATCTCCTTCAGTCACGCGCCCCGCCCAGGGCAAACCCTTGCTGATATCACAGACGCCCAAGCGCGGTTCATCGAAGTCGTCAGCGCCCGGCATCCAGACAGCGCCAAACCAGTCGTCATTGGTAACTGCCAGGCGGGCTGGGCGTTAATGGGCCTCGCGGCCACTCGTCCGGAGCTACCAGGGCTGATCATCGTCAATGGTGCGCCGTTGTCGTACTGGGCCGGCGTCAATGGCCGCAATCCAATGCGCTATACCGGTGGTTTGCTGGGCGGTGGCTGGATGGCACGCCTGGGAAGTGACCTGGGCAATGACCGTTTCGACGGCACCTGGCTAGTCAGCAATTTCGAAAACCTGGACCCGGCCAACACCTTTTGGGGCAAGTACTACCACCTGTTCAGCGAAGTCGACAGCGAGGCCGCACGCTTTCTGGACTTCGAACGCTGGTGGGGCAGCCCGACCCTGCTCAATGGCGAAGAGATCGAGATGATTGTCGACGACCTGTTCATCGGCAATCGTCTGTCCGGTGGCCTGGGCCGCAAGAGCAGCGGGCTTGACCTCAAGCTGATCGAAGTGCCGGTGGTGGTGTTCTGCTCGTATGGTGACAACATCACCTCCCCACAGCAGGCACTGGACTGGATCACCGACGTCTATCCCAGCGATCTCGCGTTGCAAAATGCCGGACGCACCATCGTTTACCTGCGACACGCGAGCATCGGTCACCTGGGCATCTTCGTGTCCGGTGACGTGGCGCGGCGTGAACACCGTGAATTGCTCGGTGCGGTCGATGCGATCAATGCACTGTCAGCCGGGCTGTATGAAATGCTGATCGAAGACCTGCCGGAGAATTCGGCGACGCCGTATGCCGTGCGTTTCGAACGCCGGCTTATCGCCGACATCCATGGCCAGGTGCAGCCGCCCCGCGATGACGATCGCGAATTTGCGCTGGTCCAGCGCGTGTCCGCTATCAACAACAGTGTGTACGACGAATGCATACGCCCGTGGTTGCGCCAGTTGATCAACGAACCAAGTGCCGAAATGCTGCGCCGGGCGCACCCTTTCCATCAGCAGCAAGTAGCCTGGAGCAGTTTGAACCCGGCGCTTTGGTGGCTGGCAGGCAGTGCCGCCCAAGTGAGCAAGGATCGTCACCCCGCCAGCCAGAACAACCCGTTGCTGGTCTGGCAGGAACTGTTTTCCAACCAGGTGCAGGATGCCTTGAACGGCTATCGCGACCTGCGTGATGCGGCTCAGGAAATGTGTTTCTACGGCGTGTATGGCGTACTCAACAGCCTCGCTGGCAATGCCCCCGGACGTAATCTGCAGGAACATGCCGAGCAGCACGACAAGGTTTTGATCGAGCGCTTGCAGGATGCCCTGCCCCTCGGCGGCCTGATGGAAGCCTTGATACGGATCCTGTTCCTGCTGGGCCGCGACAGCGACGAGCCGGGCAAGGAAAGTGTCGAAAAATTGATCCTGCAACTGCAGGTGCTGCTCCAGGACTACAGTGCCGAGCCGCTTGATTTGCGCGAAACCTTGCGCCTGCAAAAACTGCTGGTTGCTACCCATCCACAAGAAAGCCTGCACAGCCTGCCCTTGATACTTGTCGAGGTCGAAGAACGCCAGCAAGTGCTCGCGGCCGTCGCCAACTTGTTGCCGGAACTGCTGACCAGCGGCGCAGACAACCTCTTCTGGCGGGAACTGCACACGCTGCTCGACGTGCCGCTACCAGGTTTCAGCCTGACCCAACCACCCGGTGAAGCCGATGCCATCGAAGAGAAAGTCCCGGCGGTAACCCCTGAGCCCATCATGCAGATCACCCCGGTGGAAATCCCCAAGCCAATCAAACAGAAAACCCCTGAGGTCATCCCTGAGCCCGTTAAGCAGGAAGCCCCAGCGCTAATCCCCGAGCCAATCAAGCAGAAAACACCCGCAGTGACCCCAGCCCCCATCGCCAAGGTTGCGAGTCCTGTGCGCAAACTTGCCAAGGGCAAGAAAGGCGTGAAAAAACCTCCGGTGAAATGACGTTGAACGTTGACGGGAGGCTGCGTCAGACCGACGCGGCTTCCTTGATTTCAAACGATTCATCGGCCCGATACTGGCCGGGTGTCATGCCAAACCAGCGGCTACAGGCTTTGTTGAAGCTGCTGTGATCATGAAAACCAAGGAGATACGCGACATGCTTCATGTTGAAGTGAGAATGGCGCAGGTAGAAATCGGCCAATTGCCGGCGCACCGCGTTCTGCACGTCCTTGAATTGCGTCCCTTCCTTTTCCAGCGCGCGTTGCAACGTCCGCTTGCTGATGTTCAATGCCGCTGCGATCGACTCCATGTCGCATTGCCCCTGGCCCTGACTCAAGCGCTCGGTAATCAATGCGCGAATTCTGCTGACAATGCAAAAACCAAACAGCAGGTCCAGTTGAGCCTCGGCAAAACTGTCATGCAGCACCGCCAACGCTTCATTGGCCATGCTCAACGGACGCATCAGTTCCTCACTGTCAAACAAAATGCTGTCGTAAGGCGCGTCGAAATGCAGGTCGCAGCCAAACAACCGACGATGCTCGGTGGTGTCTTCAGGTGCGGGATAGCTGAATCCCACGCTCAAGGGTTGCGGTGCGTTGCCGCCCGCCAGCTTACGGCAGAAACCCAGCAATGAAGCCAGCGCTGCATCGGTGTATTGGCGAGGTTTGATCGAGCCTTTTTGTTGATGGTCAAGGCCGGAAAGTCGGTAATTCTGCTGTTCCGATGTAAAGAAAAGGCTGAACCCGGTACCAATCAACGGACTGAAACGGACCAGTCGTTCAAGGGCGTTTTTCAGATTCAGGCTGGACATCATGGTGTAGCCGACGATCTGAAAGCTGCCGGGGTGGAAACTTCCATAGGCCTTCAAGCCAATGTCTGGATCCCCCGAGGCCTGAGCGGCCAGATCCCATAGTCGATAGATAGCCCTTCGCTCGCAAAACGCTCCTGGTTTGTTCGCGAGTTTCATGTCTAGTTCAGCCTCCTGGCACAGACTGGCAACATCCAGTCCTTGAGCCAAGAGCGTATTTACCAGCACGCTGGCATAGCCTGAACTCATTCTATACATGGCGTCCTCAATGACCTGTGGAACCGAACATCCTGTCCGGGGCCGTGACTGATCTGCGATGAATCAAATACTAACGGGTGGTTCAGTTGCCAATATTGATCCCAGTATAGGTACTCCTCACTTTTAGCCACTATTTCAGACCACTCGTCGCCTTGCAGCAGCTGCCGAGCCCGCGAGGCTGTGGTTGAGAGGATTGTGGCGAGGGGATTTAGCGAAACGTCGCACCGCCCCGTTCGGCGGCGAAGCCGTCGTCATCCATTCGATGCGGTGTGGCTGGAAAAACAGGGGCCGCTTCGCAGCCCAACGGGGATAAATCCCCTCGCCACAATCCCTCCCCGCAACCTCGCTGGCTCGGCAGCTGCTACACAGATGAGCGTGAGGCGACCATAGAAAGTTCCCGTTCCGCTTCGCGCATGGCACCGTTGGACACCAGACCGTCACCTCTCAACACTTCCGCACGTCCTGCCAATACCGAACAATCCCCCATCTTGCCGCGCAAAATACAAAAAGGAAGAGAGCATATGAAGTCGCTTGGTCGTATTGCGTTGGTCACGGGTGGTATGGGTGGGATTGGCACTGCGATAAGCCAACGCCTGTACAAGGAAGGATTCAAGGTCATCGTGGGCTGCAGCTCCGATTCCGCCCGCAAGAAAGAATGGATGGCGAGCCAACAGGAGGCGGGTTATCAATTCGAATGCATCTATGGCGACATCACCGATTGGGAATCAACACGCAACGCGTTCGAGATGGCGCGTGAGCAATTCGGCCCGATTGATGTCCTGGTCAACAACGCCGGGATCACCCGTGATGCGTCCTTTCGCAAGCTGACGCCCGAAGACTGGAACGCGGTCATCGGCACCAACCTGAGTGGCCTGTTCAACACCACCAAACAGGTGATTGAAGGGATGCTGGCCAAGAAGTGGGGACGGGTCATCAACATCTCCTCGATCAACGGTCAGCGCGGTCAGTTCGGCCAGACCAACTACAGCGCGGCCAAGGCCGGTATCCATGGCTTCACCATGGCGCTGGCCCGGGAAGTGTCCGGCAAGGGCGTGACGGTCAATACCGTTTCCCCAGGCTACATCCAGACCAGCATGACGGCGGCCATTCGCCCGGACATTCTCGAGACCATGATCGCGGCCACACCGGTCGGGCGTCTCGGCCAACCTGAAGAAATCGCCTCCATCGTGGCCTGGCTGGCTTCCGATGAATCGGCCTACAGCACCGGGGCCGACTTCTCGGTCAACGGCGGCATGAACATGCAGTAGACCTGTCAGGGCATGGATGCCCTACTTTCGCTCGACAACATCTTAATGAGGTCACGCATGAACGAAGTCGTAATCGTTGCCGCTACTCGTACCGCCATTGGCAGTTTTCAAGGTGCCTTGTCCGCAATTCCAGCTACCGAGCTGGGCGCGGCGGTCATTCGCCGTTTGCTGGAAGAGACTGGTCTGGACGGCTCGCAGATCGATGAAGTGATCCTCGGCCAGGTACTCACCGCGGGCTCGGGGCAAAACCCGGCACGTCAGACGGCGATCAAGGCCGGCCTGCCCCATACCACCCCTGCCCTGACCCTGAACAAGGTCTGCGGCTCGGGCCTCAAGGCGGTCCAGCTGGCGGTTCAGGCCATCCGTTGCGGCGACGCCGAACTCATCATTGCCGGCGGTCAGGAAAACATGAGCCTGGCGCCGTATGTTCTGCCCAAGGCCCGCACCGGTTTGCGTCTGGGTCATGCGCAACTGCAAGACAGCGTGATTCAGGACGGGTTGTGGGACGCCTTCAACGACTACCACATGGGCATCACCGCCGAGAACCTGGCGAAGAAATACGAACTGAGTCGCGAAGACCAGGACGCTTTCGCCGCGGCTTCGCAACAGAAAGCCTCTGCCGCCATCGAAGCGGGTTACTTCAAACGTGAAATCACCCCGATCCTGATCCCTCAGCGCAAGGGTGAGCCGCTGGTCTTTGACACCGATGAACAGCCGCGTCCGGGCAGCACGCTGCAGGCGCTGGGCAACCTCAAACCCGCGTTCCAGAAAGACGGCAGCGTGACCGCCGGGAACTCGTCGACTCTCAACGACGGTGCCGCCGTACTGTTGCTGGCCAGCGCCGCCAAGGCCCAGGCCCTCGGTTTGCCGGTTCTGGCACGCATCAAGGCTTACGCCAGCGCTGGCGTCGACCCGTCGATCATGGGCATCGGCCCGGTACCGGCCACCCGCTTGGCATTGACCAAAGCCGGCTGGAGCCTGGACGACCTCGACCTGATCGAAGCCAATGAAGCGTTCGCTGCGCAATCACTGGCCGTCGGCAAGGAACTGGGTTGGGACACCAGCAAAGTCAACGTCAACGGTGGCGCGATTGCCCTGGGTCATCCGATCGGCGCATCGGGCGCGCGGATTCTGGTGTCGCTGTTGCACGAGCTGATTCGTCGCGACGGCAAAAAGGGCCTGGCCACGTTGTGCATCGGTGGCGGCCAGGGCGTCAGCCTGGTCATCGAGCGCTAGAAGAAACACAGGACTGCTTGCTTGACTGCTAACGCGGCGCCGAAGTCCGGCGCCGCGGTTTTTTTCTGCCAGGTTTACTGATGTGGGCAAGGAGTTCCATGGACAATAACGCGCATACCTTCAACACCTTCTGGTCAGGCCAGGTTCCGTTCATTGCCTCCTTTGCAGTGCAACAACTACGTCTCTGGGTCAGCACCAACCCGTGGTTTACCGGCCAGGACTACAACGAGTGGTTTGACCTGCCGCGCGGCACCCTGGACAGCCTTCAATCGGACTACCAACAGCAATGGGGCGAACTCGGCCAGCAACTGCTGACCGGTCAGCCATTCAGCTTCGACGATCGACGTTTTGCCAGCGGCAACTGGAGCCAGCCCCTGTTCGGCTCGCTCGCAGCGTTTTACCTGCTCAACGCAGGGTTTCTGCTGAAGCTGCTGGACAAGTTGGCGATCCCGGACAAAAAGCCGCGCCAGCGCCTGCTCTATCTGGTGGAACAGGCCATCGCGGCCGGCGCGCCCAGCAACTTTCTGGCCAGTAATCCCGATGCGCTGCAACGGGTCGTCGACACCCAGGGCAGCAGCCTCCTCACCGGCCTGTTGCACCTGGCCAGCGACCTGCAAGAAGGCAAGATGCGCCAGTGCGACGCCGGCGCCTTCAAAGTCGGTGTCGATCTCGCCAACACCCCCGGCGAAGTGGTGTTCGAGAACGAACTCTTCCAGCTGATTCAGTATTACCCGCAAAGCGAAACCCAGTACCGGCGCCCGGTGTTTGTCGTGCCGCCGTCCATCAACAAGTACTACATTCTCGACTTGCGCCCGGACAACTCGATGGTTGCCCATTTGTTGAAACAAGGGCACCCGGTGTTTCTGATGTCGTGGCGCAACTTCGACCAGGAGCACGCTGGCACCACTTGGGATGACCTGATCGAAACCGGCATCATCAAAGGCCTGCAAGTGACCCGCGAGATCAGCGGCGAGCAGCGGCCCAATTGCGTCGGCTTCTGCATCGGCGGCACCTTGTTGAGTTCGGCGCTTGCGGTCCTGGCGGCGCGCGGCGACCGCGAGATTGGCAGCGTGAGCCTGTTGACCACCTTCCTCGACTACCTCGATACCGGCCCCATCGACATCTTCGTCGACGAACAACTGGTGGCCTACCGCGAGCGCACCATCGGCGGCCAGGATGGCCCCATCGGCCTGTTCAAGGGCGAGGACATGGGCAATACCTTCTCGCTGCTGCGTCCCAACGACTTGTGGTGGAACTACAACGTCGACAAATACCTCAAGGGCCAGAAACCAATCCCCCTTGACCTGCTGTTCTGGAACAACGACAGCACCAACCTCCCGGGACCGATGTACTGCTGGTATTTGCGCCACACCTATCTGCAGAACGATCTGAAATCCGGTGAGCTGGACTGTTGCGGGGTCAAGCTGGACCTGCGCGCCATCGATGCTCCGGCGTACATCCTCGCCACCCATGACGATCACATCGTGCCGTGGAGAAGCGCTTACGCCAGCACCGAGTTGCTCTCCGGAACCAAGCGTTTTGTACTGGGCGCATCAGGGCATATCGCCGGGGTGATCAACCCGCCGGCCAAGGAAAAACGCCACTACTGGACCAACAACCGGGTCACCAAAAACCCGGAAACCTGGTTCAAGAACGCCCAGCAACATTCCGGTAGCTGGTGGAATGACTGGTTCGTCTGGCTGGCTGAACAGTCTGGCGAACGCCAGCCCTCGGTACTGCATACCGGTAACGCGCAATACCCGGCGATTGAGTCGGCGCCTGGGCGTTATGTGATGCAGTGACAGACAGCCCCGCGCCTTGACCGACAGCGCGCGGGGCCGTCCTTCAGCATCCTCGCAAAAAAACCAAACACAGCACATCGGTTCAATATTCCCGCCTGAATCTACGCAACCATGGCCTCCTCACTCACCCGTAAGGACATCGCCATGGCCCTCGCAAAAGCTGTTCCCGGCAAAACCCTGCTGACCCCGTCCGACCACACCCTGATCATGATCGATCACCAGTCGCAGATGTCCTTTGCGACCAAGTCAATTGACGCCGTCACCCTGCGCAACAACGCTGCACTTGTGGCCAAGGCCGCGCGGGGCTTCAAGGTCTCGACCATTCTGACCACCGTCGCCGAGAAGAGCTTTTCCGGGCCGATCTTCGACGAAATCAAGTCAGTGTTCCCGGAACACAACGTCATCGACCGTACCAGCATGAACACCTGGGAAGACGAGCGCATTGCCGTCGAAGTCAACGCGTTCGGCAAACAGAAAATCGTCCTCGCTGGTCTGTGGACCTCTGTGTGCATCGTGGGCCCGGCACTGTCGGCCATCGACCAGGGTTTCGAGGTTTACGTGATTGCCGATGCCTGTGGCGACGTCAGCACCGAAGCCCATGAAATGGCGATGCAGCGCATGATCCAGATCGGTGCCCGCCCAATGACCTCGCTGCAATACCTGCTTGAACTCCAGCGCGACTGGGCACGTACCGAAACCTATGACGAAACGGTGAAAACCTCGATTGCGAACGGAGGCTCCTACGGTCTTGGCCTGATCTACGCCAAAACCATGTTCGGTGCCTCGGAAGGCCATTAAGCGCCGTCTAAAAACAAGCGACTCCAGACATTCTGGAGTCGCTGTCCTCGTGATGAATAAGCCATGAAGCTTTGCGCGCAAGAACTGAAACTCGCGTTGCCGTTCTGGGTGTCGGTGCTGTTCGCGGGCTCGGCCGGGGCGGCTCTGGCTGATGAATCGACGCAACCCCCCCAGGGCTTTCTGGACGGTGCATCGTTGTCGGTGCTCAGTCGAAATTTCTACCTCAACAGTGACTATCGGTCACCGTCACCCGCGGACAAAAACTATAAACAGGAGTGGGCTCAAGGATTTATCGGCGCTTTTGAATCCGGATTCACGCCCGGTACATTTGGATTTGGCCTGGATGCCCATGGGTTTCTGGGGCTCAAGCTCAATGGCGGCAAGGGCCATTCCGGGACTGGACTGCTGCCCGTGGATGCTGATGGCCGCAGTGAAGACAACTACTCCAGCGGCGGCGCGGCATTGAAAATCAAGGCCTCCCGAACCACAGTGGCCTTCGGTGAAATGATGGTGGAAACCCCGGTGTTCGACACCGCAGACAAACGCCTGCAACCGGAGTACGCCACGGGTTTTTTGCTCAACAGCCGTGAAATCGACGGTATGAATCTGCAGGCCGGTCACTTCACCGCGTTCAAGAACCAGGACAGTTCTTCGAGCAAAGACGACTTTTACGGCTACGGCGCCAACACCGAGGCCGGTGGCATCTCGTTTCTCGGCGCTGACCTGTTCACCCAGAGTCCCGTCGGCGGCGCGCTCTACGCTTCCGAGCTGACCGACACCTGGCACCAGTACTACGCCAACCTGCACCTGAAACAATCCGGCATGTTCCTCGATGCCAATGTCTATCACACGCAGGACACCGGCCAGGCGTTGGCCGGCGCCATCGACAACACGGCATTCAGCCTGTCGGGCAAATACACTCACGATGCCCACGGGTTCACGCTGGCTTATCAAAAAATCAATGGCGACACGCCCTTCGATTTCGTCGGTGGCGACTCCATCTACCTCGCCAACTCGATCAAGTACGCGGACTTCAACGGCGCGCATGAACGTTCCTGGCAAGCACGCTATGACCTTGACCTGGGCCCCTACGGGATTCCCGGGCTGAACTTCATGACCCGTTATGTGAAAGGCAGCCAGATCGACGGCACCCATGCGCCCAAAGGTGGAGCCTACAACCCGTTCGACGAGACGCTCGGTGAGTACGTTCCTCAACAAGGGGACGGCGGACGGCATTGGGAGCGGGACATAGACCTTCGTTACATCGTGCAGTCCGGCTCGGCCAAAGGGCTGTCCGTGCAGCTGTCCCATGTTTCGCATCGAGCCAACACACCCCAGGCGGGCGATGATATCGACAGGGTTTATGTGGTCATCCAGTACCCGCTGAGCTTCGGGCATCTCTGATGGGGAAAATGGCGGAAGGCAGCCGGAGTCGAACCTGCCCGGGAACGGATGCCGTCCCCAACCGGGTTTGAAGCCCGGCCGCGCCACCGGGCGCGATTGCCTTCCTTGAAATCAGTGGTCGGTGCGTTGGGCCAAGGCATTGTCGAGGCGGATGTGGCGCTTGTCGCCAAACCGTCGCGTCAGGCCGATCCGGTCGAAGTATTCGAGAATCTGGATGCTGCGCTTGCGCCCCAGGCCCACCGCATCACGAAACGCCGTAACCTGAATCACCGGGTTTTGCGCCGCCAGTTGCACAAGCATAGCCGCCAATCGGCGGATCATCGTGTCGGTGTAGAACAGGTCACGGACGACTTGATGCACCAATCCCAACCTCGCCATTTTGCACAGCAGCAAGCGCACGGCCGCCTCGTCATGGCCAAGGTCGCGCACCCACGGCGGATCGAAACCAGCCTGTTCGAACAAAGGCTGCAAGTATTGCCACAGGGCTTCGTCGTCTTCGCTCAAACGCACCTGATGATCGGGCAAATGCAACCATGGCCCGCTGGCCGCAATGGCCCCGCTGGCGAGTAATTCGTCGAGCAGGCTGATGAACGTCGCACGCTCCAGCGCGGTACCGCTGAACCGCCGCAGGCGATCCCGGTCCGGGCCCATTTGATCCGGTTCCAGTTGATGAAAACGTGCGAGGTGTTCCAGCAACAATGCTTTCAGTGCTTCCCAGCGGGCCGCACTGAACAGCAACGGGCCTTGGCGGGTGTCGATCAGGCGCACGTCATCCGGCAAAACCCAGGTGTTGCGGGGGCGGTTGAACTGACGCTCAAGACGCCGCGGGTCGAGCCCGGTGTCGCTGTTGGCCAATAATGCCGGCAGGATCTCCTCCAACTGATTACCTGGGGCGAGGGCGTATAACTGCGCCAACCGTTCGGGGCTGCGGCGTTGTCGGGTCGGTGCAAACGGGTCGAGCACCCGCGCGCCGCCGAGGGTGCGTTGGGCGCTCTGGTCCCGCAGGATCAAGGGATCGCCCTTCACGGCCTGCACCGGGGCATTCAACAGCAGTTGCGCGAACATCCGCTCACCCGGCAAAAGGCGGGTGCCTTCCAGCAACGCCACCCGGCCAGTCACCTCCTGAGTCCCCACGTGAACATGCACAAGCTGAAAGTGCTCGAAGGCTTTGGCTTCGCTGGCCAACAATTGCAGGTCGATATCCACTCGCTGGGTTGGCGCGTACAGCCACTCGGCCGACAGCCACTGACCGCGATGGATCTGCTCCAGGGCCAAGCGTTCGGCACTCAGGTTCAACGCGACTCGCTGTCCGGCCATTGCGATCTCGGCAGCCTGACTCTGCGCATGCAGGCCGCGCACGCGAACGGGTTTGCCCAGCGGGCCGAGCGTCAGCGTATCGCCCACGGCCACCACGCCAGACAACGCAGTGCCGGTCACCACGATACCGACGCCGGCGACGCTGAAGGCTCGGTCAATCGCCAGGCGAAAACCGCCGCGGGTGCTGCGTTGAAGGACTTCACGTTGCGCCGCGAGCAAGGCCTGACGCAGCGTCTCGACGCCCTCCCCGGTCACGCTCGACAGCGCAATCTGCGGCGCGTTGGCATAGGGTCCCGGGGCCAGCAATGTCTGGATCTGTTCGCGGACGGCTTGCACTCTGGACGGTTCGACGCGGTCGCATTTGCTGATCGCCACCAGCGCTCGAGGGATACCCAGCAGTTCAACGATGGCCAGGTGTTCGCGAGTCTGCGGCATGACACCGTCGTCGGCCGCGACCACCAGCAACACCAGATCAATGCCCTGAGCCCCCGCCAGCATGTTGTGGGTGAAGCGCTCATGACCGGGCACGTCGATAAAACCGGTCAGGGGCGCATGGGGTTCCAGCGCCGCGTAGAGGTAGCCGAGGTCGATGGTCATGCCGCGTTCACGCTCTTCCCGACGCCGGTCGCCGAGCAGGCCGGTCAGTGCCTGGAGCAAGGCCGTCTTGCCGTGGTCGATGTGCCCGGCGGTGCCGACGATCACGCTACGGTTCCTGCCATTTGATCGAGTTGCGCCAGCCACGCCGGTTCATCGTCCAGTTGCCGCAGGTCCAGCCACAACGCATCGTCATCAATGCGCCCGAGCACCGGAATCGGCAACGCACGCAAGACCGCTTCCAGACCGTGCAGCTGCCGTCCGCGAAGACGTTTGGATACGTGCGGTCGCAGGCATAAAGCCGCACTCGGCAAGCGCGCCACCGGTTGGCTGCCGCTGCCGATCATGCCCAGCGCCGGTACCGCGCTGACGCTCCAGCCGTCGCCCAAGGCTTTGGCCAGCGAGGGTTGCAGGCGTTCAGCCTGGGCGAGGATGTCCGCCTGGGGCCGAGTCAGCAGGCGCAAACTCGGCAACCGTTCGGCTAGACGATCAGGGTCGCGGTACAGGCCCAACACCGCTTCGAGGGCGGCCAGGGTCAGTTTGTCGACCCGCAAGGCGCGTTTGAATGGATTTTTCTTGATCTTCGCGATCAGGTCTTTGCGTCCGACAATCAACCCGGCCTGGGGGCCACCCAGCAGTTTGTCGCCACTGAAGGTGACGATGTCGGCGCCATCGATCAGTGCCTGGCGCACCGTCGGTTCGGCGGGCAAGCCCCAGCGCGTCAGGTCCAGCAGGCTGCCGCTGCCGAGGTCTTCAAGCAATGGCAAGCCGTGCTGATGCGCGAGTTGCGCCAACTCGGCGGTCGGCACTCGCGCGGTGAAGCCTTCGATGTTGTAGTTGCTCGCATGGACGCGCATCACCAAACCGCTACGGGGGCCGATGGCCGCCTCGTAATCCCGGGCATGGGTGCGATTGGTGGTGCCGACTTCGTGGAGCCTGACCCCAGCCCTGGCCATGATGTCGGGAATGCGGAAGGCGCCACCGATTTCGATCAGTTCGCCCCGGGAAATGATGCCTTCCTTGCGCGCGCCCAGGCTGTTGAGCGCCAGCAACACCGCCGCGGCGTTGTTGTTGACCACCGTCACCGCCTCGGCGCCGGTCAGCTCGCGGATCAGGCCTTCGATCAGGTCATCACGGTCGCCGCGTTTGCCGCTGTGTAGGTCAAATTCCAGGTTAAGCGGATAACGGGCCGCCCTCTGCAGCGCTTCGATGGCTTCCTCCGGCAACAACGCTCGCCCCAGATTGGTGTGCAGCACCGTGCCGGTAAGATTGAACACCCGGCGCACGTTGCTGCGATGCTGACTGGCCAAGCGCTCTCCCGCCCTGCCCGCCAACGCTTCAGGCGCGACTTCAATAGCGTCGAGTTGCCCGAAAAGGACCGGCTCACGCAAGTCATCGAGCAATTGCCGCAGGCTGGCCAGCAGCGCATCACGCCCGTAACGTTCGGCCAATGGCTGACAGGCGGGATGACGCAGCAAGCTGTCGATAGAAGGCAGCCGCAGGGTTGAGCTGGCGGATCTGGAAGACATCAGGCGCTCCCGCAAACGTTGACCGTCGCGCCTGAGTGTAGTCGCTGAGCCCGGAGGGATAGCTTAAAGGGCTCGCTCAGTCACCTCCCGGTGCCAGCAACAGATTAGGCGCCGGACGCTGGTAGCCTTCCTGCTCCAGGCGCATGTCCAGTAGCAGGCTGGTCAGGTCCGTCGACAGCGCTTCGGCCTCGGCGTCGTTTTCCAGGTAAAGCAGTTTCAGGTAGCTGCGACAGCCCGGACAGACCTCCGCGCGCAACGGGGCCTGGTTGGCGGCGTGGCGGTCGTCATCGAGGCTGACGTATTCAAGGCCTTTGCTTTGTTCGCAATACACGCATTTGACCCGCACCACATGCCATTCGCAGGCACACAGCGAGCACACCAGGTACCGCAAGCCGTTGTATTTGCCGCGATGACGAATCACCCCGGCCATGGCCGGCGAACCGCAGGCCGGGCATTGACTGAGACTGTCACCGGGCTTCAACGCAAGGTCCGGCGTGCTCAGCAACCAATGACTCCAGGCCACCTGCAACGCGGCGCCGAGAAACGGCACCACGGCGGCGGGCAGCAAGGCGAACTGGCCGCTGACCAGCGCAATCGCCCAGGCCTTGCGTTGCCCGACGTTGGCGCTGCGCAAGGTCGCCACGGCTTTTTCCACGGCCGGTTGCGGCGGTGGCTGGTAACGCTGCAATAGCGCTTCGAGGTAAGGCAGCCAATGGTCTTCGCGTACCAGACTGTCGGCGGCGAACGGCGGCAAGCCGTGTTGCTGGCACATTCGCCTACGTTCGGGATCGGGCATGGCGGCTGCGGGCGGATCATCCATCAGTCCCTGCTGCACGTGGCACAGACCGGTCACCAACCGCAGGTAATCGGCCATTGGATGGCCGTCAACCAGACGTTCCAGGCGCAAAGCGCGCAAGGTGAACAGGTTGTTCGGTGGCAGGTGCAGAAACGGCGGCGAACTCGCCGCCGCTTCGATCTCGCCAGGCTCAAGAATCGTCGCCAAGGGGTTATCCTTTTTTGCTGATCGGCCGGTCGGGGTGTTCGTCGCGGGTCACTTCGCGGTACCAGAGTTCATGGTGTTTCCTCGCCCAGGCGCGGCTGACCCAACCATGCGTCATGGCGCTGACCGAACCCTTGATCCAGATGCCAGCGTAGATGTGAACGATGATGCTCAGCACCAGGATCAAACCCGCCAACGCATGCAGCAGCATCGCCCAACGAATGCTGGTGATGCCGAAGTACTCGCTGAAATACGCGCGCCAGATCACCAAGCCGCTGAACAACAGCACCAGCATGCAAATCAGCAAGGTCCAGAACAGCAGCTTCTGCCCAGGGTTGTACTTGCCGATGGGCGGCACGCCCTCTTCCTCGTTCTTGATTACCCGCCCGACGCGTCGCAGCCACAAGCGGTCATTGCTGATAAAGAAGTTCGCCCGGAAGAATTGAATCACCAATCCCAGGAACAGGACGAACATCACCACGCCCATGAACGGATGCAGAACGCGCGTCCACGGCCCACCGCCAAACAGATTGCTCAGCCAGAACAGTGCCGGATGGAACAACGCCAGCCCCGACAGCGCCGCCATGAAGAAGAAAATCGCCACCAGCCAGTGATTGGTGCGCTGGTTCGAGGTGTAGCGCAGGATCTGTCTGCGGATCATGGTCTGTCCTCCCCGCGCGGATCAAAGATGTGTACTGACGGATCGACTTCATGCACCGCAGGATCCACGGTGGTCGGCAGTTCGTCCTCCTCGACCAACTGCGGCCCGACCCGCACGTAGTGGAAGAACCCGGCCAGCACGGCCAAACCCATAGCCAGTAAGCCCAACGGTTTACTCACGCCTTTCCACAACTCCACCAGCGGACTGATGGTCGGAGCGCTCGGCAGGCCGGCATACAACTTCGGCGTGTCGGCGTGGTGCAGCACGTACATCACGTGGGTGCCGCCGACACCTTCCGGGTCATACAAGCCAGCGTTGTCGAAGCCACGGCTCTTGAGGTCGACGATACGTTCGGCAGCGTGTTCTTTCATGTCTTCCTTGCTGCCGAAAACGATGGCACCGGTCGGGCAGGTTTTCACGCAGGCCGGCTCCAGCCCCACCGCCACCCGGTCCGAGCACAATGTGCATTTGTAGGCCTTGTGATCCTTTTGCGAGATTCGCGGGATATTGAACGGGCAACCGGTGATGCAATAACCGCAGCCGATGCAATGGTCCTGGTCGAAATCGACAATGCCATTGGCGTGCTTGATGATCGCCCCCGGGCTCGGGCACGCCGCCAGGCAACCGGGCTCGGCGCAATGCATGCAGCCGTCCTTGCGAATCAGCCACTCCAGGTTGCCGGCGTCGGTTTCATGCTCGGTGAAGCGCATCAAGGTCCAGGTTTCTGCGCTCAGGTCCTGCGGGTTGTCGTAGGTGCCGAGGTTGTGGCCGACATCGTCGCGCAGCTCGTTCCATTCCGAGCAGGCGACCTGACACGCCTTGCAGCCAATGCACTTGGTGGTGTCGATCAGCTTGGCCACTTCCTCTTGATTGCGTACTGAGGATGGGACGGTCGTGGTGGCCGAACGGGCGATAATGTCTTGGCTGGCCATTTAGACTTTCTCCACGTTGACCAGGAATGACTTGGATTCCGGGGTCTGAGTGTTGCCATCGCCGAGGAACGGCACCAGGGTGTTGGTCAGGTAACCGTGACGGGTGGCGCCAGTGAATCCCCAGTGCAACGGGATACCGATCTGGTGCACCACCTGATTGTTGACCTGCAGCGGACGAATCCGCTTGGTCACCACCGCCACTGCTTCTATATGCCCGCGCTTGGAACTGACACGGACCCGGTCGCCGGCCACGATGCCTTTCTCCTTGGCCAGCACTTCACCGATTTCGACAAACTGCTCGGGCTGAGTCACGGCATTGATGGGGCAATGCTTGGTCCAGAAGTGGAAGTGTTCGGTCAGCCGGTAACTGGTCGCCGCGTAAGGGAAGTCCTTGGCCTGCCCGAGGGTTTCCCAGACTGAATCGAAGATCCTCCCGGCCGGGTTGCTGGTCGCCTGCTTGTTGTTCGGGTGCATCGGATTGATGCCAATGGGCGTCTCGAACGGCTCATAGTGTTCAGGGAACGGCCCTTCGTTCATCTTGTCGAGGGCGAAGAAACGCGCCACGCCTTCGGGGTTCATGATGAACGGGTTGATGCCCGCTTCCGGTGGGGCATCGACCTTGTAGTCGGGCACGTCGGTGCCTGTCCAGGCCTTGCCGTTCCACCACACCAGCCGTTTGTTCGCGTCCCACGGTTTGCCTTGAGGGTCGCAGGAGGCGCGGTTGTAGAGAATCCGCCGGTTCATCGGCCAGGCCCAGGCCCATCCCAGGTTCTGTTTCATGCCGAAAGGATCGCTGTTGTCGCGCCGTGCCATGTTATTGCCCTGCTCGGTCCAGCTGCCGCAGAAGATCCAGCACCCGGAAGCCGTGCTGCCATCGTCCTTGAGTTGGCCAAAGCCGGACAGCTGCTGACCGGCCTTGACCACCGCACCTGAGGCGTCAGTGACATCGGCGATGGCATAGCCGTTAAATTCCCGGGCCAGCTCTTCCGGTGTCGGGTCATCCGCCGTCTTGTAGGGCCAGTCGAGTTTGAGGATCGGCTCGGCCCAGGCACCGCCGTTGGCCTGGTAACGCTTGCGCAGGCGCAAGAACAGCTCGGCCATGATCTTCACGTCCGTGCGCGCCTGCCCCGGGCCGTCGGCGCCCTTCCAGTGCCATTGCAGCCAGCGACCGCTGTTGACCAGTGAACCGTTTTCTTCAGCGAAGCAGGTGGTCGGCAGACGGATGACTTCGGTCTGGATGCTGGCCGTTTCCACATCGTTGTAAGGCCCGACGTTACGCCAGAACTCTGAGGTTTCGGTGGCCAGTGGGTCCATCACCACCAGCCATTTGAGTTTGGCGAGCGCCTTCATCACACGGTTCTTGTCCGGTAATGCGGCGATCGGGTTGAAGCCCTGGCACATGTAGCCATTGACCTCGCCCTTGCCCATCATGTCGAACATTTTCAGGATGTCGTAGCCGGGAATGTCCAGCTTGGGCAGCCAGTCGTAGCCCCAGTTATTCTCAGCAGTGGCATTGGCGCCGTACCAGGCTTTCATCAGGCTGACGTGAAACTTGCCGTAGTTCTGCCAGTAGGACATCTGCCCGGGGCGCAACGGCTTGAGTGCACGTTTGGCGATGTAGGCGTTGTAGTCCTGTTCGGCTTCGGATGGCAGGGTCAGGTAACCGGGCAGCAGGTTGGACAGCAAGCCCAGGTCGGTCAGGCCCTGGATATTGGAGTGCCCGCGCAAGGCATTGACGCCCCCGCCCGGCATGCCGATGTTGCCCAGCAACAGTTGCACCATGGCCGCGCTGCGGATCATCTGCGAGCCAATCGAGTGCTGGGTCCAGCCCAGGGCGTAGAGAATCGTCATGGTTTTGCCCGGTTGTGAGCAGGTGGCGATCTCTTCCCAGATTTTCTGCATGGCGTCCGTGGGCATGCCGCAGACCTGGCTGGCCAGCTCCAGGGTGTAGCGGCTGTAATGCTGCTTCATCAATTGATAGACGCAGCGTGGGTCCTGCAAGGTCGGGTCGACTTTGGCGAAGCCGTCCTCGCCGATTTCGTAGCCCCAGCCGGACTTGTCGGTGTAGGTGCGTTTGTTAGCGTCGTAACCGCTGAACAACCCGTCCTCGAAGCCGTAGCTGGCCTTGACGATGAAAGACACGTCCGTATAGGCGCGCACGTACTCGTGCTGGATCTTGTCTTCAGTCAGCAGGTAATTGATCAGCCCGCCCATGAAGGCGATGTCGGTACCGGTGCGGATCGGCGCGTAATAGTCGGCCACCGAGGCGGTACGGGTGAAACGCGGGTCGACCACAATAAGCCGCGCCTTGTTGTGGGCTTTGGCTTCGGTCACCCATTTGAAACCGCAAGGGTGCGCTTCTGCTGCGTTGCCGCCCATCACCAGAACCAGATTCGCGTTGGCGATATCGGTCCAGTGGTTGGTCATGGCACCACGGCCATACGTCGGGGCAAGACTTGCCACCGTCGGGCCATGTCAGACACGTGCCTGGTTATCGAACCCCAGCATGCCCAGACTGCGAATCACCTTGTGGGTGATGTAACCCGCTTCGTTGGACGACGCCGAAGCCGCAAGGAAACCGGTGGTCAGCCAACGATTCACCGTTTGCCCCTGAGCGTTCTTCTCGATGAAGTTGGCGTCGCGGTCGGCCTTCATCAGGTCAGCGATGCGATCCAGCGCTTCATCCCAGGAGATTCGCGTCCACTCTGTGGTGCCGGGCTTGCGCACCTGTGGGTACTGAAGACGGTTGGGACTGTGAATGAAGTCGAGCAGACCGGCACCTTTGGGGCACAGGGTGCCGCGGTTGACCGGGTGGTCGGAATCGCCTTCGATGTGGATGATGTTTTGCGCGACGTTCTTGGCCGCATCGCCCTGGCTGTACATGATCACGCCGCAGCCGACCGAGCAGTACGGGCAGGTGTTGCGGGTTTCATGGGTGTGGGCAAGCTTGAAGTGGCGCACTTGCTCGGCGAAGGCAGTCGCGGGGGCCATGCCCAGCGCGCCGAGGCTCGAGCCCGCAAGGCCGATACCAGCGACCTTGAAGAACTGACGACGGTTGAGGTCCATCGTGCACTCCTGTCAGGTGGAAACCCGGTATTTTTGCCGGGTTTTTCTGGACAATCATGGTGGCGGCAGTCTGGCTGCCGACACTTAAAACTGTAGACAATGTTAGAACTGACTGTGTGAAAACCGACCATCGGGCAACACCGCAGCCTCAGCCATCACACCCAACCTGTGGGTGCTCGCTCCCACAGGGGCTTGGCGTTTATCATGACCCCACGTTCAACCACGCTTTTTATGAGACTGAGCATGACTTTCGATTTTGATCAGGTGTTCGACCGCCACAACACCGGCAGTACCAAATGGAGCCGTTACCCGGCCGACGTGTTGCCGATGTGGGTGGCCGACATGGACTTCTCCGCACCGCCGGTGATCATCCAGGCCCTGCAAAAACGTCTGGAACACCCGATGCTCGGCTACAGCGTGGCCCAGGATGACTTGCGCAATGCCATCGTCGCCGACCTCTGGAACAAGTACGCCTGGCGCGTATTGCCTGAGGATTTGATTTTCCTGCCGGGCGTGGAGTCGGGGTTCAACATGGCGCTGAATGCGCTGGTCCAGCCCCAGCAGAACGTTGTGGTCCAGGTTCCAAACTACCCGCCACTGCGCCATGCGCCGGGTCACTGGGGCTTGAACAAGGTTGAACTCGAATTCGACGCGTTGGCGGACGGCACTTACGCCACGCCACTCGATGCCTTGAATCGGGCGCTGACCGGTGGCGGTGCGCTGCTGCTGAGCAACCCGCACAACCCGGTGGGCAAAGTCTTCCCGCGAGAAGAACTGCAAGCGGTCGCCGACATTTGCCTGGAGCAGGATGCCTGGATCATCTCTGACGAGATTCATGCCGAGCTGTGTTTCGACGGGCGCGTGCACATTCCGACAGCTTCCCTGAGCCCGGAAATCGCCAAGCGCACCATCACGCTGATGTCGGCGAGCAAGGCCTACAACATTGCCGGTCTGAAAACATCGTTCATGATCATTCAGGACTCGGCTGTACGTGCAAAGGTCAACCACGCCCGCTGCGGCATGGTCGACAGCGTCAACCCGCTGGGCATGGAAGCGACGCGCGTCGCCTACAGCGAAGGCGGCCCTTGGCTGGCCGGGTTGAAGGCGTATCTGCAAAGCAATCGGGATTATCTGGTGGACGCGGTCAATACGCGACTGCCGGGGGTGACCATGAATATCCCGCAAGGCACGTATCTGGCGTGGCTCGATTGCTCGGCGCTGGGCCTGGATAACCCTCAGCAGTTTTTCCTTGAGCAAGCCAAGGTCGGGCTGAGCCCTGGTCTGGATTTCGGCGATGACAGCAAACAGTTCGTGCGCCTGAATTTCGGCTGCCCACGGTCATTGCTGGAAGAAGGCATTGCGCGGATGGAGCGCAGTTTGCTCAATCGCAAGGCCTGACAAAACCTCACCAACACCACAAATCCCTGTGGGAGCGGGCTTGCCCGCGAAGGCGGAGTGTCAGTCACCATTGATGTTGAATGTGACGGCCTCTTCGCGGGCAAGTCGGATCGCCGCACCGCCGCTCCCACAGGGTAATCTGTTTGGTTTGAGAGATTCGACAGCCTCTGAAATCCAACCGAACTCAAGGCAAAACACCAGGGTCAACCCTTTGAATCCTCTGCCTTGAGAACGGAGATTTCGCAATGAATGCCTATCCCAAACCACCCTTCCCGAAACAAGCCCAGCCAGTCCCCGGCTCCCAGAAGAAAATGGACCCGTCCCCCGACTGTGGCGAACAAAGCTACAAGGGCTCAGGCCGACTGGACGGCAAGATCGCCCTGATCACCGGTGCCGACAGTGGCATCGGCCGCGCCGTAGCGATCGCCTTCGCCCGTGAAGGCGCGGATGTCGCCGTCGCCTACCTCAATGAACATGAAGACGCGCAGGAAACCGCGCGCTGGGTCGAACAGGCCGGCCGGCAGTGCCTGTTGCTGCCCGGTGACCTGGCGCAAAAAGCCCACTCCCAGGCCTTGGTGGACAAGACAGTCGAACGCTTCGGCCGGATCGATGTGCTGGTCAACAATGCCGCGTTCCAGATGAGCCACGAACACCTCGAGGACATCCCGGACGAAGAATGGGTGATGACCTTCGACGTCAACATCACCGCCATTTTCAGGCTCTGTCAGGCCGCGTTGAAGCACATGAAACCCGGCAGTTCGATCATCAACACCAGTTCGGTCAATTCCGACATGCCCAAACCGACCCTCCTGCCTTACGCCACGACCAAAGGTGCGATTGCCAACTTTACCGCTGGCCTGGCGCAGATGCTGGCGCCGGAGAATATTCGGGTGAACTGCGTGGCACCGGGGCCGATCTGGACGCCGCTGATTGTCTCAACCATGCCCGATGAAGAGGTTCAAAACTTCGGCGGTCAAACCCCGCTCGGCCGGCCGGGCCAACCGGTGGAAGTGGCGCCGATTTATGTGTTGCTGGCGTCGGATGAGGCCAGTTACATCACTGGGCAGCGCTACGGGATCACCGGTGGCAAGCCGATGCTTTGAATGCAGTACGTTGAGTTAGTGAGAACCCTGTGGCGAGGGAGCTTGCTCGCGCTGGGCTGCGTAGCGGCCCCAAAAGTCTGGCAACGATCACCAATTTTGTGAGTGCTGCGCCCTCAAGCGGGAGCAAGCTCCCTCGCCACAAAAAACCAGGTATGGACGCAATTCATTGCTCACGCCCGCTCTTGAGCAATCACCGATATCTTGCCGTTGCGTTCAAGAATCGCGAATTTGATCTGGTCAAGGGTTTCGATGCCCTGACTCGAGCGTGCCGCCTCCATGATGTCAGCCTCGATCAATCGCGCGTGATGCAGGCGTTTGTGCAGCACCTTGCCATTCTCGACAATGATCGTCGGTCCGCCATCGATCAACTTCGATACCCATTGCGAGCGCTGTTTGAGCAGCGACAAGCCGACATCGATGACAATCAGCGTGACGATCACCAGCATCGCGTTGGTCAGGGAAAAGTCATCGCCCAGCAACCCTTGTTGCGTCGCCTCGCCGATGATCATCAACAACACAAAATCGAATGTCGTCAATTCGGCCAGAGAGCGTCGGCCAGCAATCTTGAACAGCACCATCAGCGCCAGATACATCACGGCCGCGCGCAATACCGAGTCCATAAGTCACCTAAGGAAAAATGAATTGGTCGAGGTTCACGGGCATGGCGCCAGGTGAGGCAACGCGGCTGCGAAACAGTCCCAGCCCATCGCCGCGCAATGTCAGATAAAGGTTTGCCTGGCCCTGAGCGTCGGTTTGCAACCACAGCCTCATGCCCTGCCCGGTACTGATGGCGCGCAGGGGTTGTGGCTGCACGGTTTCAATGTTGAAACCGTCCAGCAGCGCCCCGGTCAGTTCCAGCTCAACCGTGGCATTGGGCGCACCGCTCACGCTGATCTGCATCGGGTTGGACGATCCGTGGCGGTGGAACATCTCGTATTGCACCCGGACCTTGCCATCGTCGCCCTGAGCGTCCCGGGTACTCAGCGGCCCGCGTGAAAACAGGCCCAGCAGCGCCAGCAACACTAACAGCACCAGGATGTACCAGCCCCAACGTTCGAATCGCCAGACCTTGACCTGATGCGCCATGTCTTCGCGCACGGGATACTCGCGGCTGTGGTAATCGGTGTGGCCGGATTCATCCTTCATCACGTGCGCCCTGCCCTTGCTCACCGGCCAATGCCCGCTGATGGAAATGCGGCAGCAACTTCAACGCGTGCTCCGCGGCCAATAACTGAACCTCACTGCGTGTACCGGAAAACCGCAGTTGTCGGCTGAAAACACGTCGTCCCTGCGCGGTCTGATAAGCCCAGGCGAAACAAATGGTCCCGGCAGGGATGCCATCGACGTCTTCCGGTCCGAGGATGCCGGTAGTCGCCACCGCAACATTGGCCGTGCTGTCTCGCAGCGCACCCACCGCCATTTCCTGAGCGACTTCACAACTGGTGAGATTGAATGTTTCGATCGTCTCGGGGCTGACGTGGAGCAAGCGCTGCTTCGCTTCGGTGGAATAAACCACGTACCCGCATTCGATCGACTCCCCGCTGTGCGGAACCTCAGCCAGCAGCGTGACGATTTTTCCGGCGGTACAAGACTCTGCGGTGGTCAGCAGCAAGTCGTTTTGGCGCAAGTATTCGACCACGGATTGGCTGACGTTCATGGCACATCATCCAGAAAGGAGAGCTGCTCGGTTGACCTTGCGCCTCTGCAAACATTCCCTCTATCCGACCCACGTCCGGCTTTGGGATAAAAAAGTGAACCCCTGTCAAAACCCGCCCCTCAATACGTTTAGGGCCCCCTGCTACGGGCCGCTCCTGATCCGGAGGTCATCATGTCCGCACCTATCGTCAAGCTGTTTACCCAACCGAACTACGCGTGGACGGATATCCGCAAGGAAGAGGAAGCGCATCCATGCCACTACCTCGCTCATTTACTGTTGCTCGCCATGATTCCTGCCGTGTGCCTGTTTATCGGGACCACCTACGTCGGCTGGAGCCTGGTCGAAAACGAAACAGTCAAACTCAGCAGCGCCAGCGCGCTACAACTCTGCGTTCTGCTGTACGTGACCATCGTCGCCGGCGTGGCGCTGATGGGGCTGTTCATCCGCTGGATGTCGCGCACCTTCGACGCGCGGCCGACCGTCAACCAATGCATCGGTTTTGCCGCTTACACCGTGACCCCGTTTTTCCTCGCAGGCTTCGCCGGTTTGTACCCGAGCCGCTGGCTGGCGATTGTGGTGCTGGGCGCGGCGTCGATCTATTCGACGTTTCTGCTGTTCGTCGGTTTGCCGACCTTTATGCATGAGCGCAAGGAACAAGGCTTGCTGAATGCCGCTTGTGTCTGGGGCGTCGGGCTGCTGGTGCTGGTCACCATGCTGGTCTCAATGATCCTGCTATGGTTTAACGTACTGACGCCTGAATACCTGCGCGCGACCGTCGGTTGATCGCCAAAGGCTCTATATCGCGGCATGCACCCGGCGAGTACCGAGCATGAGCTTCATTTTATGGGTAGCGGTGCTGGGTGCGGTGCTGCTGACGCTGGCGCTGACCTCTTCGTACCTGCGCTGGATGCCGGTGACCACGTCGGCGGTGTGTCTGGTGCTGGGCGCAGCCATCGGTCCTGCGGGGCTTGGACTGTTAAAACTGGACACCGAAGATTCGTCCACCTGGATGGAGCACCTGACGGAAGTCGCCGTGCTGTTTTCGTTGTTTGTCTGCGGTTTAAAGTTGCGCTTGCCGCTCAGGAACGAAAACTGGCGCATTGCCTACGGCCTGGCTGGCCCGGTCATGGTGTTGACCATTGCCGGGGTCAGCCTGTTGCTGCATTACGCTTTCGAATTGTCCTGGGGCGCGTCCGTGTTGATCGGCTCGATTCTGGCGCCCACCGACCCGGTGCTCGCCGCTCTGGTGCAGGTCAACGACGCCCGGGATGACGATAGCGTGCGCTTCGGGCTGTCGGGTGAAGCCGGGCTCAATGACGGGATCGCCTTCCCGTTTGTCATCCTCGGCCTGCTGCTGGTGCAACACGACAGCAACCCCGGCTGGCTCAGCGAATGGGTGTTGCGCAGCCTGTTGTGGGCAGTCCCGGCCGGTTTGCTCACCGGCTACTGGATGGGCCGCGGTATTGGCCGCCTGACCTTGTTAATGCGCATCAAAAATGAGGACAGCACCCTTTCCCCGAATGATTACCTCGCCCTCGCCTTGATTGCCCTGGCGTATGTCGGGGCCGAGTGGATTCACGGTTACGGCTTTCTGTCAGTGTTCGCCGCCGGCTTGGGTTTGCGCCACGAAGAAGTCAAATCCACCGGCGACGACGAACTTCCCGCTGAGCATCTGGTACAGCCTGTCGTGGGACATCAGAACATCGAGCCGCAGCACGCGGTTCATGGTGATACCGCAAGCCTTGAGGACACGCAGGTCGCCGCGGGCATCATGATGGGCGACATGCTCGCCTTTGGCAGTCTGGTGGAACGGGCCATGGAAGTGTTTCTGGTGACGCTGCTCGGCGTGGTGCTGATGGCGCATTGGGACTGGCGTGCGTTGTCGATCGCCGGGGTGTTGTTTTGCCTGATACGACCACTGAGCGTCTTCGTCATGCCGTGGGGCCGTTTGCTCAACGGCCACCAGCGAATGCTGATTGGCTGGTTCGGCATACGCGGCATCGGCAGTCTTTATTACCTGTTTTATGCCCTGAACCACGGGTTGGGTGAGTCCATAGCAACGCTATGTACCGACCTGACATTGTCCGTGGTTGCGCTCAGCATCCTGCTTCACGGGATCAGTACTCAACCGATCCTGGCTCGATATGAACGGCAAAAAAAACAGGTTTTTTGATTTGGTCGTGAGTATTTACGGCATGAATTATCGAATTTCTTCACTGATAAATTTGAAGTCCTTGAGCGACCCCGCAGGTCACAACCTTAATCCCACCCGGCTTTTGCACGGTCGGGACATGCCAGGTTCGGTTCCCCTGCGGCATCGATACCTATCAAGAAGAACCTCGAAAAATCAGGTGTTGGTCATGATTCAATATTCCACCTCCGATCAAATCAAAGCCTGCCGGGCCTTCGCCCTGGAGCGTAATCGTCAGATGTTTGAAGAGGCCCAGGCGCTCAGCCGTAGTGCCTTCGCGTTACTCGAGGGCAGCGACATGGATGTGGAACAGTTCGATCGTTATCGGGCCTTGCGCAGAAAGGCTGACTTGAAGTTCAAGGAAGCGATCGAGCACTTGCGGCTGCTCAACGAAGATTTCCCACCTGTCTCGATATCCACGCAAAACGCTCATCGTTCGCTCCAGCAACCCGAATCCATCTCCTGAACGTTGAAAAAGCCGGCGCAGTCACCTAATGCTGTTCACTTAAGCGCGCTCTTGGATCGTGCGTACCTCTGTGGCGAGCGAGCTTGCTCGCGCTGGGCTGCGTAGCGGCCCCAAAAATCTGACAATCATTGCCGATTTTTGTGAGTGCTACGCACTCAAGCGCGAGCAAGCTCCCTCGCCACAGGTTTCTCTGATTCAAGACTCTCTTAAGTTCCACTGCGAACTGCATGAGTCAATTTCCGGACTCATGCAGGCTGCATGACCCCAGTTCGCCATCAGTCACTTCAACTTATTGTTTTGTAAACGTTATCGTACTGGCAAAAACCGGCACGACAAATGCTCCAGGACAATGAGCGACTTTCGGCCTTGAGACCGTTCGCGCTCACCCCCCTGACATGTTGGAGAGACTTGACCATGAACGCTATAGACCTGTTGAAAGCCGACCATGAGCGTGTAAAAGGCATCCTGACCCAATTAAGCGAATCCACCGAGCGTGGTGTTAAAAAGCGCGGCGAGTTGCTGGCCAAGCTGGAAATGGAGGTCGCCATACATACCCGCCTCGAAGAAGAAGTCTTGTACCCGGCGTACAAGAAAGCCGGGGGCAAGGAGCAGGACGTCATGTATTACGAAGCCAAGGAAGAACATCGCGCCGTAGATTCGCTGGTGCTGCCAGACTTGAAGGTCACCGACCCGTCCACGCCGGAATTTGCCGGTCGGGTGAAAGTGGTCAAGGAGCTGCTGGAACATCACATTGAAGAAGAGGAAACCGAGATGTTCCCTCAGGCCAGGAAGCTGTTGGGCAAAGCCACCTTGGAAGAGTTGGGTGCGCAAATGGAAAGTTTGAAAGTTCAGTACAAGAAGGAGATGAGCGCAGCCAATCTGGCGGCTTGATGCTGGAGGAATGGCAAGGCACCGTAATGCTGTTCACTTAGGGGTGGGGTACATATCCGTTTCTGTGGTGATGGCTGATTACGGTTTCGCTTTTACAGCGAGTCACTTGGAAAAGCGCCAAGTAACCAAGCGCTCTTGCCCCTGACGTATGGTGCCTCGCCCAGGCTCGGCATGCCCTCGCTCCGGTCCTGCTCCGTGGGCCCGCCGCCATCGGCCATCCATGGCCGGGGGCGGCTAACCCGGCATCCATGCCGGGTTGCCCACTGCGCAGAACCTGCGCTCGGCCTTCCGACGGGGCAGATCAAGATCAAAAGCCCGGCGTTGTACCTGTGGGAGCGGGCTTGCTCCGGGTGGCGTTCCGACGAAGGCGGACTGGTAGCCGCCATTGATGTCGATTGACACGGCCCCTTCGTCGGAACGCCGCCCGGAGCAAGCCCGCTCCCACAGGGGGAATGCGTACGCTTGAAGAGGCAGGCCGGCCAGTAGGCCGCCTCGCGGTGCTTTTGCGGTGCACGCCCCCTCACGCCCTGAGCCTCTCCGTCAACCGGTGGCTACCTCCATCGGCGCCTCTATCAACGTTGATCCGCGCCGCGTTAAAGCTTGCAAGTAAGCCTTTTCGTCATAGACGGTGCTGGTTTTCCAGCACCGATAGACGATTCTGATCCACTTAAAAGCGGCCAAACACCGAGCACGCATTGTCACTTCATGGTCGAGGCAATGATTTCCACCAGATTAAGTTGGGTAAAAGGTTTGGACAGCCGCGGCAGTCGGGTCGCGAAACCTTCCAGACGCTCGGCGTAACCGGTGGCAAGGATGATCGGCAGGTTCGGCTTGATGATCCGGATAGCCTGCGCCAGTTGCGCGCCATTCATCTGCGGCATAGCCATGTCGGTGATGACCAGATCAATCGCCTGTTTGCTGTCGAACATTGCGAGCGCCTGCGCGCCGGACGCTGCACTGATCACTCGATGCCCCAGGTCCTCGAGCAACAGGCAGGTACTGGTCAATACCAGGCTGTCGTCGTCCACCACTAACACACACAGTCGGGGCACCGGCGGTGCGGCTTGCTCCTCGGCAACAGGTTGGGCGACTGAACCAGCGGCGGCGACGGGTATCCACAGTTCGGCGGTTGTGCCTTTGTCCTTCAGGCTCTTGAGAACGAATCGGCCGCCCAATTGCTCAATAAAACCATGAACCATCGACAGCCCCAGGCCAGTGCCTTTGCCAACGCCCTTTGTGGTGAAAAAAGGGTCCATTGCCGATGCCAGCGTCGCGTCATCCATGCCCTCACCCGTATCGGTGACACTCAGGCAGACATAACGACCGGGCGCCAGGGAAAGCTGCGACTTGTCCAGAACCGCATCAGTCTGGGCACTGATCACGATTTTTCCACCATGGGGCATTGCATCTCGAGCGTTGGTCACTAGATTCAGTACCGCCAGTTCGAGCTGATTGATGTCGGCCTGGACCGGTTCAAGTTCTTGTGAAAAGCGTGTTTCGAGCATCACCGAAGGCCCAAGTGAGCTGCGCAACAGTCCGGTAATCCCTTGCACCAGCGTCGGGATCTCGACAGGTTCGGACTTGAGCTCCTGGCGTCTGGCAAACGCCAGCATGCGCTGAGTCAGGGTTACGCCACGCTGGGCACCCTGGGTAGCGTTGTCCACCAATCGGGTAATTCTCGAATCGTCGCCGACGCGTTTGCCGATGATTTCCAGATTGCCAAGGATGACGGTCAGCAAGTTGTTGAAGTCGTGGGCAATGCCACCACTGAGTTGACCGATGACCTGCATCTTCTGCGCCTGAAACAGCGCTTCGCGGGTTTGCTCCAGGGTCTGCTGGGCTTGTGTGACTTCGGTGATATCACGGGTGATCTTGGCAAAGCCGAGTAACGTGCCGGTGTCGCCCCAAATCGGGTCTACCACGACATGCGCCAGGAACCGCGTACCGTCCTTGCGCATGCGCCAGCTTTTGTTTTCGAATCGCCCCTCACGTACCGCAATGTCCAGAGTCCGTTGTGGTTCGCCGGCCTCGCGATCTTCCGGGGTGTAAAACATCGAAAAATGCTGGCCAATGACTTCTTCGGGCAAGTAGCCCTTGATGCGCTGAGCCCCAAGATTCCAATTGGTCATGCGGCCATCCGGAGTGAGCATGTAGATGGCGTAATCAGTGACACTTTGAACCAGCAGGCGGAATTGCTGCTCGCTTTGCTTGAGGATCTCTTCAGCCATCTTGCGGTCGGTCAGGTCCCGGGTGATCTTGGCAAACCCAAGCAACGTGCCCGACGGGTCGAGAATCGGATCAATGACCACGTGGCACCAGAAATGCGTGCCGTCCTTGCGAACCCGCCAGCCTTCCCCCTCGAAACGCCCCTCCCTGATCGCCGTGTCCAGTGCCCGTTGGGGCAAACCGGCTCGGCGATCTTCTTCGGTATAGAACCGCGAAAAGTGCTGACCGAGAATCTCGGCCTCTTCATACCCCTTGAAACGCCTGGCGCCGGTGTTCCAGCTGGTGATGATGCCGTCGGGATCAATCATGTAGATCGCGTAGTCAATCACAGCATCGATCAACAGGCGAAAACGACTGTCGTCGATGGCGTTGGCTTTGGTCCGATCCTCGTTCATTGATCCCTCTTGGTATGACCGTTTTTTTGGAGTATGCGACATACCACGCATTTGGAAAGCCGGAAATCGGTACTCGTCGCCCAGCGTTATCGATTCACGTATTGGACAATGTAGGCGTACAGATCGTTTTAGACGAAATTCGGAACAGGCGATGGGCCGCTGAACAGCGTCGCTTTTATTACATTGAATGATGCGGTGCTACTGACCTACCTATTTCCAAATGCCTCGGAGCAATCGACCACCAGCGCGGCAGCAGCTGCTTGACCTTGCTGTCGCCAAACCGGTCATCGATCAACATCACCACCCCTTGGTCCTGCTGGGTGCGGATCACCCTCCCCGCCGCCTGCACCACTTTCTGCACACCGGGAAACAGGTAGGTGTAGTCATAACCGGCACCGAAAATGGCTGCCATGCGCTGTTTCAACTGCTCGTTGACCGGGTTGAGTTGCGCCAGCCCCAGGGTGGCGATAAACGCTCCGATCAGGCGCGCGCCCGGCAAGTCGATGCCCTCGCCAAAAGCCCCGCCCAACACCGCAAAACCGACACCCTGACTTTCGGCGGTGAATTGATCGAGAAAGTCCTGTCGCTGCCCTTCCCCCATGCCCCGGGACTGCGACCACAGATTGATATGTGGATGTTTCTCGGCCAGCAACTGCGCCACTTGCTGCAAATAATCAAAGCTGCTGAAAAACGCCAGGTAGTTGCCGGGACGCTGGCTGAACTGCCGGGCAATCAGCTCGACAATCGGCGCAAGGGATGACTGGCGATGGACAAACCGTGTGGAGATCTGGCTGACGATGTGTACTTGCAGCTGATCGGCCTGAAAGGGCGATTCAACGTCTATCCACACCGTGTTCGCCGGCGTACCCAGCAGGTCGGCATAATAGTGGCGAGGGCTCAGTGTCGCGGAAAACAGCACGGTGCTGCGTGCAGCCGTCAGGCGTGGGCGGATGAAGCCGGCGGGCACCACGTTGCGCAAGCAAAGCTGCGACAGGTTGCGTTGACGGTCCAGGTCGCGCTTGCTGATGTCGAACAGGAACTGTTCATCAAACAGCTCAGCCACCCGGCTAAATTGCAGCATGTCGAAATAGAAGTTCTGTAACGCCCCGTCCAGGCCTTGCGGATGATCGTTCAGGTAATCGCCGATGCTCGCGCTGCACGATGACAACGCCTGGAGCAGTTTTTCCGGCGCCTTGTCATAGGCCTGATAGGCGCCGAGTTGCAGGTTATGCAGGGCATTCCACTCACGGTTGACCCGCTGCAAGGATTTTTTCAACGCCTCGGGCGCGGTTTTTCGTACAGCGTTGAGGGTCGATTGGTCGAGGCTGGCGCTGTACATCTGCCGGCCGCGCTCCACCAGGTTGTGCGCTTCGTCCACCAGCACCGCGACTTTCCAGTTGTTGGCCTGGGCCAGCCCGAACAGCAGCGCGCTGAAATCGAAGTAGTAGTTGTAATCGGCGACTACCAAGTCTGCCCAGCGGGCCATTTCCTGGCTCAGGTAGTAGGGACAGACGTCGTGTTGCAGGGCGACCTCGCGCAAAGCGTTCTGGTTCAGCAGGGACAATTGGCTGGCCGCTTGGCGAGCGGCGGGCAAGCGATCATAAAACCCTTGGGCCAACGGGCAGGATTCGCCGTGACAGGCTTTGTCCGGATGCTCGCAGGCCTTGTCCCGGGCGATCATTTCGAGTACTCGCAAGGGTGGCGCGTCGGCGCTGTCGAGGATCACTTGCGCGGCGTCCAGCGCCAGTTTGCGCCCCGGGGTTTTCGCCGTGAGGAAGAACACCTTGTCCAGTTGCTGCGGCGCCAGGGCCTTGAGCATGGGGAACAGCGTGCCGACGGTCTTGCCGATCCCCGTGGGCGCCTGCGCCATCAAGCAACGACCGGTGCTGACCGCTTTGAACACCGATTCCGCCAGATGACGTTGCCCCGGTCGAAAGTCGGCATGGGGAAACGCCAGGTGTTGCGCCGCCCGATTACGTCCTTCGCGATGAGCCATTTCCTGCTCGGCCCAGTGCAGGAACAAAGCGCAATGTTGTTCGAAGAACAGCCTTAGTTGCGTGGCGCTGAATGCCTCGACCAGGCAGGTTTCCTTTTCATTGACGATGTTGAAGTACACCAGGGCCAGATTGATCTGCGTCAGCTGCAACTTCTGGCACATCAACCAGCCGTAAATCTTCGCCTGCGCCCAATGCAGCTGACGGTGGTTGGCCGGTTGCTTGCTCAAGTCGCCGCGATAGGTTTTGACTTCTTCCAGGCAATTTTGCGCGGGGTCATAGCCGTCGGCCCGGCCCTTTACCTTCAACGTTTGATACAAGCCTTCAAGCGCGACTTCACTCTGGTAGCCCTCGCTGCGCCGGGACGCCACCGTACGGTGCCCGACAATCCCTTCCAACGCCGTCGGCGAAGGCGTAAAACGCAGGTCGAGGTCACCGACCTTGGCGGTGAATTCACACAGCGCCCGCACCGCGATGCTGTAACTCAAGCGCCCTGCTCCGCCCATTGCACGTAGCAGACGGCAATCGGCATCTGGTGCTCATGGCAGAACTCGAGCCAGCGCAATTGATTGTCTTGCAGGCGATCACCGGGACCTTTGACTTCGATCATCCGGTAGGTTTTGTCCTGGGGCCAAAACTGGATCAGGTCCGGCATGCCGGCGCGATTGGCCTTGATGTCCAACAGCAGTCGATTGAACCAGTGCTTGAGGTGTTCGGCCGGCAGGCAATCGAGTGCCTGATCGAGCAATTCTTCGCTCAGCACACCCCAGAACATGAAGGGCGACTGCACGCCCCACTTGCTGGCATAGCGTTCGCGAATCGTCTGGCGGTAACGCCCGTCATCGAGTTCAGCCAGGCAGCCCTGGAACAGCTCCGCGCGGCGTGCGTGAAAGTCCTCATTAAGCAGATCCACCGGCCCACGCTGGAACGGGTGGAAAAACGCCCCCGGCAACGGCGCGAAAATCGCCGGCCAGCACAGCAGGCCGAACAGCGAGTTGATCAGGCTGTTTTCGACGTAATGCACCGGCGCCGAATCTTCCGTCAAATGCGCCTGAACGTAACTTTCCACCGACAACGCCGGGTCGGTTCTGGACAGTTGCAGGTCCAGGCGCAGCATTTCCCGTGGGGACGAGCGCTTTATCACCGGACCGCCCAACTTGCGCCGCAGCCTGGGCAGCACACGCAACAATTGTTGCTGCTCGGCGGCACTTTCCGGCGATTGCTCCACTGCAGTGGCCAGGTCCATGGCCAGCTGATATTCACCGCAGCGCTCCAACACGCGAATCAACCGCAGGCGCGCGCCGGGATAGGCACACTCGCGGTAGATCGCCAGTGCGGTAGAGAAATCCGCCACACGCTCGCAGTGCTGACCGATCTGGAACAACAGTTTTTCGCGACGTCTTTGCAGCCAGGGATTACTCAGCGCCAGCCCTTTGATCTGCTCGACAATGCCTTCCACGGCTTCGCCGGCCTCGAAATGTTGCTGACATTCATGAAGGAAGAGGCAGGCGTCCACGTCGTCGCGGCTGCGCAGGCCTCGGGAGTCGGCGCAGAACTCGACTTTTTCATAGGTAAAGATGCCCAGGTCCGCCAGCACGAACTCGGACCAGTCCTGGTAAAGATTGCCAAAAAACATCAAGCGCAGCCGGTCGCACAGGCCCATGATGGTCAGGCTGAACAATCGATCATCCAGCGATGGGCACCACTGGCCGAAACGTTGGACCTGGGGAAACTGTTCGCTCAGTGCGGGCAGCCAATCGGTCTTTTTCCCCTTGGGTTGATCGATGGTGGTGCCAAAACACTGGAGAATTTCCGCCTTGAGCAGCACCTCGAACAGCGCTTCGATCGACAGCGGCGATTGCTCATCGATCCAGCCCTGCGCCAGCAGTGGGCCGGCGGCAATGGCGATGTCGCCGATTTCGAGGTAATGCAGCTTGCTCGCCCGGAAATGATTCCCCTTGCGCATCACCATCCGGACCAGCAGCGCCCTGGACTCACGGGGCAACCGCTTGAATTCGTGGATGAAGTGTTGCTCTTCGACGCTCAACACATCGGCATAACGATGCTCAAGCCAATCAAGCACTTGCATGAAGTTGTTCAAGTAATAGAACGGATCGTCGAGAGGATTTGCAGTCACAGGAAAATGGGCCATGGCGAGCGAGTACTGGTTATGCGTACAGATACCAGCTGCGCCCCGCCTGGTGCAAACGGAAAAGGATAAGCGGCGACGTTATTCGGTAATTTTTCGAGTGGCTATGAACTTTCTGCCGCTCCATTGCACCTAACCGCGATAGAGGTACAGCGAAGATTGATTTCGTTCGTGGCAGTCGCGCTGTTTTTTTTGAAGGATGAGAGGTGGTTATGAATATCAAGACTCTGGGTTTGCCCTTGGCGGTAGCGGCCTTTCTGGCCCTGGCCGGTTGCTCGACGCCAACGGTTGTGACGCTGCAGAACGGCACCCAGTATTTGACCAAGGACATGCCGAAAACCAAGACCAAGGACGGTTTCTTCGAGTTCGAAGATATTTCCGGGGCGAAAGTGAAGGTCAAGGCCGATGACGTGAGCACGATTCGGCAGGAAGACTGAATACCGCGTTATCGTTCTTCGTCGGAACGCCGCCCGGAACAAGCCCGCTCCCACATTAGACCGAGTTCCAATGTGGGAGCGGGCTTGCTCGCGAAGAGGCCCTAACAGTCAGCCCATCACCCTCAGGCGATAACCACCCCTCCACTGGACAAACTATCCAGCCCAACCCCAACCAACGTCACCGAATCCCCCCCAAACGTCAGCACCGTGTCGTGCCCCACCGCCGAGGCATGCGCTCGATAGTCATCGTGCGGCGTCACACCCTGAACCCCGACAAACACCAGTTTGTCGCTGGCCTGGTAGCCAACCACCCGGTCCTGACCAAACGCGCCGCTAAACAGGAACGTATCGATTCCGCCTCCTGACTCCAACACGTCATTGCCCGCACCGCCGACAAACACGTCGTTACCGTTACCGCCGAGCAAATGATCGTTGCCGTCCAGCCCGAACAACCAATCACCACCGGCATGAGCCGTGAGCGTATCGGCGCCGGCCCCGCCCTTCACCGTTGACGCGTACTGAGTCAGGTTGGTGCCCGCCTTAAGGCCGTCGGCAGTGACGCTGTGGATCACGTCATCCTTGAACAGCCCCCACAGAAACCCCGGCTCCTGGGTCACAATGCTGCCGATGTCGCGGGTCATGCTGATGCCGCCATTGGCGTCGCGGATGTACAGGTTGCCGGCGCCGTCATTGGCGAAGTCGAAGTTTTTGACCGACTGCTGCACGTCCAGCACGTTGTTGCCCTTGCCGCCCAACAGGATGTTGTAGCCACCACCGTCGCGGAAGGTGTCGTCGCCATCGCGGCCTTCCAGATAGTCGTTGCCCCGGCCACCCTGGATCAGATCGTTGCCGTCACTGCCGATGATGAAGGTGCTGCCCTTGTGGGTTTCAGCGTTGCGATTCAGATCCTGAACCCACGTGTTGGCGCGCGCCGGGTCCGACAGATTGGCAACGATGATCGTCGAGTCTTTGCTGGTCAGGTCGTAGAACTTCGACTCGATCACCCGGTTCATGCCGTCGCCATAGGCGGTGGGCAAGTGCGAGATCCAGGTCGGGATGTTGAGGATGGAAAATGGCAGCACATTCCACGCGGTCGAAGCGTAGTGGTCATTGAAGCTGACGATGTTATCGGTCGCCGAGACCTTGGCGGCATCGTGCACGCCCACCGACGACAGGTTTAAGGATGAACCGTCGAGGGCGCGGTACACCGGGTCGTTCTCGTAACCGACGTTCAGCACTTTATCGGTGCTGCTTTGGGTCGGCGAGGCGTAGGCGATGTAGTTGGAGTCCTGGTAGAACCCGGCCCACTTGTCGTTGCTCAAATCCGCCAGGCTGTTGACCGCCAGCCCGCCGAGGCTGTGACCGCTGACCAGCACGTCCTTGCCCGACAGACCATTGGCCCGGGCAAAGGCCGCCACATCGTCGAGCAGATTACCGAAGGCTTCGCCGACGTAGTTTTTCGCATAATCCTTTGGCCCCAACGCCGCCAGCAGATCATTGATCACATCGCCGATGGAGTCGCTGATCTGGCTTTCTCGTGGGCCGCTGGTGCCGCGAAAAGCGATACCGATTTCGCTGAGATGACCCTGCGCGTCGTACTTGCCGAGGATTTCCACCTGGGCGCTGGTGTACCCGGCCTTTTCACCGAAGAACGTTCCGTGTGCATCGACCTTGCCGTCATAACCCAGTTGCGTGGCGGTGATCGGCGTCCAGCCGGCTTTCTGCACCGCGTCCAGTGCGGCTTTTTCCGAATCGGGGTTCCAGGGGATTCCGGGAATGACGCCCTGGGAGTCGGCGCCACCGATCAGTGCGCTCACCAGTGTCGCCGGCAAGCCAAGGCCGAAGCCGTTGTGCTGATAGCCGGTGGCAAAGCCGTTATCCAGGTTGTGGTAGGAATACAGCGTGATCGCCATCGCGTCGGTAAATAACGCTTTGGAGTCTGCTGTACCGAAGTTTTTGTAGTCGTACACACCCATTGGTATTGCCTCTCTCTTTGTTGGAATTGTTAGAGATAGCTCACAACCAGGACGCCCGATCACGAGGCGCCCCGGCGCATTTAGTGCATGCAGCCTCAGGCAAACGTAATGCCTGAAGCCGACAGGTTATCCAGTCCCACCCCCACCAGGGTCACGGCAAAGTCGCCAATTTTCAGCACCGTGTCCTGGCCCGACTGCGAAGCGTGTTGTTTGTAGTCATAGCCCTGCCCCGCGCCCTGAACGCCCATGAACAGCAGTTTGTCGCTGCCCTGGTAGCCATTGATCGCGTCGAAACCGAAAGCGCCGCTGAACAGGAACGTGTTGTTGCCACCCGAGGCCTGCATCACGTCATTGCCCGCGCCACCGACAAAGGTCACGTGGCTTTTGTCGCTGCGCAGCAGGTCGTCGCCGGCATTGCCGAACAACCAGTCGCCATCGACGCTGGCTGCCAGCGTGTTGCCGTAGGCATCACCGTTAAGCGAGTGGTTGTACTGGGTCAGCTCACTGCCGTTGAGCAATCCGTTGGCGGTGACGCTGTAAGTCACCTCCTTGCTCCCCCACCATGAGCCCGACTCTTTACTGACCAGCGCGCCGATGTCGCGGGTCATGCTGATGCCGCCATAGGCATCACGCACGTACAGCGTGCCGTCGCCGTCATTGACAACGCTGAAGTTCTGCAACGGCTTCTGCAATTCGAAGGTGTTGCTGCCCTTGCCGCCCAGCAGGAGGTTGTAGCCACCGTCATCGTGGAACCGGTCATTGCCGTCGCGGCCTTCGATGAAGTCATTGCCGGCGCCGCCCTTGAGCAGGTCGTTGCTGTCAGTGCCGATAATGAAGGTGCTGCCGGTGTGAGGTTCGCCGCTGCGACCAAGGTCCTCGACCCAGGTCTTGCCCCGGGACGCTTCTGCCAGGTTGGACACGATCAGCGTCGAGTCCTTGTCGGTGAGGTCGTAGAAACGCGAGTCGATTACCCGGTTCAACCCGTCGGCATAACCCAACGAACCGTGAGCCGACCAGTTCAGCGGGTTGAGGATGCTGAACGGCACCAGGTTCTGTGAGGTGGACGCGTACTGGTCATTGAAGTTGACGATGTTGTTGGTCGCCGAGTCCTGGTGTCCGTCGTGCTTGCCCAGGGAACCGCTGCTGAACGTGGTGCCGTCGAGTACCCGAAACACCGGATCGTTCTCGTAACCGATGTTCAGCACGTTGTTGCCGGTAGCGCTCTGGGTCGGCGAGGCGAAGGCAACGTAGTTGGCCTCCTTGAAGAAACCGCCCCAGTTGTTGCCACTCAGTTCGACGAGGCTGTTGACGCCCAGACCGCCAAGACTGTGACCACTGACCAAAACATCCCTGGCGCCCAGACCGTGAGCAATCGCAAACGCGGCAACGTCCTTGAGCAAGTTGTCGAAGGCATTCTTCGCGTAGTTCGTCGCGTAATCCACCGGGCCGACGGCGGCCAGCAGGTTGTTTTTCATGTCGCCGAAGGTGTCGCTGTAACCCAGGCCGCCGGTGCCACGAAAGGCAATGCCGATACCGATCAGCTTGCCCGCCGCGTCGTACTTGCCAAGCACTTCGGCTTCGGCGCTGGTGAAGCCGTCCTTCTCGCCATAGAAGGTGCCTTGAGCGCCGACCGTGCCTTGATAACCCAACTGCGTGGCGCCAATCGGCGCCCAACCGGTCGCTGGCAGCGGCTGACCAGTCGGTGTGTACGCATACAGCGTCAGTGCGATGGCATCGGAGTACAACGCCTTGCCGTCAGCCTTTTTGTAATCAAACAGTCCCATAGGTTTGCTTCCTTTGCGTTAAATCAGAACTGCCAGTCGAGCGTCAGACCCACACCGTGGTCTTTCTCGTTAGAACCAAGCAATCCGTTGTAATCCAGGCTCAAACGAACGTCCTGCGCCACCGCCAGACCGGCCCGCGCACCCACAACGGCGGCGTTGCGATCCTGGGAAACGCTCTGCACGCTGAACGCGGTGTTGCCGTTGGCGAAGGCCAGATGATCTTCGGAACGGGTGTTGCTCAGGTTGTGCTGCCAGCCCAGCGTGCCGGACAGTTCCAGCTGCTGTTTGTCCGACAGGGCAATCGCTTTGCTCGCCCGCAGGCCGAGGGTCGAGAGCACGGCGTCGCGGTTGTCTTCACCGCCCTTGAGCGCTGCGGCATTACCTTTCTCGGTGAAGCTGTCGCTGTTGAGGTGCACGTAAGCCAGGTTGGCGAACGGTTCCAGCGCCAGCGGTTGCAGGTCCAGGCGATACGCCGCTTCGGTAAACAGTTGAGCGGTTGTCGCATCGCGTTTGGATTTCTGTTTGCCGCTGACGTCGCCCAATTGCAGGTCACGCTTCACGTCAATGCGATGCCAGCTGTAAGCACCGCCGACGCTCAAACGCAGGGCGTCGATTTCATGGCCCAGATAGGCGCCCAAGTGGTAGCTGTCGACGGAGGCTGACGAATGCGTGCCATCGCCCATGCTCAACGAACTGTCGCTGTAACCGGTCACGAAGCCCAGTCGCGTATGTTCAACGATCAGACCGTCGACACCGGCTAGCAAGCCGCCGATGGAGCTGTTGGAACTGGCGTTGTCATGCCCGCCATTGCTCTTGCCCCAGGCGCCAAGCACTTTGACCCAGGCGTTGCTACGGTCATCGGTGGGTGCCGCGGCGTTGAACAGATCACGTTCGCGCAGGCGTTCGCCGACGGCATCGCGCAGGTAACGGCTGTCGTTGATCAGCAGCGTGCCGATCGCCGGGTGAATCTCACCCGACAGTTGCTGAAAGGCTTGTTGCGCGACGGCAGCGGTCGGCGAAAGCAGCAAGGTTTCATAGAGCGGATTGCCGGCGCCCAGTTGCTCGGCGGCCGCGGCGACGGCGCGTTGATTCGGGGTTTGGCCGACGCTGGCGAAGGACGCTGCGTTGCGTTCTACCGCCAGCTGGATGCCATTGGCCGAGTAGTCGAGTGTGCCGCCGATGAACAGGTAATCCGGGAGCACGGCGCCGAAACGCCCTTCGATCCCGCCGGCCGCTTGCAGAATGTTGTACTGATGGCCGAGCAGGGATTTCACTTCGCGGGTGGTCAGCAAGGTCGGACTGTTTTCCAGGGACAGGCTGACGGTAGCGCCGTCGATCACGGCTTTACCGCCCGCCACGATCTGATCGCTGCTGGTCGGCGATAACTCCACGGCGTAGGTCGAGCCAGGTTCGAAGGTCACGTCGCCCGCCACTTGCAAGGTGCCGATGGAGTTGCCTGGCGCTACGGTGCCGCCGCGTTTCGCGGTCAATGCGCCGATGTGGCCATTACCGCCGAGGATACCGCTGTCGTTGACGGTGACCGCCGAGAGCAGCGAGCCGTTGATTGCCAATCGGCCCTGATTGACCAGCGTCGGACCGGTGTAGGTGTTGGCGCCAGTCATGACCAGCGTGCCGATGCCTTGCTTGGTCAGGCCACCATGGCCGGAAATGTCGTTGCGCCACGTGTCGAGACCGCAGTGCACGTCATTGCACACGCGTTCGGTCGGTTTGCCCGCGTCGATGATCGCGCCGATCCCCGGCAAGTCCGCGACAAACTGGCTCGAACCGTAGGCACCCTGGATGCGGAACTCCTCGGGAATGTCTTGCTCGGTGACAAACATCGCCGGGCCATCGATGCCTTTGCGCAGGTTGATCATGCCCCAGCCGTACAGCGAATCGACACCTGGCGCACCGAGGTCGGTGGCCGTGGTGCGTAACACGCTGGCGACCTGGGCGCCGGTCATGTACGGGAAGCGTTCCATCAGCACGGCCATGGAACCGGCGACATGCGGCGCCGCCATCGAGGTGCCGTTGTAGTTGGCGTAGCCGGTGGTCAAATTGTCGGCGTTGGTACCGCTGATGATCGAGCTGTAGATTTTGCTGCCCGGTGCGGACACGCAAAAGCTGGCGGTGTAGCCGCAGCGTGATGAGAAAGTGCTGATGTTGTAGAGGTCCGGGCTGCTGAGGTCCGGGTTTTTCTGCAACGCGGCCACGGTGACCCAGTTCGGCGCGATGTCCGGAACGAAATAGCCTAGGCCGGCAATGGCGTCCGGGTTGTTGAGGTTATAGTCGTTGCCGGCCGCGAAGATCGTCACGATACCGCTGCGGGCCGCCGCGATGGCGCCGTCGTAGGCGCCGCCCGGTTTGGTCCCGAGCAACGGACGGATCTCGTTGAACTGCAATTGCGCGTCTTGCACGGTGAAATGCGGGTACGCGGGGTTGCGTCCGCCGAGGTCGAAGCGATCGGTGATGCCGATGCCCCAACTGTTATTGATGATCCGCGCGCCGCTGGCGATCAAGGCATCCCAACCGGCCTTGTAGACCGCGCCGTCGTTGCCGCGAATGATACCGTCTTCCGGGCCCGGATCGCCGTTGTCCGCACTGATGATCTGCGCGCCAAACGCCACGCCATGCATCGGTCCGCCATCGCGACTGCCGGCAGCGATCCCGCCAACGTGGGTGCCGTGGGCACCCAGCTTGCCGTTGGAACCGATCGAGGGCGAACCGTCGTAGCGAAACGCATCGCCGGCTTTGACCGGGATGTACGGGTCGGTGTATTCGCGGATGCCGCTGGTGACCAGGGTGATCACTTTGTTCGAGCCGGAGAATTCCGGATGCGCGGCGTAGACCGGTTGGTCAAAAATCCCCAGCTTCACACCTTTACCGGTGTAACCGGCGGCGTAGGCCTCTTGCGCGTTGACCGCTCCCAGCCCCCAATCGGCATTGAATTCAGTGCTGCGCCAACTGTTGGGATCGCCTGCTCTACCGTTTTCCACGTAAGGCGCCGCTTGCGCGGTACCGAGGGTGGCCAATGCGCAGAGCAAGGCAAGGTTGTTGTGCGTGTTATTCATCCAGTTACCGTCCTTAGTTGTGTTGCCAAAATCCTGGTAGCTATAGGGCTTGCCCCAGTTCCTTTCAGTTGAAGTGCGAGACCTGTGGGAGCGGGCTTGCTCGCGAAAGCGGTGTGTCAGGCGACATCAATGTTGACTATGCCGCCGTCTTCGCGAGCAAGCCCGCTCCCACAAGGGATCTCGCTTAACCGACAACCCCCTTCTCACAATTGGTGTTCACAGGGTTAAAACTGCCAATTGAGGCTGAGGCCTACGCCATGGCTTTTCTCGCGGCTGGCCAGTTGGCCGGTGTAGTCGAGGTTCAAGCGGATGTCCCGGCTCAGGGCCAGGCTGGCATGGGCGCCCACCAGCGCCGCATCACGCACCATGGCCGAACTCTCCACGGAAAACGCTGTGCTGCCGCCGGCAAACGCCAGGTGCTCTTCGGAATCGGTACGGCTCAGGTTGTGCTGCCAACCGAGGCTGCCGCTCAAGTCCAGTTTCTGCTGGCCGGACAGGTTCACGGTTTTCAATGCGCGCACGCCCAACGTGCTGAGCACCGCGTCACGCGTATCGCCACTGCTTTTCAGTGCGGCGGCGTCGCCTTTCTCGGTGAAACCTTCGGTGTCGAGGTGCACGTAGGCCAGGTTCGCGAAGGGTTCGAGCGCCAGCGGTTGCAGGTTCAGGCGATACGCCGCTTCACCGAACACTTGGGTGGTCCCGGCATCGACCTTGGCTTTCTGTTTGGCGCTGACGTCGCCGTATTGCAGGTCCCGTTTGACGTCGGCCCGATGCCAGCTGTAGGCACCGCCGGCACTCAGGCGCCAGGCACCCAACTCGCGGCCGGCATAAGCACCCAGGTGATAGCTGTCGACCTTGGCCGATGAGTGAGTGCCGGAGCCCATGTTCACCGAGCTGTCGCTGTAACCGGTGACCAAACCGATCCGGGTTTGCTCATCGAGCGCCCCGTCGACCCCGGCGAGCAAGCCGCCAATCGAGGTGGTGTAACCGGCGGTGTCATGGCGCTCATCGGTCTTGCCCCAGGCGCCCAGCGCTTTGATCCAGCCATTGCTTTGAGTGCCTTGGGCGTCAATCAGCCGCTCGCCAACCGCATCACGCAGGTAGCGGCTGTCGTTGATCAATACTGAACCCAGTGCCGGATAGATTTCCCCCGACAACTGCTGAAACGCCTGTTGGGCAGACGTCGCGGTGGGCGACAGCAGCAGGCTTTCGTAAACCGGATTGCCCGCCCCAAGCCCTTCAGCGGCGGAGGCTACGGCGCGCTGGTTGGGCGTTTGGCCGACGCTGGCGAAGGTCGTGTCGTTGCGCTCGACACTCAGTTGAACACCCGTGGCGGCGTAATCGAGGCTGCCGCCGATGAACAGGTAGTTGGGCAGCACCGCGCCGAACTGACCTTGAACGCCGCCGGCCGCTTGCAGGATGTTGTACTGATGACCGAGCAGGCTTTGCACTTGTTGAGTGCTGAGCAAGGTCGGACTGTTTTCCAGTGACAGGCTGACGGTCGCGCCACTGACCGTGGCCGTGCCGCCCGCGACGATCCGGTCGCTATCGGTCGGCGATAGCTCCACCGCGTAGGTCGAACCCGGCGCAAACGTGACGTCGCCGCTCACCTGCAAGGTGCCAATGGAATTGCCGGGGGCAACCGTAGCGCCGCGGTTGGCGGTCAGTGCGCCGATGCGTCCCGATCCGCCCAGCGTGCCGCTGTCATTGACGGTCACTTGTGATGCCAGCGAACCGTTGACTGACAGCAGACCGCCATTCACCGTGGTCGGCCCGCGATAAGTGCTGTTGCCGGTCAGCATCAGGCGTCCGGCACCGGACTTGATCAGGCTGCCTTCGTAGACCCGAGTGGAGGCGGCGAGATCGCGCGCCGTGCCCACCGCATAGTCGGTCCGATCCTGCTGGCTGGCACCGACCGGTACACCGTTCTCCCAACCTTCCGTTTTCAGTGTCTGTTGCCAGGCACTGTGTTCCGCCGCGTCTTCGCTCTGACGCTGAATCAGCGCCTTGTCGGTGATGTCATTGCTCCAGACATCGCTCTGCCCTACCCCCAGATTGGCGTCGAAACGTCCGAGCAATTGCCCCGGCCCGTGCATCGCCCGTTCGAGGTTAGCCACGCCCCAGCCGACGCGGGAATTCGGCGCCTCGGTGATCGAACCGTCGAGGTGGGTGGCGGTGGTCAGCAGGGTTTCCAGCGCCTGCTGGTTGTTCATGTACGGATAGCGTTCCATCACCAGCGCCAAGGCACCGGTGGCATGCGGCGCGGACATGGAGGTGCCGGACTTGATCGCATAGCCTGCGCCGGGAATGGTGCTGTCGATCTTCGCGCCGGGCGTGGTGATGCACCAATACTTGGCGATCCCGCACTGGTTGTATTTCTGTTGGTTGCCTTGATCCAGCCCCGACACCGCCAGCCAGTGGCCTTCCAGGTCCGGCTCAAAATACGGCAAGGCTGAACGCACGCTGGCGTTGGGGTAACCGCTGTTACCGGCGCTGAACACGTTGATCACGCCGCGCCGGGAAACGCCTGCGGCCTCGTCGAGCCAGGTGCCTTTGTTCCAGTGCTGGGCGTAGGCCGCCTGCAGATCGTCGAGGGTCCGATAGCTGACATCCGGTGGCTGGCTGCCCCAGCTATTGTTGATCGCTCGCACACCGGCATCCGCCAACGCGTTATAGACCGCTTTGAAGTAGCGTGGATCAGGGTTGGGGCCGAACAGGAAGCTGTCGTTCTTGTTGGTATTGCCGACGTAGACCTGCGCGTTGTAGGCCACGCCGTGCATGCCGGTGCCGTCGCGCGAGGCACCAATGGTGCCGGCGACGTGCGTGCCATGGGAGTCGTTGTTGGCGTTCAGTGTGCCGTCGACATTGAACCGGGAGCCGTCAACGTAGCTGCCGCTGGCGGTCACCCCGTGGTAACGGTCGGTAGCGAATTCGGGATGGGCAGCATCGAAGCCTGAATCGAGCTCGCCGATTTTCACGCCTTTGCCCGTGATGCCGGCGGCGTAGGCTTGATCGGCTTGCATACGGGCGAGTCCCCAGTCGCGCTGGAACTCGGTCGAACGCCAGCTGGCGGCATCACCGGGTGTGCCGGTTTCCAGATAAGCGGCTTGCACCGAGACGGGCATTGCTGACACCAGGAGTAATAGCGTGCCGACCGACATCGGCTTGATCTGTACGTCCATGTTCATGACTTCTCGCTTTTTTTGTTTTTTTTGGGGCATTTATTGCGTTCTCGGGCCTTGGCCGAACGCCTCGTCAACCTTGGCCAAATCCTGCTCATTCAACGTCCCGGCGTAGTAATGCAGCTTGGTCCAGGCCATCAAGTAGTCGTAGCGTGCCTGTGCCAGATCGCGGCGGGTGGTAAATAGTTGTTGTTCTGCATTCAATGCATCGAGGTTGACGCGCTCACCGCCCAAAATGCTTTGCTTGGTCGAAACCACCAGCGCTTCGGCAGACGTCAGGGCTTTCTGATAAGCGCGCAACTTGTTCACGCCCGACAGGCAGGCGCTGAACTGGCGACGCAGTTCAATCAACGTTTGCCGGGTCTTGCCGTCCAGTTCGTACTCGGCCTGCTCCATGGTGCGGCTGGCCTGGCGTGTCGAGGCCGAGACCCCGCCGCCGGCGTACAACGGCACGCTGACTTCAATCCCGATGGTGTTGGTGTCGTAACGCTGGTTGTAGGTGTTGCCGCTTTCCGACTCGTTCTGGCGCATCGAGGCGTAGGCGCTGACTTTGGGCAGGTGCCCGGCGCGGTTGCGTTCGACTTCGTAACGTGCGACTTCCACGGCATGGCGCTGCGAAGCCAGGTTCGGATTGTTGGCCACGGCCATCTCATGCCAGGTGTCGTAATTGGCCGGCTGCAGAGTGAAGGTCTGGAAACTCTGATCCAGCGGCGCCAAATCCCCGATGTTGATCGCCGGCACGCCAATCAGCGCGCCCAGTTCCCGTAACGACGCGTCCTGCTCATCACGGGCTTCGATTTCCTCGGCCGTGGCCAGTTCATAGCGGGACTCGGCCTCAAGGATGTCGGTGCGCGTGCCCTCGCCCTGTCGGAACATGTGTTCGTTCTGCTGGAACTGTTGCTCGAAAGCCTTTTTCTTGGCTTGCGCGATGTCGATCTGATCCTGAGCGAACAGCGCCTGGGTGTAATTCTCCAGCACCCGAACCAGCAATTCCTGGCTCTTGCCGCGAAAGGCTTCGTTGGCAAACAGCGATTGCGCCACGCCTTTGCGGTACGACGCGTAAGCCTCGTAGTCGAGCAGCGGTTGTTGCAGGGTCAGGGTCGAGCCGTAACTGCTGTAGTTGCGATCATCGGTGCGGTTTTGCCCGCGCTCATTGAGCGCGGTGGCCTTGGAGGAGTTGCGCCCCTTGTTGTAGTTGTAACCGATCCTGGGCAACAGCCCGGCGCGGCCGATGGCGCGGTTTTCAAGGCCGGCATCGCGTTCCTTGATGGCGCCGAGAAACACTGGATCATTGCGCAATGCTTGTTCGTAGATGTCGAACGGTCCCATCGCCAGCACACTGTTGCAGGTCAGCAACGCCAGGGTCGCTGCGAGCATGGAAAGCTTATTCATACAGCGGAACATCCTTATTCCTCAGTCAACGCGGAACCTGCCCGGTCGAGCAGCGGTTTGAACAAATAGTTGAGGAGTGAACGTTCACCGGTGCGCACGAACATTTCCGCCGGCATGCCAGGCTTGATCACCAGACCGTTGAGTTTTTCCATGGCCTGATCGCTGACGCTGCTGCGCAGTACGTAATACGGCGCACCGGTTTTCTCATCGATCATCTGGTCGGCGGAGATCAGGCTGACTTCGCCGGGCACCCGCGGCGTGCGGCTCTGGTTGAACGCGGTGAACAAGATGTCCACCGGCAAGTGCGTGCCAACCTTGTCGACCAGGTTGACCGGCAGGTGCCCTTCCACCTCCAGGCTCGTCCCCTGAGGCACGATCTCCAGCAGGGTTTCGCCCTGACGCACCACCGCGCCGACGGTGTGAACACCGAGGTTGACCGCAATGCCATCGGCGGTGGCGATGATCTCGCTGTGTTGCAGATCGAACCCGGCGGAAGTCAGCTGCTCTTCCAGCGTCACGCTTTTCAATTGCGCATCGGCCAGTTGGGTGCGGACCTCTTTCTGGTATTCCTCGATGTGCTGTTGCAGTTTCAGCCGCGATTCGAGGATGCCCTGTTCGACACGGCCGCTGTCGCCGCTGTTTTCCGCCAATTGTTGCTGAACCTGTGACAGCTGACGCTGGTACTCCATCAACCGATTGCGCGGGATGTAGCCGTTGTCCGCCAAGGGCTGCAGGTTGCTCAGCTGTTGTTGCAGAGAGCTGGCCTGGGCAGTCAGGTCCGTACGGGCGCGGCGCATGCCGGCCAGTTGCGCGCTGGCGCCTTCGATACTGGCGCGCAAGGCAGCCTGTTCGCGGGAAAACGCCTCTCGGCGACTGCTGAACAACTGACGTTGACCTTCCAGCACCAAGGCCAGGCGCGGGTCGGGATTGTTACTCAGTTCGGAGGGGAAATTCACTTGCTTGAGGTTGTCCCGTTCACTCTGCCACCGCGCCAGACTGGCCCAGGCCATGCGGTATTGCGCTTGCAGCGATTGCACGTCCGCGGCGACTTGGGTCTGGTCGAGCTGGAACAATGGCTGGCCCTGCTTCACCACTTGCCCCTCGCGCACCAGGATCTGGCTGACCACGCCACTGCTCATCGATTGCACGGCTTTGCGCTTGCCCGACACCACGACCGTGCCTTGCACGGGAATGCCTTGGTCAAGCGGCGCAAGACTGGCCCAGGTGAAGAAACTGCCGGCGCCGACGATCGCCAGAATCCAGCCCATGCGGACGAAGAAACGCGCGTCGCGCTCAGGGCGTTCTGCGATGTAGTCGTGTTCCATGGTGGCTTCGCTGATGTTGCTCATACGCCCGAATTCCTTGTCGAGGGCTGATACTGCCGGCTCATGCTGAGCCCGCCCGGTGCTTGCGCGGTTTTTTCCCGCTGCTGCTCCTGATTGGCGGCGAGTGCCTTGAGCACGTCCTGGCTTGCGCCGAAGGCTTGCAAGCGCCCTTCGTTGAGCACCAGCAGTTTGTCGGCCTGGGCCAGTGCCGAGGAGCGATGGGTCACCAGAATCACGCTGGTGCCTTGGGTTTTCATTTGCGCAATGGCGCTGGCCAATGCGGCTTCGCCCACGGTGTCGAGGTTGGAATTGGGTTCATCCAGCACCACCAGGCGCGGGTTGCCGTACAACGCCCGCGCCAGTGCCACACGCTGCTTCTGCCCCCCGGACAAACCGCTGCCGTCCTCGCCGAGCACGGTGTCGTAGCCTTGCGGCATGCGCAGAATCAGTTCGTGAACGCCGGCCTGCTGCGCGGCTTCAACGATTTTTTGCGGGTCCGCCTCGCTGAACCGGGCGATGTTTTCAGCGATGCTGCCGCTGAACAGCTCGATGTCTTGCGGCAGATAACCGATGTAGGGACCAAGATCGTCGCGGTTCCAGCGATGAATGTCCGCGCCGTCGAGCCGCACCGTCCCGCCCAGCGTCGGCCAGACGCCGACCAGCACCCGGGCCAATGTCGATTTGCCAGAACCGGAGGCCCCGAGCACCCCGAGCACTTCCCCGGCACCGAGGCTGAAATTGACCAAATGCAGCGTGGCGGCCCGTTGCCCCGGCGGCGCGGCACTGACCTGCTCGAAGCTGATCTGACCCTTCGGCGCCGGCAGCGCCATGGCTTCATCACTGGGTGGAAAGGCTTGCAGCAACGAATCAAGACGACGGTAAGCGAGCTTGGCGCCGCTCCACTGCTTCCACACGGCGATCAATTGGTCGATGGGGCTCAGGACGCGGCCCATCAGGATGGAGCCGGCGATCATCATCCCGGCCGTCATATCCCCCTTGATCACCAGCAATGCACCCAGCCCCAGCACCAACGATTGCAGGCACAGGCGCAGGGTTTTGCTCAGGGAGCTGATGACGGCACCGGTGTCGCTGGCCTGGTTCTGCAAGCCGAGGAAACGTGAATGGACCTGGAACCAGCGTGTACGCAACGCCCCGAGCATGCCCATGGCCTGAATGGTTTCGGCGTTGTGCAGGTGACTGGTGGCCAGTTGGCTGGATTTCTGGGAAAACCCTGCGGCGTCGCCCAGGGGCTTTTTGGTCATTGTCTCGTTGAGGCAAGCCAGGCCGATCAACAGCACCGTGCCCACCGTCGCAAACACGCCGAGCCAGACATTGAACAGGTAGATCACGAACAGATAGACCGGAAACCACGGCGCATCGAAGAAGGCAAACAACGCAGGGCCGGTGACGAATTGGCGAATTTGCGTCAGGTCCCCCAAGGCTTGCCCGGCGTTACCCTCGCCCTTGAACAGGTTGCGCTCGAATGCGGCCTGATAGACCCGCAGGTTGAAGCGGCGCTCCAGTTGGCTGCCGATGCGGATCACGATGAAGCTGCGCACGATCTCAAGCAAACCGATGAAGGCAAAGAACCCGACCACCATCAACGACAGCATCGCCAGGGTGGTTTCATTTTGCGACGACAGCACGCGGTCGTAGACCTGAAGCATGTAAATCGACGGGACCAGCATCAGCACGTTAATTAACGCGGTAAAACTACCGACGCTGACCAGGATGCTCTTGTAGTCGCCCAGCGCTTTGAATAAAGGTGCGGTGGCCGGACTCTTTGCCATCTTCATGGGTTATTCCTGAGGTGTTATTCCCCGCCCTTTTCTGGCGAAGTTTCCATTAACTGTCCGCGCAGGGCGGATATAGGCCTTGCGATAGCGCTTACAAACTAATAACAACTTTTCGTGGGCGACAGAGCGCTTCCACTAGTTGTGTTGTGCTTATGCCGGCAATGACTAGCGCTCTATTCGAATCGTGTTATTGCACCTGGCGCACAAGTGTTATGACCAGATCGGATTTCAAGGTGGCTTTATACGATCCGTCGCGTTGGCGGCTGAGAAATAGAATCTTCGAACCTTCTTTGCCGGTGATCGCCAGGCCATCCGGCTCAGGGAACCAGCCAATCGCAGATTCACCGTCCAGCCAGGCGCTGAGACAATCGGCGCCCTCGCCCAGTGTCTGTTTCGGTTGAAAGTCGATGACACAGACGTTGGACGGTTTGTCCTGCAACGCCTGGGACTCTGGCGAGTCATCTTTGGCGATCAGGGTCGCCTGCCATTTGCCGGCCAGTTCCGAGGGGTCTGCTAATTTCAGGCTGCTCGCCATGGCTACATCTCCAAAAATCATCATGAACGTCGCCAATAGCCACGCGGTTGTTCTGCAGGTGAAGCGGTTATGGATCATAAGGCGCTTTACTCATTTCAAGGGGCAGAGAGCAGCGCGTCTGCGCCGCCCTCCTTTTCACCTCACATCACGCAGCGATGTCGGAGTAAGCCGCCTGGCCCACGGTGCTGACCAGGAAATCAGCCACCCCATGCCCGGAGAAGTCCACCGACAACAGGCTGTTGCCACCCGAAGAGGTCAACACCGCATCGCCTGCCGCACCGGTGAACGCGTTCACGAAATGCAGGCCCGCGCCATTGGTGATGCCGGTCAGGTCGATCTTGTCCAGGCCGCTGACAAAATCGAGGATCTGGTCGACAGCACCGGGTTTGGAATCGCTGCTGGCGGCAAACACGAAGGTGTCCGAACCGGCGCCACCCCACAGTTTGTCTGCGCCGCCCGCGCCGAAGAGGATGTCGTTGCCGGCACCGCCCTTCAGTTCGTTGGACACGCTGTTGCCGATCAGCAGGTCGCTGCCCGAACCGCCGATAGCGTTTTCGACGGTGACGCCCTTGGCGATGGACACGTTACCCACCATGCCGCCAACGTCGGAGAACGAGGCCTCATTGAGGTTGATCTTCTGGTTTTGGGTAAAACCGGAGAAGTCCAGGGTGTCCTTGCCGCCCGCATCCCATACCGAAAACACAACCTTGTCCGACGACGAAGTCGCGCTCAGGAAGTCGCGCCCGGCGTTGGAGTTGAAGCCGTAAGTGGTGTCACCGGTGCGGGTGGTGGTGTTGGCGCCGTAGAGCTTTTGGATGGCCGCGATATCGTCCATCAGCGGACCGGACGAATAAGCTTCGACGCCGCCCTTGCTGAAGTTCTGGCTGGTATTGCTTTCACTCCAGTAGCTCATGACGCTGTAACCGCGGGTGTCTTGCCCGTAGGACGCGTCGTTGTAGGTCGGAGCACCCTCGCCCGCGTTGTAGTCGCCAGGATGGGCAAGGCCCAGGGTGTGACCGATTTCGTGGGTCAGGGTTTGTCGGCCGTAATTGTTCAGGTCCGGCGTTTTGTTTGGCGTGTAGCTGCTGTTGGTCAGGTACCAGGAAGTACCGTCGTAACCTGCGCCCGTACCAGGCAGATAGGCGAAGGCCGCCGCGCCATCCTGGCCGCCGCTGTAGTTGCCGAAGGTCATGTGACCGTCGCCACCCGTGGCCTTGTCGGTGAACGTGACATTGGCCACGTCGGCCCAGGATTGCATGGCCAGAACGGCCTGGCCTTTCTGCTGAGCGCTGAACTGGCTGAAGCCGGTAATCCCGTGCTTGTTCATGGTGCTCGACGACGCAGAGGTCAGGAACGTGTAGGTGAGTTCGATTTTGCCGCTGCCGTCCTTGTCCTGGTAGGCAGCACCATCGCGCAGCAATTGGGTCGCTGCCTGGTCGACGGAGAAGGAGGGTTTGCCATTGACCGTGAGGTTACCGCCCCGATCATACTGATGGCTGAAGCTATTGATCTGGTTGAACGCAGAACTGGATGCAGCCAATGCTTGCAGTGGCTGGAACGCCTGTGCGGCGGTATCAATAGCGTTGTCTTTTACTTTCGACATAAACACACTTCCTTGTTTAGCTATGGAACAGTTTTTTTGTCAGACAGCAACGATCTCTGGCGAGATCGTCCTATCACTCGCCCAATGAAGGCGAAAGAAAACTGACACAATTTGAAATCAACCGTCTACATTTTTTTTTGACGTCAAATTGAGTTGTTCCTGCAAGTACCCGGAAACAATGCCTGTGCTGTCGAAATATTGTTTGTTAGATGGCGGTTTGCGCAAATTGTCTGACAATTTGATATTTAATTATTAAATAGAGGTAAGTTGCTTTTTGTCGATGGAGTCTCACTTTGCTGAACTTATTAATATGAGTGCCAGCGCATTGCCATCAATCAATTAAACGTTTGGTGAGTACCGACTCACATACGGCCAACAAAAATACCGTCCGCCGGAAATCCCAGGCGGACGGACGCGCTAAAGGACGCATTTAAAATTGCGAGATCTCAAAGATGACCTCTACGTGATAAAGGTCATTTCCCCAATCAAGCGTTTCAAAATCCAGCTTGCCGTTGATAGGTTGCTCGGGATAGCTGTTCTGGATGACGACCGTGCCTGTTTTCGCTTCGAAACTGGCCTGACTGCCGTCTGGATGGCTTGATGAATAACCCAGATGAAGTATCTGCTTATCCCCCACCTCATAATGACCACTCGCGTCTTTCTGACTGAGTTGTAACGCCAATAGCGCTGTCCAGCCTTCTCTTTCAGGGTCCGGCATCGTGCCGTGAAAGCGAAGTGTCCCCTCCTGTTCGTCGCGCCAGATCCATGTGGCGTTGAAAGGGTGTTTTTTTTCAGTGTACCGATTAGTGATGCTTCCTTTCAGGGTGCCTGTTGCCTCGCCCTTTGCGGTTTTCGAGGTTCTGGATGGGCTCAACGGTTTGCTGGACATAGTGATTTTCCTTGGCTCCACCGCGGACGATTATTCGCCTGCGTTTGCCCAGCTATTTAGCAAGAAAGCTGCAGAGCTGTAACCTGTCATAAATGACAGGTATAAGAATCTGATTTTTATTCCGAATACATACCTCGTCGACACAGAAAAACCAGACGCCATCGGTCCGGATGGCGTCCACCCAATGCTGATCCCCCTCAGCTCCCCGTACGAATCTTGTTCCAGACCCGCGTCCGAACCCGGTCAATGTTCAGCGGCATCGCCTCCAGCGCAAACAATTTCTCCATCATGTCCGGGCTCGGGTAGACCTTGGTGTCATTCTTGATCGCCGGGTCGATCAGGCTGTCGGCCTGTTCGTTACCGTTGGCGTAGTGCACGTAGTTGCTGATGCTGGCCATGACGTCCGGGCGCAGCAGGTAGTTCATGAAGGCATAGCCGGCCTTTTCGTCCGGGGCGTCTACCGGCATGGCGACCATGTCGAACCAGATCGCGGCGCCTTCCTTGGGAATCGAATAGCCGATGTCGACGCCGTTCCTGGCTTCTTTCGCGCGGTTTTCGGCTTGCAGAATGTCACCGGAGAAGCCGACGGCCACGCAGATGTCGCCATTGGCCAAGTCGCTGGTGTACTTGGACGAGTGGAAGTAGCTGACATGCGGGCGGACTTTCATCAGCAGCGCTTCAGCCTTTTTATAGTCTTCCGGGTTTTTGCTGTGATGCGGCAGGCCCAGGTAGTTCAGGGCCGCCGGCAACAGTTCGGGGCCGTTATCGAGGATGGCCACGCCGCACTTCTGCAGCTTTTTCATGTTTTCGGGTTTGAAAATCAGGTCCCAGGAGTCCACTGGCGCGTTATCACCCAACACGGCCTTGACCTTGGCGATGTTGTAACCGATGCCGGTGCTGCCCCAGAGGTACGGGAAGCCGTGTTCATTGCCCGGATCGTTGGTTTGCAAGGCCTTGAGCAGCGCAGGGTTGAGATTTTTCCAGTTCGGCAGTTGGCTCTTGTCGAGCTTCTTCAGCGCCACGCCTTGAATCTGCCGCGCCATGAAGTGGTTCGACGGAAACACCACGTCGTAGCCGGATTTGCCGGTCATCAATTTGCCATCGAGGGTTTCATTGCTGTCGAAGACGTCGTAGCTGAACGCGATGCCGGTTTCTTTCTGGAAGTTTTTGGTAGTGTCCGGGGCGATGTATTCCGACCAGTTGTAGATCTTGACGGTCTCGGCCGCGTGGCCGAGGGTCGCGAAGAGCGCAAGGGGAGCCAGAGTCAGTGTCTTTCGGATCATGAGTCGATTCCTGATGGGTTTGTTGTTGTTGGCAGGCAATCAGAGGATCAAAAAATCAAAACGTAGGTCTTGCGCACGGTTTCCTGGATATCCCAGATACCGAGGCTGTTGGCTGGCAACATCAGTGCATCGCCGGCTTCTATGTGCAGGATTTCACCGTCATCAGGGGTAAATGTGCAGCGCCCCTGGATGAAGTGACAGAACTCCTGGGCGACGATCTGCCGTCGCCAGCGGCCGGGCGTGCATTCCCAGACGCCGGTTTCGACGCCATCGTCGCGTTCAACGCTGGAAGTCGAGGCCACTGCCACGGGCAAGCCCAGTGGTACGGCGACCGAATTCGACGCTTCCAGCTCCAGGGTTGCGGTGTTCTTGAATTGCGTGATGCTCATGGGAGTACCTATCGATCGATTGAGCCTGTAGGTGAAGAACGCACCATTTACCGCATGAAACCTTCCATGAAGCCGGCGATACCGGTGGCCAGTTTGCGACGCCAGGGTGCGGTGGCCGGGTTGGCCAGGATCTGGTCTTCATGGACGAAGCTGCGGATGATCGCGTTGTAACCAAGCCAGCGGCAGGGCTCCGGCTCCCAGGCCCGGAGCGCGTCGAGCCCTCCCTGAATGACCCACGGCTGGCGAACCAGCTCGGTATCGCGCTGCAGAATCAGGTCGGCCAGTGTCCGGCCACCCAGGTTGCTGGCACCGACGCCCTCCCCGCCATAGCCTCCCGACAAGGCGATGCCGCTAGCCTGATCGCACAGCATGTGCGGCTTGAAACGCCGGGACATTCCCAGATTGCCGCCCCAGGCATGGGTAATCCGCACGTTCTTGAGCTGCGGGAAGAGTTCGCCAAACAGATAACGCCGCAGCTCTACTTCGCTGGTGGTCAAGTCGAAGTCATGGCGCAACTTGGCAGCAAACTGATAACCGCCCCGGGCGCCGAACACCAACCGGTTGTCAGCCGTGCGCTGACCGTAAGTGACCTGGCGACTGCTTTCGCTGAAGGCTTGGCCGCGACTCAGGCCGATTTCATCCCACGTGGCAGCGGATAACGGTTCGGTGGCGACTATCAAGCTTTGCACCGGCAACTGATAACGCCCCAACGGTGGCAAGGTGACTGAGTAACCTTCGACCGCCGGCACGATCCAACGGCTGCGAACCGAGGCTTTCGCCGTGTGCAGGCCACCCGATTGCCATTGGGTGACCGGGCTGTTCTCGTAAATCCTGACGCCCATTTTCTCCACCGTCCGAGCCAGACCTCGCACCAACTTTGCCGGGTGAAGGGTCGCAACGTGCGGTGCATAGATACCGCCATAAGGTTTGGCGACTCTGATCTGTTGCGCCAACTGCTCGGGGTTTAGCCAGCGGTAATCGCTTTCGGTCAATCCCTGGCGATAGAGCGTGTCGAGATAGTGCCGAAGGCTGGCTTCCTGTTCCGGATAGCGGGCAGCGCAATACAGCGCCCCGCCTTTGCGGTAATTGCAGCTGATGTCTTCACGCTCAAGGATGATCCCGACTTCATCCGGAATGCCGTGCAGCAAATCGAAAGAAGCCCGGCGCTGTTCGGGCGACAAGTCGGCGAGCAAGCGGTCTTCGCCCAGCACATTGCCCATCAGCCAGCCGCCGTTACGCCCCGAGGCGCCAAAACCGGCGGTTTGCGCTTCAACGATGGCAATGCTCAGGTCGGGCGCCTGGCGTTTGAGGTAGTACGCGGTCCAGAGGCCGGTGTATCCGGCGCCAATGATGGCGACATCGACGTCCAGATCCTGTTCCAGCGCCGGACGCGCCAATAATGGCTCGTCGAGTTGATCCATCCACAAACTGATAGTGCGCCACGCCGACATGCAAGACTCCGCCACTCAAACTTCGATGGCGTCGATCCTAGTGCGTGGACTCAGAGGCTGTCTTGCGCGCGTGCACGCAAAGAAATTTGTTTTACGTAGGCCTTGGGCGACTGGCCGGTGTGCTGGCGGAAGCAGCTGTAAAACGCCGACAACGAATTGAACCCGGCGGCAAACGCCAGTTCGTCGATACGCAATGGCGGCGTGGCGTGATCCAGTGCGGCGAGCAAATGCTGCAGGCGCGCCTGGTTGACGTATCGGTAGAAGCTCTGGCCAAGCACCTGATTCAGCAGATAGGAAATCTGATTGCGGCTGTACCCGCACTCCTTCGCCACCCGTTGCAGGTCGAGTTCGGGATCGAGATAAGGTTGTTGGCGCTGAAAATATTGCTGCAAGTCTTCAGCCATGAAACTCAGCTGGCGTGCCGACAGCCCGAGCCGACTGACCGCCGGGCGTTGGCTGCTGGCGGCTTTGCTGGAGGGCTGTTCATGCACCAGCGAGGCGTATTCGTTGACCCGCCAGATCAGTCCGTCACGTACGGTAATCGCCTCGCTGGCCCGAAACGACACCAGGCCTTCACCGCCGCGCAGGGTTATACGGTACTGAATGAACGCCGTGTTGCCGTCCAGACGAATACGGTCTGAGTGCTCCAGGGCCTCATCGGGATCGCGGGGCATGCTGCTGCGCACGTATTCACGTAATTCGGACAGCCCCATCACACGGTTCTGGAAAAAATCGCTGTACTGGATCTCTGGATGATAGAGCGCCATCACCCCGTCCAGGTCCCGGTGTTTCCAGCGCAAGTGATAACGCATCACCGTATCGCCCGTGGCCTGGTTTTGCAGCGGACCATCATCATCGGCGTGCATAAAGGACTCAGCGAGAAAAAGCCGAGCTTGCCGAAATTCCGTCTCAGCTTCAATGACCAACCAGTGGTGGCCAACGGCCGAACACCGATCATTTCCATGACCTGCATCAAAAAAACTGAACCAATCGCTAAACGGCCTGAAAAAACCACATTGTTTTCACATTTGGCTGCTACTTTTAAAGGCAGTCACCGGTTGAGCCATTGAAGGTTCTTCCCTCCTAACATGAGCTAAAGGAAGCGCTCGATGAATAAGGCGGGCTATATATGAATAGAGGGTTTAGCAAAGTCACCTTTCCAAACGCCTGCCAGCTGATGCGCTGGCATTTTCATCCCATGGGTTTCGAGGCGAGCATGGATGCGCCGGGCAGCATGATTGCCCGTCTATTTGACCGTGCCAGTGGTGAGACCATGATCGCCATCGCCGGAATTCCTTGCGCGACGGTAATGAATGCTGCGGATGTAGAACGAATAATCGAAGCGGTGGAAGACGAGCTTGAGGCTTTCATTCCGCCAGCCGCCCTCAGGAGCTATGCCTGAAGGCTGAACCTTCAACAACAAGCCCACATTAAGTGGGCTTTTTTGTGCGCGACGATTTTTTACGGTTCACGCCGATGTCTTGCCCTGTCGATGGTCGGCAAAGAATGCCTTGCCCTTGCCGATCCGATCGGACGCTTTAGGCAGGTTGGCCGCCTGGGTGTCTTGCCCATCGACATACCAATAGCAATGACTCACGGCCCGAGTGATGCCGACGTAAGCCAGTCGCAGGATCTCGTCTTTCTGTGCGCTGTCGTACGCTTCGCTGTCGCCTGACTTACCCAGACCTGCCATGCGGTAGACCTGGTTCTTGTACGGTGAACTGGTCAGGTGCTGACAATCACCCAGCAGGAACACGGCGTCGGCCTGAAGTCCCTTGGCGCTGTGATAAGTCAGTTGCTTGAGCCTTCGCGCTTCATACGGCAAGCTAGAATCCACATTAACTACAGACTGAATATGCTCTTCTATCAATGACTTATCGCTGCTTTTTCGATAAAGCATCAAGATTGAATCGCCTTTTTTGTAGTGCTCCATCAGGCGTTTGGCCATGCCTTGATCGTCACGATCGAGAACGTTAACCGGCAGTAATGCCTTCGGCTCGCCACTGGCCTTGGCCTTCTTGCCCGCGATCGCCGGCGCCGCACGAACGATATGTTCGGCAGCATCGATGATGTGCTGGTGACTGCGGTAGTTGTCGCTCAGCATGACTTTGGTCGTGCTGGGTGAAGGGAATTCCTTGTTGAATTCCATGAAGTACGTCGGCGAACTGCCCCGCCAGCCGTAGATGGATTGCCAGTCATCGCCGACACAGAGCAACGACGAACGTTGTGCACCGCGCCCCACGTGCATGGCCGGCCCCCGACTGCGGATTTCCGCCAGGCTCGCGCGAATCCAGGAAACGATCTGCGGCGATACGTCCTGAAACTCGTCGATCATCAGGTGCGACATCGGCCTGAGCAGCTCATCGCTCAGCAGCTTCAGGTTTTCCGGCGAATGTTCACTGAACAAGGCGAACATCCGGTTGTAGGTCATCACCGGTGGCTTCTGATCGAGCAGATGATCTTCCAGCGCTCGCCAGTACAGACTCAAGGCCTCGAAGAAAAATCGGTCGGGGTCGTCTTTGGCAAAACTCATCTGGCCCACGGCATTGGGTACGTCCAGGCCAAGATTCTCGATAAATCCGGCGGCAGCGACAAAACAGTCCAGTAACGGCGCAGAGCTGAGCTCGCCCTTGACCTTGTAATCGAAGCCCGGTCCGGCACTGGCATCGCCTCCAAGAGACGCCAATACACGCTTTGATGACTCGTAACTATCAAGCCATATCAACGGCTTACGACAGAAAGCTTGAAACAGGGTGCGTTTTACAGCCCATTCCGCGCGCACGCTCAATTTGGCATTGGGGCGGCTGACCTGCGGGTTTTCCCGGGGATCGAATCCCAGCACCACCCAAGCGTCCAGGCTCGGAATATAGCCATGACAATGAAATGTCGAGCCGTTGATATCGAATGTGTGGCGCTTCGGCTCGATGCCTTTGATTGGCCAGGCACCCGCGCGAAACCACAAATCTTCGATAGCGTCGCAGAGTTCTTCATCACGCTTGGCGGCCAGTTCGGTCACGGCCATGCGTTTCTGCACGTCCGGGTGATCGCGCTCCAGCTCCTTGAGTTGCAGCGCATGACGGGACAATGGCTTGATCAATTCGCGAAAGCGCTCATCACGGGTGTGCAGGCTGTGATAACAAGCGTTGAGTTGTTGGCGCTGGGCGTCGTTGATGCGCAGGTCGAAAGGATTGCTGTCGACCTCCTCGTCGCCGCTCTGCGCACGGTGACTGAGGTTTTCGAAGGCTTGCAGCCGCTCGAAACCCGGCAGACTGCGAACCATCGGCAGGATTCTCGAATGGAAGGTGCGCACCAGATCGCGCGCCTCTTTGAAACTGAGCGACTGACCCCAGAGTGCAAACAGCTCGATCAGTTTGTTGATGAAGTCTTTGCGCGATTCACGGGTAAAGGTCACCACCGTCATCGAACTCAGCTCGAACCCCAGATAATGGGTCAGCAGCAAAATACGCAACACCAACGTGGTCGACTTACCGGCACCCGCGCCGGCAATCACCGAGGTCGACGGTGTGTCACTGAAGATCATTTTCCACTGCGCGGCGCTGGGCTGGGCGTGCGGTGGCAGCAGTCGAGCGACATCCGTCTTCATGCGCTTCTTCAACTCAGCGCTCAACGGCAGACGCCAATCGTCGAACAGATTCTCGTCAACGTTGGGTGGCCGGTGTTCAGTCGAGCGCGAGTCGCGGATCAACAATACCTGCCGGCCTTCCTCCAACCCTTCAAGTTTGCCTTCCTTATAGCCGTAATCCACGCCGGCACTGTGCCCGCTGCGAAAGCCGTCGGCCTGGCCGTGCAGCCAGGATGCCCGGTGTTGTGCGCGCAGACGCGTCAGGCCATGACCAAAGAACCGGGCGGCCAGACGCTTGAGCAGCGGCATCTCGGCCAGGGGACGAAGTTCAGGAGGAAGATCGGGGGTGTGTTGCGGCACGCGGGCTGACTCCAGGGTGTGAGGCTGTTGAGGGCTATGGTGTCTGCATTTGCCGTTCAGTTCTAGTGAAATGCTTACAGGTCATTGGCTTATGCGATGAAGTGAAGGTTGGATGAGAATCTTTCGAGGTGATTTGATATCAAATTATTCGATTGTATTGAGGCATTTTTTACGCTTTTTATCGATCTATGCCTGATAGATGATGCTCCCCATCAACCACCGGTTCGCGTTTCATGGCTCAGTAGCTCTGCCCCATGACGAACCTTTTCAGGAGACGATCATGCTTGAACTCAGACCCTTCAAATCCCTGGGCGGCGCCAACCATGGCTGGTTGGATGCTCATCACCACTTTTCGTTCGCCGAGTACCATGACCCGAAACGCATGAGCTGGGGCAATCTGCGGGTGTGGAACGACGACGTGATTGCCTCTGGCACCGGGTTCCCGAAACACCCGCACCGGGATATGGAAATCATCACTTACGTCCGTGAAGGCGCAATCACTCACGAAGACAACCTGGGCAACAAGGGTCGTACCGAAGCGGGCGACGTTCAGGTCATGAGCGCCGGCACCGGGATCGCCCACAGTGAATACAACCTGGAAGCCACGGAGACCAGGATCTTCCAGATCTGGATCATCCCGAACGAAACCGGTTTGGCACCGTCCTGGGGCGCGAAGCCCTTTCCAAAAGGCCAGCGCGAGGGTTTCGTAACGCTGGCGAGCGGTAAGGCCGGCGACGATCAAAGCCTGCGGATTCGAGCCGATGCGCGATTGGTGGCCGCGAACCTGAAGGCCGGTGAATCCGCCGAGTATCGCCTGGACAATGGCCGTCGCGCCTATCTGGTACCGGCCACCGGCATCATTGAAGTCAATGGCTTACGTGCACAAGCTCGAGACGGCATTGCGGTTGCCGATGAGCAAGTGTTGCGGGTGACCGCCATCGAAGACAGTGAAATCGTCCTGGTGGACCTGGCTTGATCGGGTAAACGCGGGACAAAAAAAGGGGCGACCGTCATGGCCGCCCCTTTTTACATTCTGGATTACTTCGCAGAGATTGCGCCGTCCACCAGTGTTTGCGCTTCTGCCACCAATTGTTTGAGGTGTTCGTCACTGACGAAGCTTTCAGCGTAGATCTTGTAGATGTCTTCGGTGCCCGACGGACGCGCCGCGAACCAGCCGTTCTCGGTCATGACTTTCAGACCACCGATCGCCTGGTCATTACCCGGTGCATGACTGAGGATGCTCTGGATTGCTTCGCCCGCCAACTGGGTCGAAGTGACCTGGTCCGGCGACAATTTGCTCAGCAGGGCCTTCTGCTCAGGGTTGGCCTTGGCATCGACGCGCACCGAGAACGGTTCGCCCAGTTCGTCGGTCAAGGCGCGATAGGCCTGACTTGGGTCGCGGCCGGTGCGGGCGGTCATTTCTGCGGCCAGCAGTGCCGGGATCAAGCCGTCCTTGTCGGTGCACCAGACGCTGCCATCCTTGCGCAGGAACGAAGCGCCGGCGCTTTCTTCGCCGCCAAAGCCCAGAGAACCGTCGAACAGGCCGTCAGCAAACCACTTGAAGCCGACCGGCACTTCGTACAGGCGACGCCCCAGACGTTTTGCCACGCGATCGATCAAGCCGCTGCTGACCACGGTTTTACCCACGGCCGCATCGGCGCGCCACTGCGGACGGTTCTGGAACAGGTAATCGATTGATACGGCAAGGTAGTTGTTCGGCGCGAGCAAACCACCGGACGGGGTCACGATGCCATGGCGATCGTGGTCCGGATCGCACGCGAAAGCTACGTCGAAACGCTCTTTCAGACCGATAAGGCCCTGCATGGCGTGAGTGGACGATGGGTCCATACGAATCTGACCATCCCAGTCGACCGTCATGAAGCGGAAGGTCGGATCGACCTGTTTGTTGACCACTTCCAGATCCAGACGGTAATGCTCGGCAATCGCCGACCAGTAGCGTACCCCTGCTCCGCCCAGCGGATCGACACCCAGACGCAGTTTGGCATCACGGATGGCGTCGAAGTCGATTACGTTGATCAGGTCGGCAACGTAGGTGTTGAGGTAATCGTGACGATGGGTCGTGCTGGCCTTCAGCGCCTGCTCGTAGCTGATGCGCTTGACGCCAGCGAGCTTGTTGCTCAGCAGTTCATTGGCCTTGGCTTCGATCCACTTGGTGATGTGGGTATCGGCCGGGCCACCATTGGTAGGGTTGTATTTGTAGCCACCGCTTTGCGGCGGATTGTGCGACGGCGTGATGACGATGCCGTCCGCCAGGCCCGACGTGCGTCCGCGGTTGTAACAGAGAATGGCGTGGGAAATGGCCGGTGTCGGGGTGTATTCGTCACCTTCGGCGATCATTACCGTCACGCCGTTGGCGGCCAGTACTTCAAGGGCACTGGTGCCGGCCGGGGTGGACAACGCGTGGGTGTCGATGCCGACGAACAGCGGACCGTCAATGCCTTGGGCTTCGCGGTACAGGCAGATTGCCTGGCTGATCGCCAGAACGTGCCATTCGTTGAAACTCAAGTCGAACGAGCTGCCTCGGTGCCCGGATGTGCCAAACGCTACGCGCTGGGTCGAAATGGCGGCATCGGGCTGACCGGTGTAATAGGCCGTTACCAGTCGCGGGATGTCGACCAACAGTTCTACCGGTGCCGGTTTGCCCGCAAAAGGACTGAGTGTCATGCAAAACCTCTGAAGTAGAGTGGTTCAGGAATAGGAACGCAGTTTACTGGCAGTTTGACCGTAGCGCGATGGGATCGATCCATGAGCGTCACGCAGGGTGGGCGCCCCCCCGTTCAATCGATCGATTCCAGACGCAAGGCGTCCCCTAACAAGCCCATTGCCGCGCCAAGGTCGTGATCACCGCCGAAGGTGTGACTCAGGCGCAAGTGTTGCGCATGCAAGCCCTGGAGACTGAACAGCTCTCCCGGTGCGATCACCACCTGGTGCTTGAGCAGGCGCTGGAACACCCGACGCACATCGACCTGGCGCAGCGAACGAACCCAGACGGTCGCCCCGCCCTGAGGGTCGACAAAGTGCAAGGCATCCCCCAGACGCTCCTGCAACAGTTGCGTCATCTGCACTTTGCGGTCCTTGAGCATCCGCCGTAATACCTGAAGGTGCTGATCGACACGTCCATTGCCGTACAGGCGGGCGATGGCTTTCTGGCGAATCGGTGACAAGCGGAACGAACGCAGCAGAAAGTACCGTTGCAGTTCAGCACTGAAATGCCGCGACAGCAGATAGCCGTATGGCGCTTCCGGTCCGATGATTTTCTCGAAGGTGGAAAACACAATTAGCCGATCAGGGTCCAGCAAGTCGCGAAACCGCTGGCCGTCCGGTTCGAATCCGAGTTCGCCGTAGCAGTCGTTTTCCAACACCCAACTGCCATGTCGCTCCAGCAACTGCGCGACGGCTTGTCGGTTGTCATCGGGTGCCCGGCTGCCTCGCGGCATGTTCAGCCCGGATGAAACCATCACCAGCCGCACCGGCTCGGTCTCCAGCAGCTCCTTGAGCCATTCGACGTCCAGGCCACCGCTCGATTGCACCGCCAGCTCGATCACTCGCACCTGCGCAGCCTGGAGCAACCGCAGAATCGCCCAATCGCACGGCGACTCGACCAACACCGTGGCGTCCTTGAGATTCAACACCGCGATCAGTATTTCCAGCACGCCACGCAGGTCAGCGCCAATATAGACATCGTCGGCGTGCCAGCAGCGCAGCGGCGAGGTGGTGTAGCGCGCTGCCAGGGCAATGCGCAATTCCAGCTCGCCGCAAGGTTGCGATGTCGGTTGCGGCTGACGCGGATACTGACGCAGCAGTTCTCGTTCCAGCAGTAACAACGGACTGTCGAGGGGTTGCAACAACGCCGGTTCATCGGCGCTCAAGACCAGCATTCCGGGACGTCTGGCGTTGACATAAACGGTTTCCAGCAGGTCGTTGCCACCGCTGAGCGTGCTGATGGAGGACACCGGTAACGCGTAATAGCCGGACTTGGCCACCGAATAAACGCGCCCTTCCTTCTCCAGCAGCGAATAAGCGTACTGAATGGTCGAGATAGACACGCTCAGACGCTCCGCCAACTGTCGCAACGAAGGCAGACGGACTCGCGTGTCACTGACCGGTTCGTTGATCAGGTTAGTCAGATATCGGTACACCGCCTGATACGCGAAGTCAGTTTCTCGTGGCCCTTTCATGGGCGAGGGCCGAATGCCGTATGAACGTCATCATGCGTCGTCAAGAAATCTGTCAAGCCACGCACTTTCAGCGCCCCGCTGACCATTCATCCGCCACCGCCGTGTCGTCGTCATAGTCGGTTGCGGCTTGCACACCCGCGCCGTCGATTTCCAGCGCGCCGCCCCTACCCTCATCCGCAGACACCGGGCCCATGCGGTAAAGCTTGCCGATCAAGCTGACAGGCAACCCGCTGACGTCGGTCATCCATTGCAGAACCTGCTCTGGCACAGGATTGCCCTGCATTGCCCGGTGCAAATCAGGCATCGCCACGAGCATGCCGGGGTGGCACTGGCGCAGAAAAAACTCAAGCGCCGCGCCATTCTCGACGAAAGGTGAAAAGAGCAGGCACACCAGTTGAGCCTCGCTCAGGCCAAGGTTTTTTTGAGCCTCGGCCGCTGCCAGCACGCGCTGCTCGCCCAACGTCGCCGGATTGCCGAACGCCTCTACCGCTTGTTCGCACAACCGTTGCGCCAGTTGTTTGCGCCGCATCATCACCAATGCCCGCTGCAGGAATTCGGCGACACCCGTCTCGTAGCCGCGGTCCTGCACGAAGCACGACTGCAAACCCCGTATGTGTGCAGAGATAGAAAGGCTGACGTACTCGTTGTCGCGGAGCTGGGCCGCCAGTTCGTCAGGTTGAAAACCTAGAAACTCGGTGAGCAGTGGCCAACGCTCTTCCAGGTTGCTGACCAACAAGTCGTGAATGTCGATGTACGTGGCGCGACGACAGGTCTCGAATTGTTCGGCCGGACGCCACGCAACCTGGTCATGCTCAGCATAAAAAGCGCGGTAGCAGTCACTGCCCAATTCATCGAGCAGCGCGAAAAGCGCCTCGTAGCCGGTTTCATGGTGATTCGAGGTCTTGAGCCCGGCCTTGGCGGCAGCACGTTTCAAGCCGTCGAGAAACTGCTTCTGCTGACGAGGTGAGTCGCTGCTGATCAATGCATCCACGCCGCTGTCCCAGCGAGCTATTTGCCCATAGAACTCGCCGGTAGCCAGATACCCGTCGTCCCACAGATCAAGCGGCCCGTTCCAGGCGCGACAATGGCCCACCATCAAAAGATTGAGCCGATTCGACTCACGGCCGCCTTCGGAAATCGGCGCCAGGTGGTTGAACGGCAGGACTTCCCGGTTATCAACCATCAACACTTCGACCCGCGGATCGTCGTAGAGGAACAAGGCGCTGTAGCTGCGATGGATGTTTTCCAGGGCCGTCGGGCTTGCGTCGTTCAAGCGCAAGGATGCCACTCGCAACTGAAATGTCGCTGGCGCCCGGCCGGCGATACTCAGCTGCGCGGCGCGCAGCAGCGCCAGGGTGTAACAACTGTCGCGGGACCCGGACTGAATCGCCAGGACCTTGTAATCGCCAATATGCTCCATGCCCCCCGCGGCCACCACCAGTCGCTGAATCATCAGCTGCAATGCCGTGCGTTCGGCGCGCGAGAAGAAACTCAGCAATCGCTGCAGCACTTGCTGATAGACATAGTTCATCGCTTGGTCATGGATATTGGTCATCTTTATTTACCTGATGCTTGTAAGTTCGATATCGCGCCAACAACGACACGCATTGCGCAATGGGTTGCTTGCCACGATTGAAGTACTGGACGCTATTGCCAAATGCTAGCACTTAAGCTTTTAGTAATTATTTGAAATAACTAGAAGTCTCCCCCGCTCCCGCCAGAGACAGGTGGCTGCCAACCCCTGTAGAGCCGGCCTCTTGCGGCTGCGAGCGACATCCTAGGAAATGTCCGACAGCGTCCCACAGACAATTAGCACAAGAAATAGAGAAAGAAGTCACCCATTTTTTTTTGGCAACTGCGCAACGACGAACTATTGGTCGGATATGTATTAACAGTGTGTATTGAAAAGTATCAAGCCGATACCCAGCCATGACTCATTCCTTGAGATGAAAGTAATCATTCAATTATCAAGGCTTATATGATGATTAGAAGATACAGATTGCGAGCAAAAACCAGTTCAGTTGCTGAACTGCCCCATTGACAGCGCAATGGGACGTCTCATTTTGGCAGGGGCTGAAAACAGAAGAGTCCGTGGGGGCACGGACTCTTGCAGAGGGGCTTACATGAAGGGCTTATGCAGGTTCGACCTGGAGGGCGACCCGTTCGCGGCATGGGCATTCGTCCATGTAACGGTGGGCTTCGACAAACTCGGAAAACGGGAAGACCCGAGTCTTGAGCGGCAGCAGCACGCGGTCGGCGGTCATCTGGTTGATATCGCGCAAGGCGCGTTGCAGTGCGACCTGGTCCTGGATGATGCCCAGCTCAGGCTTGCCAGTGAAGTTGCCGATGCAGTGCACAAAGAACTGGATGTTCTTCTGGAACGCTGCGCAGGCCGGGAACGGCGTCTGGTTGCCACCTTGCAGCCCGTACAACACCAGGCTGCCGCGAGGTGCAAGAACATCGCCAAGCAACGACATCTGTGGACCGCCGAGACCGTCGAACACAACGTCCACGCCACGGTTGTCGGTGATCTTGTTGATCTGCATCAGCAGATCCTGTTCTTCGGTGACGATGACTTTCTCGGCACCCAGGGACAGCAGGTTTTCACGCTCTTCTGCGGTCTTGGTCGCGGCAATGACCCGGATACCCAGAGCCTTGCCCAGTTGTACAAAGGACGGACCGGCACAGTGACTGGCGTCGGTCACCAGGGCGAATTGCCCAGGTTTGACCCGTGCCAGATCGACATAAGCGAAGTAAGCGATCAGCAACGGCGTGTAATGCACGCTGGCTTCGATCGGGCTGAGCACGTCCGGGTAGCGGGTCAGTGCCGTGCGCGGCAGGACGATCTGTTCGCCGTAGACCGGATAATCGTTCGGGCTTTCAGCCGGGAAGCTGGCGACCTTGTCGCCGATTGCCAGATCATCGACGCCCTCGCCGACCGCCGTCACGACGCCGGCCATTTCATGGCCAAGGCCTGAAGGCAGACGAGCGTGGGATGAGGCCAGGTTCTGGCGCCAGAGAATGTCGTACCAGCTGATGCCAATCGCCTCGACGCGCACCTGCACTTCGCCCGGCGCAGGGAGAGCGGCCGCATGCTCTTCGCATTTGAGCACCTCGGCTGGACCAAACTTGTGAAAACGGATCGTGCGGGACATCGCAAACCTCGTCAAAGAAACCTCTAATGCCATGAACTCTATCTGGGCTTTCTACCCAAGACTATCAGTGGCTATTAATAGTCGACATGCCTGTCATTGATTCCGCAGCGCCGGCGACATCGTCAAATGCCGTGAAAACCGAAGCAGCCCTTTTCAGGAAAACTGAATTACTCGGTGCAGAGTAGCAGCCTTTCCCCGTAATATTCATGCCGGCCATTGTTCTCATATGGCCGCTCTCGTCAAGCTTGATGACTCTGCCAGGACTCCAGATGAATCGTAATGACCTGCGTCGTGTCGACCTGAACCTGTTGATCGTTTTCGAAACATTGATGCATGAACGCAGTGTGACCCGCGCTGCGGAGAAACTGTTCCTCGGCCAGCCGGCCATCAGTGCGGCGCTCTCGCGCCTGCGCGGGCTGTTCGATGATCCGTTGTTCGTGCGTACCGGCCGCAGCATGGAACCGTCCGCCCGGGCGGTGGAAATCTTCGCCCTGCTCTCGCCTGCACTGGATTCGATTTCCACCGCGGTCAGTCGTGCGGCGGAATTCGACCCGGCGACCAGCACCGCGGTGTTTCGTATCGGTCTGTCGGACGATGTCGAGTTCGCGCTGCTGCCAATGCTGCTCAAGCGCCTGCGCGCCGAATCCCCAGGGATCGTGCTGGTAGTGCGTCGGGCCAACTACATCCTGATGCCGAGCCTGCTGGCCTCGGGCGAGATTTCCATCGGCGTCAGCTACACCGCCGACCTGCCGGCCAACGCCAAGCGCAAAGTATTGCGCCGCAGCATGCCGAAGCTGTTGCGGGCCGACACGGTGCCGGGGCCGTTGAGCCTGGATGATTTCTGTGCGCGGCCTCATGCACTGGTATCGTTCGCCGGTGACCTGAGCGGCTTTATAGATGAAGAACTGGAAAAGCTCGGACGCAAACGCCATGTGGTGCTCGCGGTGCCGCAGTTCAACGGACTCAGCACACTCATCAGCGGGACCGATATTGTCGCGACCGTGCCGGATTACACGGCTGAAGCGCTGACTGCGGCCGGCGGTGTGCGGGCTGAAGACCCGCCGTTGCCGGTGCGCAGTTTTGAATTGCACATGGCCTGGCGTGGGTCGCAGGATAATGATCCGGGCGAGCGTTGGTTACGCTCGCGAATTCAGATGTTCTTTGGTGATCCGGATAGTTTGGCCTGATCCTGATTGTCATGAGGGCTGATGGCCTCTTCGCGGGCAAGCCCGCTCCCACAGGGATTTGTGAACATCACAGACTCAATGTGGGAGCGGGCTTGCTCGCCATGGCAGCGACTCTACGTCTAACTTTTGCATTCCCCGCAACACAGAATTGTCATCAATCCAATTGATAGCCGCCTAACGAAAGGTGCACGCTAGAGAGCTTGGCTGGCGCTTATATCATTCCGAATGATAGTTACCTTTAGCTCATTCGATTCGTGCGATACATCCTCGCCGAGCATCATCCGTCCATTCTCAATACATTGGCGGATGCATCCATGGAACAATCACTCAAACATTTACGCTTCCCGTTGGCCCTGTTGGCCGTACTGGTGATGAGCGCCTGCGGCAAGACTCCGGACACGGCCGCCACTATGCCCGCAGCCAAGGTCAGCGTGGCCAAGGTGCTGGAACAACCGGTTAACGAGTGGGACGAATTCACCGGGCGCCTCGAAGCCCCGGAAACCGTAGAAATACGTCCACGGGTCTCTGGCCAGATCGATGAAGTGGCCTTTACTGAAGGCGCTTTGGTCAAGAAAGGCGACCTGCTGTTCCAGATCGACCCGCGTCCATTCCAGGCCGAGGTCCGCCGCCTCGAAGCCCTGGTTGCCCAATCCCGCGCCACCGCCACCCGCAGCGAAAACGAATCCCAACGCGGTGAGCGTCTGCGCACCAGCAACGCGATCTCCGCCGAGCTGGCCGATTCGCGCACCAGCGCGGCTCAAGAAGCCCGCGCCGCCGTCGGTGCCCTCCAGGCGCAACTGGACCTGGCCAAACTGAACCTGAGCTTCACCCGTGTCACCGCGCCGATCAGTGGCCGCGTCAGCCGTGCGGAAATCACCGCCGGTAACCTGGTGACCGCCGATACCACCGCGCTGACCAGTGTGGTGTCCACCGACAAGGTCTACGCCTACTTCGACGCTGACGAGCGTGTGTTCCTCAAATACACCCAGCTCGCTCGCCAGGGCAAACGCGGTGCGACCACGCCGGTATACCTCGGCCTCTCCAACGAAGACGGCAACCCACACCAGGGCGTGATGAACTTCGTCGACAACCAGGTCAACCCGAAAACCGGCACCATCCGCGGTCGTGCCGTGTTCGACAACAGCGACGGCGCCTACACCCCAGGCCTGTATGCCCGTCTGAAACTGGTCGGCAGCGGCACCTATTCCGCCGTGCTGATCAACGACGAAGCGGTCGGTACCGATCTGGGTAAAAAGTTCGTGCTGGTGATGGATGCCGACAACAAGACTGTTTACCGCTCGGTCGAGCTGGGTCCGAAGATCGAAGGTTTGCGCATCGTGCGCAGCGGCCTGAACAAGGACGACACCGTCATCGTCAAGGGGCTGCAACGGGTTCGCCCTGGTTCACCGGTCACCCCAGAAGTGATCCCGATGGCCAGCGAACAAACCCTCGCGGCACTTGCACAACAACGACAAGCGCTGGAAGCCAGCAACCTGCCCCAAGTCGCACCTGCCAAGGTCGCGCCGGGTTCGGTTGTGAAACTGGCTGCTGCGACTCCACGCGGTTAAGGGATCTCTACGATGAATTTTTCCCAATTCTTCATTTCACGGCCGATCTTTGCAGCGGTACTTTCGCTGCTGATCCTGATCGCCGGCGCTATCTCGCTGTTCCAGTTGCCGATCAGCGAATACCCGGAAGTGGTTCCGCCGACCGTTGTGGTTCGTGCGAACTTCCCGGGTGCCAACCCTAAAGTCATCGGTGAAACCGTGGCCGCTCCATTGGAGCAAGCCATCACCGGCGTCGAGAACATGCTGTATATGTCCTCGCAGTCCACCGCTGACGGCAAGATCACCCTGACCATCACCTTTGCGCTGGGCACCGACCTGGACAACGCACAGGTACAGGTGCAGAACCGCGTGACCCGGACCGAGCCGAAACTTCCAGAAGAAGTGACGCGCATTGGTATCACCGTGGACAAGGCTTCGCCCGACCTGACCATGGTTGTGCACTTGACCTCGCCGGACAAACGCTACGACATGCTTTACCTGTCCAACTACGCCTTGCTCAACATCAAGGATGAGCTGGCGCGTCTGGGCGGTGTCGGTGATGTGCAGCTGTTCGGCATGGGCGATTACTCGCTGCGTGTATGGCTCGATCCGAACAAGACTGCTTCGCGCAATCTGACCGCGACCGATGTCGTGACTGCGATTCGTGAACAGAACCGTCAAGTGGCTGCCGGTGCACTGGGTGCGCCACCCGCGCCGAATGCCACAGCGTTCCAGCTGTCGGTCAACACGCAAGGTCGTCTGGTTTCTGAAGAAGAGTTCGAGAACATCATCATTCGCTCCGGCGAAAACGGTGAAATCACTCGCCTGAAAGATATCGCTCGCATTGAGTTGGGTTCCAGCCAATACGCGTTGCGTTCGCTGCTGAACAACCAACCGGCAGTGGCGATCCCGATCTTCCAGCGCCCTGGTTCCAACGCGATTGAAATCTCCAACGAAGTGCGCGACAAGATGGCGGAGCTGAAAAAGGGCTTCCCGGAAGGCATGGACTTCAGCATCGTCTATGACCCGACGATCTTCGTGCGTGGTTCCATCGAGGCGGTGGTGCACACCCTCTTCGAAGCGCTGATCCTCGTTGTGCTGGTGGTGATCCTTTTCCTGCAAACCTGGCGCGCCTCGATCATTCCATTGGTGGCGGTGCCGGTTTCGCTGATCGGTACGTTTGCCGTGATGCACCTGTTCGGCTTCTCGCTGAACGCCCTGTCACTGTTCGGCCTGGTATTGGCCATCGGTATCGTGGTGGACGACGCCATCGTGGTGGTGGAGAACGTCGAGCGAAATATCGGACTGGGATTGACGCCGGTCGAAGCAACCAAACGTGCGATGCGAGAAGTAACCGGCCCGATCATCGCGACGGCGCTGGTGCTGTGTGCGGTGTTTATCCCGGCGGCCTTCATCTCCGGGTTGACCGGGCAGTTCTACAAGCAGTTCGCCCTGACCATTGCGATCTCGACTGTGATCTCGGCGTTCAACTCGCTGACCCTGTCGCCGGCGCTGGCTGCGGTGTTGCTCAAAAGCCATGACGCACCGAAGGACCGTTTCTCCAAGGTCCTCGACAAGATTTTCGGTGGCTGGCTGTTCCGTCCGTTCAACCGCTTCTTCGACAAGGCCAGCCATGGTTATGTCGGCACTGTGGGCCGGGTTATCCGCAGCAGCGGCATCGCCCTGCTGCTGTACGCAGGCCTGATGGTGCTGACCTTCTTCGGTTTCGCCAACACCCCGACCGGTTTCGTACCCGGCCAGGACAAGCAATACCTGGTGGCCTTCGCGCAACTGCCGGATGCCTCAAGCCTGGACCGTACCGAAGACGTGATCAAACGCATGTCCGACCTGGCCCTGAAACAGCCAGGCGTGGAAAGTGCCGTGGCCTTCCCGGGCCTGTCGATCAACGGTTTCACCAACAGCCCTAACGCCGGCATCGTGTTCGTCACCCTGAAACCGTTCGACGAGCGTAAAGACCCGAGCATGTCCGCCGGTGCGATTGCCGGTGCCTTGAACGGCCAGTACGCCGGGATTCAGGAAGCCTACATGGCGATCTTCCCGCCGCCGCCGGTACAAGGCCTGGGTACTATTGGTGGTTTCCGTCTGCAGATCGAAGACCGGGGCAACCTGGGCTATGACGAGCTGTACAAAGAAACCATGAACATCATCACCAAGAGCCACAACGTGCCGGAACTGGCCGCCTTGTTCACCAGCTACACCGTGAACGTGCCGCAAGTCGATGCCGCTATCGACCGCGAAAAAGCCAAGACCCACGGCGTGGCCGTCAGCGACATCTTCGACACCCTGCAGATCTATCTGGGTTCGCTGTATGCCAACGACTTCAACCGCTTCGGTCGCACCTACCAGGTCAACGTTCAGGCTGAACAGCAGTTCCGTCTCGAACCGGACCAGATCGGTCAGCTGAAAGTGCGTAACAACAAAGGCGAGATGATCCCGCTGGCGACCTTCATCAAGGTCAGCGACACCTCGGGCCCGGACCGCGTGATGCACTACAACGGCTTCATCACCGCAGAAATCAACGGCGCGGCAGCCCCCGGCTACAGCTCCGGCCAGGCTCAAGCGGCCATCGAGAAACTGCTCAAGGAAGAACTTCCGAACGGCATGACCTACGAGTGGACCGACCTGACCTACCAGCAGATTCTGTCCGGTAACACCGCCCTGTTCGTGTTCCCGCTCTGCGTACTGCTGGCGTTCCTGGTACTCGCGGCGCAATACGAAAGCTGGAGCCTGCCACTGGCGGTAATCCTGATCGTACCGATGACCCTGCTGTCGGCCATCACCGGTGTGATTGCTTCGGGAGGCGACAACAACATCTTCACCCAGATCGGCTTGATCGTACTGGTGGGACTTGCCTGTAAGAACGCGATTCTGATCGTCGAGTTTGCCAAGGATAAACAGCAGGACGAAGGCATGAACCCGCTGGCTGCGGTGCTCGAAGCTTGCCGTCTGCGTCTGCGGCCGATCCTGATGACTTCCTTCGCGTTCATCATGGGTGTTGTGCCTCTGGTGTTCTCCAGCGGTGCCGGTGCCGAAATGCGTCATGCCATGGGTGTGGCAGTGTTCTCCGGGATGCTCGGGGTGACCTTCTTCGGTCTGTTGCTGACGCCAGTGTTCTACGTACTGATTCGTAACTTTGTGGAGCGCGGTGAAAAGCGCAAAGCGGCCAAGGCGCTAAAACTGGAAAACCAACTGGAGGCGCAACAATGAGTCTGAAAGCCTTCCTGCCGAGCCTTCTGGTACTGGCCCTGAGTGCCTGTGCCGTCGGCCCGGACTACAAGACCCCAGCCACTGAGCCGGCCAACATCACCACCGCCACCGATGGCAGCGCCGGTCAGAAAAACTACGACCGCTCGCGTTTCGAAGGCATCTGGTGGCAGCAGTTCGAAGACCCGACCCTCAACCAGTTGGTGACTCAATCGCTGAAAGGCAACCGTGATTTACGCGTGGCCTTTGCCCGCTGGAAAGCGGCGCGAGCGATTCGCGATGACGTCAGCAATGACGCCATGCCAACCATCACCAGCCGGGCCAGCAGTGACCTGGCCAAGGGTCAGATCCCGGGCCAGACCACCAAGCGGGTCAATAGCGAACGCTACGACCTGGGCCTGGACATGGCGTGGGAGATCGACCTGTTTGGCCGTATCCAGCGCAACCTGGAATCCGCCGACGCCGAACAGCAAGCGCTCGAAGCCGATCTGTACCAACTGCAAGTCTCGATGATTGCCGAACTGGTGGATGCCTACGGTCAACTGCGCGGTGCGCAGCTGCGGGAAAAGATCGCCCTGGCCAACCTGAACAACCAGCAGGAATCGAGCAAGATCACCGTCAGCCTGCGTGATGCCGGCGTCGGCGATCAGCTCGATGTGGTTCGCGCCGATGCACGCCTGGCGTCCGTCGAAGCCAGCGTGCCGCAATTGCAGGCTGAACAGGTTCGGCAGAAAAACCGCATCGCCACTCTGTTGGGTGAACGTCCGGACAAGCTGACCGTCGACCTGAGTCCAAAAGACTTGCCGGCGATCGCCAAGGCCCTGCCGATCGGTGATCCGGGTGAACTGCTGCAACGTCGCCCGGACATTCTCAGCGCCGAGCGCAAACTGGCCTCCGCCACCGCCCGAATCGGCGTGGCCAAGGCTGATTTGTTCCCACGGGTCAGCCTCAGCGGCTTCCTCGGCTTCACCGCCGGGCGCGGTTCGCAAATCGGTTCTTCGGCGGCCAACGCCTGGGCACTGGGCCCAAGCATTACCTGGGCGGCGTTCGACCTTGGCAGCGTGCGCGCTCGTCTACGGGGTGCCGATGCGGATGCCGAAGGCGCCTTGGCGACCTACGAGCAGCAAGTACTGTTGGCGCTGGAAGAATCGGAAAACGCCTTTAGCGACTACGGCAAACGTCAGCAACGCCTGATCTCGCTGATCCGTCAGAGCGAATCCAGCCGCGCCGCGGCCGACCTCGCCCAAATTCGCTACCGCGAAGGCACGGCGGACTTCCTCGTCCTGCTCGACGCCCAGCGTGAGCGCCTGGCGGCCGAAGACACTCAGGCCCAGGCCGAAGTCGATCTGTATCGCGGCATTGTCGCGATTTACAAAGCCCTGGGCGGTGGCTGGCAACCAGAGACGGTCGCCAGCAAGTAAAGTTTTAACGAGCTCCTTTTGGTTGGTCGCAACCAGCCAATTCCTTTGCCCTGCGCCTCATTCGGTCGCGGGGCTTTTTTTTGCCCAAGAGAACACCTAATCCCTGTAGGAGCCGAGCTTGCTCGCGATGGCGGCGTGTCAGTCGACATCAATGTTGAATGTTAAGCCGCCATCGCGAGCAAGCTCGGCTCCTACAGGGGTTAAGGTGTGGATTGGTGATTGCGGGTTTCCATGACGGTTACGGTGGCGGTAGTCCCGGCACGCAGTCGGTTTTTGGCTGCGTAATCGGCGTCGATCTGTATCCGCACCGGCACCCGTTGTGCCAGTTTGACCCAGGTGTAACTGGGGTTGATGTTGGCCAGCAGGCGACCACCGGGCAGGTTCTCCCGGTCGGAAATGGCGAAGGCAATGCTTTGCACGGTGCCGCCGAAGGTTTCGCCGCTCATCAATTCGATCCTGACCCGATCGCCCTCCTCGATTCGCGGCAGCTTGGTTTCTTCAAAGTAGCCGCTGACATAAAACGAGTTGCTGTCCACCAGCGCCAGCAGCGCGCCACCGGCCGCGGCATAGTCACCCTGACGGGTCAGCAAGTTGGTGACGTAACCACTGACGGGCGCTTCGACCCGCGTGCGCTTCAAATCCAGTTCGGCCTGGGTCCATGCGGCGATTGCCAATTGCACGTTGGCCTGGGCCAAACCGAGGTTGGCCTGATTGCGCAGCAACTCGGCCTGCGCCACCGCCACTTCCGTGCTGGATTTCTCCCATTCTTCGCCAGAAATGGCGAAACGCTGCTTGAGCGTGCGCCGTCGGCGTTCTTCACTCTGACGCTGGTGGAGCAGCGCTTCACTGGCGACAATCGTTGCCTCGGACTGACCAAGGGCGGCTTTCGCCACTTCCACCGAGCGTTTGGCATGCTCCACCGCCAGGACATAGCGCGCCGGGTCGATCTCCAGCAGCAACTGGCCTTTCTCCACGTGCTGGTTGTCCTGCACGCCGAGGCCGACGATGCGCCCCGAGACATCGGCGGACAAGGTCACCACATCGGCACGCACCCGTGCATCGCGGGTCCAGGGGGCGCGGGTGTAATGCTCCCAGGCAAACCAGCCGAGAACAAAAGCCAGCAATACCACCGTCACCGTTACGAGTCGGGCAAGGATCTTCTTCAACGCATCAAGCTCCCATCACCAGAATCAGCGTTGCGCAAACGCAGGCGTACAACGCGCCTTCGAACAAGGCTTCATGCCAGACGAACCGCAGCACGCCAACACGGCGCAAGATCCAGTCCAGCAGCAAGTAAATCGGCAGGGCCAGCAATAACGCCTGGGCAATCGGCGGCAAGTAGACGCCACCCAATTCGAAATCAATGGGCAAGGGCTGGCACTCCTTCCGTTTCTGCGGGTTGAAAGTGTTTGCGATGTCGCTCCAGAAACGACACCACGATCAACAACGCCACGCGCATCCTGAAGACCGACCACAGGTGTTCATGAACGTCTAAATGCAGGTCGTCCATTTCATCGCCCAAGACACGCAGCTTTCCGAGCAACTGTTCAAGGTCAATCCCGGGGCGGCCGGCGATCAATCGTCCTGTCTCACGAACCGCCGCCAGCAAACGGTTTTGCTGATCAGTACTGAGCAAGGTGTTGCTTTGCCCCTGTTGCCTGAGTTGGTTCAACGCCACACCCAGCGCCATGCACCCGAGACTGACTTCGAACAGCTCGCTGGATTGCTTGTCGTTGGTGGCCGGCAACAGTCCCAACATCATGGTCAGGCTATCGACCATGCGACTTTCAAACGCAAATTGCTGCTCATCGGTGGCCGGCGTCTTCAGCAATGCGTAGACCTGCTCACAGTTCTCATTGAACAGTCTACGCATCCGTAAATCGGGCCTGAACGGGAAGATCAAGGCGTAGACACTGAGCGCCAGCGCGGCTGCGCAGACATACGAACCGGCAAACTCGAACCACTGAATGGCACTGTTTTGGCCGATTTCCGTGTTTTGCGGGCCCAACAACAGCATTGTCGTCAGTCCAAGACCAATGCCTGTGCCCGTGGTGGCCGGACTGGACAACCCCACCGCGACGGCATACAGCAATGGGGTTAACAACAAGGCGAGTAACTCGAAGTCATTGATCATCGGTATCAGCAGGAACAGATACAGCGCCGAGACCACCAAGGCCAGACCCAGCCCCCTGACGAAGCTTTGGCTGGCCAGCAACGGCCTTGGAAAAGTCGCCATCAGCGAACAGAGAATTCCCGCCACGATCATCCCGCCACGCGCTCCGTCCCAGGCGGTCTCGATCCAGATCAGGCCGGCCACCAGCAACGCGGTAAATGCGCGGATCGCGTTCATTGCCGCCAACGTGAAATCCAGGTGGAGCGGATTCTCCTGGCCGCGAAACATGCTGCTGGCCGCACGCCCTTCCTGAATCGCGTCGCTCAGCTCCAGAATCTGCCCCAGTTGCTCCAGCATCCGCGCCTGCTCCCAGCGCAGTGACCAGGCCAGTGAGCGCAACGTGGCGGGCATCGTCTCGGTCAGTTGTTCTGCCTTATAGGCTTGATCATCGAAACGCTGTTGCAGCGCCGTGAAAGGGTGCCGCGCTTCGGTCGACAGTGAGCGCCCTTGTAGGGCCAATTCATCGAGAAACGCCAGTTCTTCGCCACGCAAACGCTGTATCTCTTCGGGCAACGCTCCTTTCCAGCGCTCGGCCAGCAGTTGCCGCTGGTGACGTAGCGCCGTCAGCCGCGAGGTTAGCAGCACCAGCTGATTGCCCAGCAGTTGCACCAGACCATTGGCGCTGCGCAATCGGGGTGCGTCGTAATACAAATGCCGCCTTACACCTTCCAGGGCGCTGATGGCGCCGAGCAGTTGCATCTGCCGCCGATGGAAATCGGCCTCGCTTTCTTCGGTTCGAATGACGGCAGCAGCGTGGGTCGCGAGCAGCTTGATGACCTGATCGATCTTGGCGAAGTAATCCCGGGCCACCGCTTCCGGTCGCGCGGTCAGCAGACTGACCACGCACACACAAGCCACCGCCAATAGCGTCTCGGTCACGCGGGTGACGGCTAGAAGGAACGTACCGCCCTGATCGGGTACCGCCAGCAGTGCCACGACCACTGCCGTGTACCCGCTCAAAACAAACGCCTGGGAACTGGTGTAGCGCAACAAGGTGCCGCCGGCGGTACACAGCGCCAGCCACAAGGCCAGGGTGAGGATGAAAGGCAGGGGCGCCTGGGGAAAGATCGCCATGATCAACACCGCCACGACCGCCCCTAGCGTGGTACCGATGACCTGGCCGAAACTTCGGGCTAGGGCCATGCCACCCAATGGCTGGCTGACGATGACCACCGCCATGATCGACCACTTGGGTTGTTCAAGGTCGAACAGGAACGCCAGATACAACGTCAGCAGCCCGGCCACGATGGTCCGCAGGGCGAACAACGCCACGCCGGGCCCGGGGTTGAGTATCGCCTTGAAGTACTGAAGCAGCGGTTGCATGGGAGCGCTCATTGAGTCATCTCCAGCAAGCGTAGTCACTGCCAAGGCGCCTCGACGGGTTTCAATGTCGACGCAATCTGTAGGCAAAATCATTGAAAAGCCAGCCAGCCTCGAATTGCCTGACTAACGAATTGAACTGAGTCTGGGTTTGACTCACAGCCTTGGCTGACCGAAGCTGGCACCTTTGCAACAGCTTGCCAGCTCCCGGATTCCTGCATGCCCCAGTCTCGCCGCTACCTGCTCATCAGCCTCTGCGTCCTGTTTGCCATCGGCCTTGCCTGGTTTTTCCTGCGCAGCACACCCCCCGCCGTGCCGGAGGCGATCAAGCGTGGCTACAGCGAAGCGCTGAATCAGGCGCGTGCGGGCCAACCGGGTGCAGCGCGGGTTCTCTACCAGCAATTGGGCCGCCCCGATATATCGCCCAAACGCCGCGTCTGGTTGCATGCCGAACTGCCCAACTACCCCAGCTCCGTGGCCCTGAAACTGGCGGATGCGGACTTGCAGCATGAATCGCCGGACGTGCGCATCGCGGCGATCAAAAGCATCAGCGGTCTGGTGCCCAGCGGTCAGCGCAGCCTGCTGCTGGGCCCGTTACTCGATGACAGCGAACAGCGCGTCCGCTATGCCGCCGTGAATGCCTTGCTGGGGCTATCGCCGGACGATCTCGGTTTGTACTTCGGGCCGCTGGAGCAAGCCATTGATGCCTGGGAACAGGACCTGAAGAGTCAACCGGAAAGCGCCGACAACCAATATCAACTGGCTCGGCTGCATCTGCACAATGCCGAATTGAAAGAGGCGCAGCAGGCGCTGGAGAACACCTTGCGTCTTGCGCCCGGCAACCTGCCCGCGCTGGTGATGCAAATCGACGTGCTGGATCGCCTGGGCCAAAACGATGCGGCCCGGCAACTGTTGGCCAAGCAACTGAAGGCTCAGCCCGACTCGGCCTACCTGCAACATGCCCTTGGACTCTGGCTGTTGCATCACGGGCAAAGTGAGTTCGCCCTCCTCGGCCTTTCCAAAGCCGTGGAGCTGGAGCCGGACAACAAGGATTACCGCTACGACCTGGCCACCACGCTACACGCTGAACAGGAACTGGAAGCAGCGCAGAAACAATTGCAGGAGATCGTCCAGCGCCACCCGGCCGACCGAAGAGCCCGGGTACTGTTGATCAACTACTGGAAAGAAAGCGGCCAGCTGCAAAACGTACAGATTCTGTTGGCGCAACTTGAACAACTCAATCCCGACGACCCCGCCTTGCAGCAAGGGCTTTAACAACAGCAAAAATTTCGTTGAACTCGTCGTCTCGGCCAAGGGTCAAGAGAACAGGTAGTCCATTCAGGCGCTACGGCCTGCTGCCTCGCTTCCCCTAGTCATGAGAGGGCATTTTTTGTCTACATCAAACGAGTTGATCAGTGCAAAAGCCGCCACCGGCATCGAAGGTCTGGATGACATCCTGGCCGGTGGCTTGTCCCGCGGGCATGTGTTTTTACTGGAGGGGGAACCCGGAACCGGCAAAACCACCGTCGCTTTGCATTTCCTGTTGGCCGGCGCTCGTGCCGGCGAGCGCTCGTTGTACATCACGTTGTCGGAAACCGAGCGGGAGCTGCGACAGGGTGCGTTGTCCCACGGCTGGGAGCTGGATGAAAACATCCACATCTTCGAGCTGACGCCCCCGGAAAGCCTGCTCAATGCCGAGCATCAGCAGAGCTTGTTGTATTCCTCGGACCTTGAACTGGGCGAAGCCACCAGGCAGATTTTCGAAGTGGTCGAACGGGTCAAGCCGACCCGCGTGGTGCTCGACAGTCTTTCCGAGATCCGTCTGCTGGCCCAAAGCTCATTGCGCTACCGTCGCCAGATCCTCGCGATCAAACACTACTTCGTGCGCTATGACGCCACGGTGGTGTTGCTGGACGACCTGACCACCGAATCCCTCGACAAAACCGTACACAGTGTGGCCCACGGCGTCATTCGCCTTGAGGAACTGACCCCCAACTATGGCGCCGAGCGCCGGCGAATCCGTGTGGTGAAGTACCGAGGCCAGAAGTACCGTGGCGGGTTTCATGACTTCACCATTATGGGCGATGGCGTTCATGTGTTTCCGCGCCTGGTGGCTGCCGAGCATCGCGGTCGCTATATCCGTCAGCAACTGTCCAGCGGCATCAAGGAAATGGATGCCTTGCTCGGTGGCGGGATCGAGACCGGGTCCAGCACGTTGATCCTCGGCCCGGCTGGTACCGGCAAATCGCTGATCTCGATGATCTTCGCCGCTGCCGCCGTGGCCCGTGGCGAAAAAGCCGCGCTGTTTATTTTCGATGAAGAGCTCGGGTTGCTGTTCGAACGCATGAAGAACATCGGCATCGACCTCCAGGCACTGCAAGACACCGGCAACCTGCTGATCGAGCAAGTGGACGCGGCCGAGTTGTCCCCCGGGGAGTTTTCCTACCGGGTTCGTCGCTGCGTCGATGAGGGCAATATCAAGACCGTGGTGATCGACAGCATCAATGGCTATCAGGCAGCGATGCCGGAAGAAAACGCCCTGGTACTGCACATGCACGAGTTGCTGCTGTACCTCAATCGCCAGGGTGCCGCGACCTTTATGACCGTCGCCCAGCATGGACTGGTCGGTGACATGCAAGCCCCCGTGGACATCACCTATCTGGCCGACACGGTCGTCCTGCTGCGCTACTTCGAGGCACTGGGCAAGGTGCGCCGGGCGATTTCGATCATCAAGAAACGCACGGGCAGCCATGAATCGACCATTCGTGAATACCGCATCAGCGCTAAGGGCATGACCATTGGTGAACCGCTGGATGCATTTCAGGGGGTATTGCGCGGTGTCCCGACCTATCTGGGTGCCAGCAATCCTCTGCTTGAGGAACAAAGCCCGTGATCGCCCAGAAAGCGATGTCCGAGCGTGCAATCATTCTCGCGCCGCTGGGTCGCGACAGCCAGATTGCGCTGATGATGCTCAATGAAGCGGGCTACGACGGGGTCATTACTCGAGACCTGGTGGCGTTGTGCAGTGAACTGCAGCAAGGGGCAGGATTACTGCTGATCTCTTCCGAGGCCTTGCTGGGCGGTGATCTTGAACCGCTGCTCGGGCTGATTGAGCAACAGCCGGCCTGGTCCGACCTGCCGATTGTATTGATGACCTACCACGGCGGCCCGGAACAGAACCCGGCATCGCGCTACGGCCCACAGCTGGGGAACGTGACCTTTCTTGAGCGTCCGTTTCACCCGGTCACGTTGATCAGCCTGGTGACCGCCGCATTGCGCGGTCGTCGACGACAGTACGAAGCCAGGGACCGGATGATCGATTTGAGTCAAAGCGAACTGCGACTGCAAAACACCCTCGAAACCCTTGAACAGCAGGTTGAGGAACGCACCGCCCAGCTGCGACACAATGAAGAAGCCCTGCGCCAATCGCAGAAGATGGAAGCGGTCGGCCAGCTCACCGGCGGCATTGCCCACGACTTCAACAACATGTTGACCGGCATCATCGGCAGCCTGGAGCTGCTGCGCCGACGTCTGGCTCGTGGGCGCACCGAGGATCTGGACAGCCTGATCGACCTCGGCGTGACCTCAGCCAACCGCGCGGCGGGCCTGACCCACCGCCTGCTGGCGTTCTCCCGGCGTCAGTCGCTGGACTCCAAACCCGTGGAGATGAATACCCTGGTGGTGTCCATGGGCGAACTGCTTCAGCGCAGCATCAACGAAACCATTCAGCTGGACATGCAGCTGAACGAGCAACTCTGGGTGGCCGAGGCTGACCCCAATCAACTGGAAAGCGCCCTGCTCAATCTGGTGATCAATGCTCGGGATGCGATGCCCGATGGCGGCAAACTGGTGGTAAAAACCAGCAATCAGTACCTGGACCGTGACTTCACCGAGACGCAAAGCAACCTTCAACCGGGTGATTACGTGGTGCTGAGCGTCACGGATACCGGGTGTGGCATGCCGCAAAGCACCATCAACCGGGCCTTTGACCCGTTCTTTACCACCAAGCCTATCGGTCAGGGCACAGGCCTTGGACTGTCGATGATTTATGGTTTCAGCAAACAATCGCGCGGCCACGTCACCATTCACAGTGAAGTGGGCGAAGGCACCACGGTGAGTCTGTTTCTGCCGCGATTCGACGGTGACCTGCCTAAGGACAGCCCGGTGAACGTCCAGCACGCTCCGTTCGCGCAGAATGGCGAAACGGTGCTGATCGTCGAGGACGATCCGGCGGTGCGGGTGTTGGTCAGTACCGTATTGAGTGACCTGGGCTATGCCTTCGTCGAGGCTGGCGATGCGGACAGCGCAGTGCCGATTCTCGATTCCGGGCAGCGCATCGATCTGTTGATCAGCGACGTTGGATTGCCCGGCATGAATGGCCGGCAACTGGCGGAAATCGGCCGGCAATACCGGCCTGATCTGAAGGTGTTGTTCATCACCGGCTACGCCGAGCACGCGGCGGTGCGCGGTGGTTTCCTTGATCCAGGCATGCAGATGATCACCAAGCCCTTCACCTTCGATCTGTTGACGGCGAAGGTGCGGGAGATGATCCGGATCTGAATGCCCCAGCTGCAGGCACACCCAATATTGTGGCGAGGGGGCTTGTCGGAACGCCGCATCGCCCCGTTCGGCTGCGAAGCAGTCGTGTATCCAGGCAACGCGGTGTATATGAAAAGGTGTAGGGGCCGCTTCGCGACCCAACGGGGGCAAGCCCCCTCGCCACAGGTTCTCGCTCGCCTTAAGGCCTTACGAAAGCATTTCCTGCATAAGCTCCTGCAGCACATCCAGATCAAACGGCTTGGCCAGGATCGGCGCCTTACGGGTGATCGGGCTGTCCGTCTCGCGGATCTCCTGCGGATAACCGCTGATAAAGATCACCTTGAGTTCCGGTCGCAGCTTCACCGCAGGTTCCGCAATCTGCACGCCAGAGATCCCGCCCGGCAGGCGGAAATCGGTGATCATCATGTCCAGGTGCGGTTTGCTCGACAGAATTTCGAAGGCCTGCTCGCCGTTTTCGGCCTGCAATACCCGGTAGCCCTCACCCGACAGATAGGCCGACAGCACCATCAAAATCGAGGGGTCATCTTCGACGATCAATACGACGTCTTGTGCATCTTCACTCATGGGAAGCCTTTGTTCGGTCAATAGCTGCTGATACGACCGTGGGGTCGATCAGAGGTTGCGTTTATCTGGCTGTTTTCCTACAGCGGCAGACAAACGCGAAACAAGGCGCCTTCGCCAATCCGGCTTTCGACGGTAATAAAACCGCCATGGGCGGCCACAATCTGCTCGGAAATAAATAACCCCAGGCCCAACCCCGCGACAGCGTGTTTGGCCGTGACGCGTTCGAACTGTTGGAAAATACGCTTCTGGTTCTCTTCGCCGATGCCGATCCCCAGATCGCGCACTTCCACCCAAGCCTGATCGCTCTCACTGTACACCTTAACGGTGATTGGGCTCTTGGCGCCGTAGCGCAAAGCATTGGTCAGCAGGTTGGAAATCACCTGTTCAATGCGAAATTCGTCCCAGTTGCCCACAACCGGTTGTTCGGCCTCCAGGATGACCGAGGACTCGGCAGCATCGATCTGCGGTGCAAAGTTCTGCAACAAACCGCGAACCAGCGCCGACAGATCAAAGCGCGTCGGTCGGATCGACAACTTGCCAGTGCGAATCCGTGACACATCGAGCATGTCTTCGATCAAGCGGATCAGGCTTTTGATCTGCCGCTCGTCGCGGTCGACCATCGCGTGCATTTTGTCCAGGGTGAACGCCGCCGCGTTGTCCCGGGCCAGGTGCATCTTGCGCAACTGGGTTTCGAGGATCAGGCCATTGAGCGGCGTGCGGACTTCGTGGGCAACGATGGACATGAAGTCATCGCGCATGCGCACCGCTTGCTCCAGTTCCAGCTGGGTACTCTGTAACTGCTTGAGCAGCGCTTCCTGCTCGCGGCGGCTTTGCTCCAGCTCTTCGACCTGCTGTTTCATCGCCTTGCTTTGGCGATACAGTTCGACGAACACGTTGACCTTGCTCTTGACCGCATGGATATCCAGCGGCTTGTAGAGGAAATCCACGGCGCCGCTTTCATAGCCCTTGAACGCGTAGTTCAGTTCACGACCGCCCGCACTGACGAACACGATCGGAATGTTCTTGGTCTTTTCCGTGCCGCGCATCAGCTCGGCCAGTTCGAAGCCATTCATGCCAGGCATCTGCACGTCGAGAATGGCCATGGCGAATTCGTGTTGCAGTAACAGCGACAAGGCTTCGTCGGCGGACAAGGCTTTATAGACGATACGGTCTTCGCGCTTGATCAACGCTTCGAGCGCCAACAAGTTCTCCGATAGATCGTCGACGATCAGCAGTTTGGCCTGGATAGTACTTAGCATGCGATTCGTTCCAGCTCGACTAGCAGACGGCCGATGCCGCAAATAGGGAGAATATGGTCCGGCTGGTGTAAATCAAGCGCCGCCTGAGGCATGGTCGCGACCTGGGCTTCGTCCGGGTCCTGAACGATGGTCATGCCACCACGACGCTTGACCTGGGCCAGGCCGCGGGCGCCATCACGGTTGGCGCCGGTCAACAACACCGCAGCCAGAGCTGAACCGTAGGCATCGGAGGCCGACTCGAACAGGTAATCGATGGCCGGTCGCGAATAATGCACGCGGGCTTCCAGGCTCAAGGAAAAACTGCGGTCGTGCTCCACCGACAAGTGATAACCCGGCGTCGCGAAATACAGCGTTCCCGCTTCGACCAGCGTCTTGTCGCGGGCTTCCAGTACAGGCATGGCTACTCGCCGTGCGAACACCTCGACCAGATAACTTCGACGTTCGTCCGGCAAGTGCAAAACCACGATGATCGGCAGCTTGAAGCCTTTTCGCAATGGGCTGAGGATACTCAGCAACGCCTCCACACCGCCGGCCGATGCGCCGATCACGATAGCCTCTATAGAAGGCAAATCCGCTGCACTGTTCATGATTTGCGGTAAATCCGTTCTTGTTTGACCAACGGTTCGAACTGGTTACCGTAGGCCGAAAAATCCAGGGTTTCCTTGCTGCCCAGCACCAAAAATCCTCGATGACAAAGGGACTCATGAAACAAACCGAAAGCACGATCCTGAAGCTTTTTATTGAAATAAATCAAAACATTACGACACGAAATCAATTGAGTTTCTGAAAAGACGCTGTCAGTCGCCAGGCTGTGATCGGCGAAGGTCACATTCTCACACAGCGTCTTGTCGAAAATGGCGTAACCGTAAGCCGCCGTGTAGTACTCGGCGAACGAACGCTGGCCACCTGCCTGCTGGTAATTATGAGTGTAGGCGCGGACACTATCCATGGAGAAAATCCCTTGCTTGGCTTTATCCAGCGAGCGCGGATTGATGTCAGTGGCGTAGATGATGGTGCGATCGAGCAAGCCTTCTTCGCGCAGCAGAATGGCCATCGAATAGACCTCCTCACCGGTGCTGCAACCAGCGATCCAGATCTTGATCGAGGGGTAAGTCTTGAGCAGCGGCACCACTTCCCTGCGGATCGCCAGGAAATGCGAAGGGTCGCGGAACATTTCGCTGACCGGGATCGTCAGCAGTTGCAACAACTGCATGAATGCCGTCGGGTCGTGCAGGACCTTTTCCTGCAACGCTGAAATGGTCGTGCACTCGAACTGGCTCAACGCGTGATTGACCCGGCGCTTGATCGAAGCGCCGGAATAGTCGCGAAAGTCATAGCTGTATTTGAGGTAGATCGCCTCGATCAACAAGCGAATTTCGATTTCGCTATTTCGCTCCACTGAAAAATTGCGTTCCACTAAATGCGTTCCATCTTCGGTAACCACACGCGAATCAGCGAGAACAGGCGATCCAGGTCGATGGGCTTGGCCAGGTAATCGTTGGAGCCCGCTTGCAAGCAGCGCTCCTGATCGTCCTTCATGGCCTTGGCCGTCACCGCAATGATCGGCAGCTTGCGCCAGCGCGGGTCCTTGCGGATCTCGATAGTGGCTTCGTAGCCATCCATCTCCGGCATCATCACGTCCATCAACACCAAATCGATGTCCTCGACTTCATTCAGTCTTTCAATCGCTTCACGGCCGTTCCGACCGATGACCACGACTGCACCCTTTTGCTCCAGGGCACTGGTGAGGGCGAAGATGTTGCGTACGTCGTCGTCCACCAGCAGCACCTTGCGACCCTCGAAGACCTTATCGCGGCTGCGCGCGGTCTTGAGCATCCTCTGGCGCTCATGGGACAACCCGGATTCGACTTTGTGCAGAAAGAGTGTCACCTCATCGAGCAAACGCTCTGGCGAGCGCGCGCCCTTGATGATGATCGAGCGCGAATACTTGCGCAGCTCGGCTTCTTCGTCCCGGGTCAGGTTGCGCCCGGTGTAGACGATCACTGGAGGGAACGAGCAGATATCTTCCGTGGACATGCGCTTGAGCAAGTCGTTGCCGAGCATGTCCGGTAGCTTCAGGTCGATGATCATGCAATCGAAAATCGTCGTGCGCAGCAGGTCCAGCGCATCTTGTGCCAGGCCAACGGCTGTGATCTCGATGTCCTCGTCGCCGATCAGCCGGGCAATGCTGTCGCGCTGCAAATCATCGTCTTCGACCAGCAGGACGCGTTTGACTTTCTGGGTCAGCTTGGCCTCAAGGCGGGCAAACACGTCCTTGAGTTCTTCGCGGGTGGTCGGTTTGACCGCGTAACCAATGGCCCCCATGTGCATCGCGGCTTCGACCCGGTCTTCCACGGAAATCACATGCACCGGAATGTGTCGGGTTTCGGCGTGTTCCTTCAGGCGTTGCAACACAGTCAACCCGGAATGATCCGGCAGACGCATGTCCAGCAGAATGGCGTCCGGGATGAATTCCCTGGCCAGGTCGTAACCCTCGTCCGCCCCGTGCGCCACCAGGCACTGATAACCCAGCTCATGCGCCAGGTCGTAAAGGATATTGGCGAAGTTCGGCTCGTCTTCCACCACCAGAATGCAACGCGTGGCGAATGGCGCTTTGGTGCGATCGTCGTCGAAACGCGGAATATCGACTTCGGCAATCAACGGCACCGGCGCGGCGGGCGTTACTCTCGGTGTTATGGCAACCGGCGTGGCTCTCATCGGTTCGACAGGCTCTTCGCCCGGTTCAACGTATTGCTGCGGTAACACCAGGGTGAACACACTGCCCTGCCCCGGCTCGCTGGTGACGCTGATGGAGCCGCCGAGCAAAGCGGCCAGGTCACGGGAAATCGACAAGCCCAGGCCGGTGCCGCCGTAACGGCGATTGGTGGTGCCATCGGCCTGGCGGAAGGCTTCGAAAATACCGTCCTGCTGGTCCGCAGCAATGCCAATCCCCGTATCGCGAATGATAAAGGCAATACCGTCGGCGGGCTGACTGGCAACTGTCAGGCTGACTTCGCCTTTTTCGGTGAATTTCACCGCGTTGGACAGCAGGTTCTTGATCACCTGCTCCAGACGCTGGCGGTCGGTGAAGATCATCATCGGCGCACCGGCCTGCACCTCGACGTGGAAATCCAGTTTCTTGTCGGTCGCCAGGGGTTGGAACATCCCGCGCAAACCATCCACCAGACGCGCGACACTGGTGTTTTCCGGTCGCATCTCAAGCTTGCCGGCCTCGACCTTGGAAATGTCGAGAATGTCGTTGATCAAGTTGAGCAAATCATTGCCGGCGGAATAGATCGACTCGGCAAACTTGACCTGCTCGGCGCTGAGGTTTTCCTGAGGGTTTTCCGCCAGCAACTTGGCCAGGATCAACGAGCTGTTCAGCGGCGTGCGCAACTCGTGGGACATGTTGGCGAGGAATTCAGACTTGTACTTGCTCGAGCGCTGCAACTCTTCGGCGCGTTCTTCGAGCTGGAGCTGGGCCTGATTGAGCTGGGTGTTCTTCAGGTCCATGGCGTCGCGCTGTTCCGCCAGGATCTGCCCCTGTTCGGCGAGCTGCTCATTGGTTTGTTCAAGCTCGACCTGCTGGGTCTCCAGATGCACCTGAGATTCCTTGAGAATCCGCGACTGCTCTTCCAGCTCTTCGTTGGCGGTCTTGAGTTCTTCCTGCTGGACTTGCAGCTCTTCATTGAGCTGCTGGGTTTCAGCCAGCACTTCCTGCAGACGCTGGCGATAGCGAGCGGCCTCGATGGACGTGCCGATGTTGCCGGCAATCAGTTCAAGCAATTCGACATCGCGGTCCGTCAGCGGGCGCAGGAAACCCAGCTCGATCACACCGTTGACCCGATCGTCATCACTGGTCGGCACCACCAGCACACTGTGCGGCAGACCTTCACCCAGGCCGGAGCTGACCTTGAAGTAACCGCTCGGTACGTCATCGAGACGGATCAAGCGAGCCTGGTGCGCTACCTGCCCGACAATGCCTTCATCGCTGTAAATCTGCTGTTCGCGCGCTTCCTGCTCGCGGGAGAAACCGTAAGAAGCAATGCGCTTGAGACCGCCATGGTCTTCGCGGACATAAATGGCGGCGACGGCGGTGCCCAGGTACTGCGCGCAGAATTGCAGAATGTTGCGGCCCAGCAGATTCAGCGACAGTTGCCCCAGCACTTGTTCGGCCAGTTCAGTCTGGCCATTGCGCAGCCAGGCTTGCTGTTCCAGACGCTGGGCACTGGCCTGTTGCCTGGCGAGGGTGGCGCTGTAGCTTTGCGAAAGGTTGAGCAAATCCCGACGACCAATATAGGCCAGCAAGGCGCTGATCCCGGCGATGAATAACAGGTAAAGGCTGATGCTCCAGATCGTGGTACGGCGCACTTCTTCGTTGCGCGTGGTGCGCAACTGTTGCTCCATGTCGATCACGTCTTCGAATTGCTTGCGGATCTCATCGGTCAGCCGCTTGCCGCGCCCGGCTTTGACCGCGCTGCGGTAATCGCCGCTGGATCGCTGCAATTCAATCAGGGACTGCGCGTAAGTGCCCCACTCATTCTGCAAGGCCTGGAGCCGGTGCAGACGGTCGGTCTGCACCGGGTTGTCCGCGGTCAGGTCGAGCAAGGCATTGAGGGCGACAGCGATTCGCGGCTTGGCCGTTTCGTAGGGTTCAAGGAAGTGCTCGTCGCCAGTGAGCAGGAAGCCGCGCATACCGGTTTCCAGATCGACGGTCAGCTTGATCGATTCATTGGCGTTATTGATCACCCGGTCGGTGTGCTCGACCCACTGGATCATCGACAGCAGGTAAGTAATCAGCGAAACAAAGAACACTGCACTGAGCACGCCGACACCCAACGGCAGGCTGAGGTTGCGGCTCAGGAGTTTGCGGAATCGTTGCTCATCAACCGAAGACGCGGATGTCATGGGGGGAAACCTTGTCGAACTGTTGAAAACCAAGGAGTTTGCCCCAAAAGCGCCGGTTTGATCCAACTATCTGATACCTTTCCGCGCAAAATCCTACATTCCACTGCTCCACCGCAAAGGAGCGGTTATCCTTGCCGGCACGTGTGCGGCTATTCTTTTTTCTACCGCGTGGGAACTTGTCGGGTTCCGTCACTTACTCAAGCAAGAGCCCGGCGATTTCGATCGACCGACAACCGCGAATTCATTCTCTGAGAACCCACTATGTCCGCCACCGCGTCCATCATCCTTGTAGTCGAAGACGACGCCATCGTGCGCATGCTGATTGTCGATGTGCTGGAGGAACTCGAGTTCAAGGTGCTCGAGGCCGATGGCAGCGAACAGGCGCTGGAGTTTCTCAACGATGAAGACCAGTACATCGATTTGATGATGACCGACGTTGGTTTGCCGGTGATGGACGGCCGTGAATTGGCCACCCAGGCGCGGATGCTGCGTCCCGAGCTGCCCATCCTGTTTGCCAGCGGTTATGCCGAAAGCATGGATGTGCCCGAAGGTATGCACGTGATCGGAAAACCGTTTTCCATTGATCAGTTGCGCGACAAGGTCAAAGGCATGCTGGCCTGAGACAGTTGACTGGGGCTGCGCCCCCTCCATTTCTGCATAAACCGACGCAAGGCTGCATTTTTCGGCGTTTATCGGCTCTGACCTGTCAACTCTGACAGTAGAAAAGGCCGCCCGCCTGGCGTTTGATTGGACCGGTGATTCCCACTCATAAGGAACCGAGTCCATGCCGAATCAAACCGAACGCTACGCACATTATTTGAAAATCAGCGGATTGTTACTGATGCTCATCGCCGGATATGGTTGCCAGTCAGCCTCTTCCGACAATCCCCAGCACTGCTTTGAACAGAGCGGACAGGCGTTCAGCGAAGTATTGAGCTGCTATCGCAAAGCCGCAGCGACGCAACCGCTGCGCTACATCAGCAAGGGGCAAGAGCAACAGCCCGGCGTCAATATCCGGCGCTTCGAGCTGAGGTCACAGTCCTGGGGCCAGAGCGCTCAAGTCGCCCCGGCAGACTGGATTCATGGAGTCGACCTGTACATTCCCGACAACGTAAAGGGGACGCGCGCCGTGCTGGTCGCCAATGACGGCGTTAATAACCCTTTGCCCGGTGGGTCTCCGGGAGCACCCAATAACTTTTCGCAGCAAACACTGCTCAACATTGCCCGGCAAACCGGTTTGATCGTAGTGGCTGTCAGCAATGTCCCTAACCAGTATTTGACCTACAGCAATGACGGCGTGCCGCGCACGGAAGATGACAGCGTTGCCCGCAGCTGGAAACTATTCATGCAGGCCCCGGAACAACAACCTTTTATGTCGCTGCATGTGCCGATGATGGAAGCGCTGGTCAAGGCCATGGACCTGACGCAAAAGGAAACACAGCCAGGCCAGGTGGTGAGTTTTCTTGCCACCGGCGCTTCGAAACGCGGTTGGGCGGTATGGCTGTCCGCCCTTGCGGACTCACGCGTCGATAGCATCGTGCCGTTTGTCATAGACGTCTTGAACACGGACAAAGTGTTCGACCAGACGTTTCTGGCTTACGGCGGTAACTGGCCTCTGGCGTACTTCGACTACTACTCGCAAGGCGTGATCGCCCAACGCAAGAGCGAGCCGTTCAAGAAGTTGCTGCAAGTCGAAGATCCGATGAACTATCGAAATCTGTCCGGCTACATCGACCGCTTGAAGATCCCGAAATACATCGTCAACGCCAGTGGCGATGACTTCTTCATCCCGGATGCTTCGCGCCAGTATCTTGCGGATCTGCCGGGTGACAATACACTTCGGGTCATTCCCAATGCCGCCCACGATGTGCGGGCGTTTGTTGAAGCGAACCTGATTCCTTACATCAAGCGGCGGCAGGCCGGCAATACCGCACCGAGGTTAAAGACACAGGAACAGCGCCTGGACGCCACATCGACCACGTTGCAACTGACCTTGTCCGAAATGCCAATCAGGATGACCCAGTGGACAGCCCACAACCCAAAGGCCCGGGACTTCAGGTACAACTGCGGCGTGCGCTACACCGCAGCACAGTTGCCGGCCTCCACGGAAGTCCATGCGACTCTCCGTGCTCCCAAGGTGGGTTGGAGCGCAGCGTTCTTCGAGGCTGAGTACGCAGACGGCGTTATCGAAACGACGATGGTCAAGGTTCTGCCGGATACGTATCCGAATCAGGCACCACCCGCCGATGAGGCGTTTTGCAGAACACTACCCGCCACCCTGGGTCAGTGAATCAAGACACGACAATCTCGACCGTTTTGCTCGGTGGGGTTGTCGTGTTTCCTTGACTGTTCTTGGTCATTCATTTTCTTGCGCCTGCAGCCAGAGCGTTCAGTTCAGTGCCACGCTTGCTGTCGTTTAATACAACATCAATAACTTACTGCCCCTGAAACTGATTCTTCTCTCCAATAGTTTGCCGCCTTGCCGGCAAACATCGTCTATTTATTACCCTTAGGCCGTGTGCCTTCGCGAATGAACACAACTTATAAAAATTCGCTATCGAAATACGCATTAACACAACGCTCTTTGCTTCCCAGATCGAATTAAAAGAGTATTTCCGCCAACTATCAGCCCACACAAAGTCAACGGATTTACTTATGAGCAGTATCATCACCTCGCCCCCTCCGACACCTGACAACTTTGAACTGACAAAAGCAATTCGAGGCGAACAAGAGGATTTTATTCGTGCACTTGAAATTATCATTCAGGGCGCAGAAGACAATAAACCTGTCGATCTTTCGAATATCCATATTCCCCACCGCCCAGGCACTCCGTTTGATCAGGCCTATGAGCCAGGAAGAGTGCTTCTGGAAAAAATTGTTCACACTTCCGACTTTTCCAAGCTCAGCGAAGCCCTGACTATTTTTGACAAAGAAACTTGTCTTAGAGTCAATGTGCGCGGTGATCTCGATGTTCGCCGACACACCCCTTGGATAAGCCTGAGGGATGAACTTAGATATTTTCCTGGTCTCGAACATTCATTATCAGTGATAGGTGAATTGGCAGAGATGGCGGGCGGTTATATTTACTTCAACGACCCTATTAGCGTTGAACAGTGGCTAACCTTCCATCAGTTCAATATCCCGAAGACGGTGGGCGAAACAAAAAACCTGATCAGGTTTCTACACCTCGATTTACCCGATGCCTCTCCGGTTGGTAACTACTGGCAAGCAATCTCGGGCGCTGAAAGCTCCCCGTTTTTGCTGAGCGCAGCGGAACGTGAGCGAGTGATGGCGCTCACCCGTGAGGTGTTCAAGCACCCTCATGAAATTCTGGAGGAGCTCGCTCGACCAGTCATTTCAGATAAATCCATCGAACAGGTGGAAGCGGGAGCCGGTTACCTGCTGGACCAGATCCTGGAAACCGAGAGAGCCATAGAATATGGACGCGAATACCTCGCCGCTGTGGAGTGGTATGGCACCGATGATGGACAATACGCCTGTAAAGAACACGTACAGTCGTTGCTGTTGGCAGCGGTCATTCTTGGATTTGATTCATCGGCTGGCCAAACACGAAATCAGATCGCGGGCTATGACCTCTATCAGCCTGGTAACGTTGATCGTAGTCCCCTCGCTGTTCGTGGGGATCTTGAAGATCACCTCGCCGGATTGAACAAAGAGGCAGGCCGTGCGACACCGCTGGCTTCGTTTATCCTCCTTGCGGGTATCGCGCCTGAGTTTCTCGTCAGGGACCTGCCCGAGTCATTGCGACTGGGCTCCCCGGCCTGGGTCACATTCAGTCAGGCCGTAGCGTTGGCCGAGCTCAATGACCCCGGATCGTCTCGGATGATGACGTACAGTCAGCTGCTGGATTTTGCGGCGCTTGAGCCTGTGACTTCAGAACTCTCGCTGCTACACAGTGTTGTGGCGATCAACCCTATTATCAACTGGGCAGCATTAAATGGAGTGATTTCGGCTGATACGCATGGCAATTACAATGAACACGCATTGCATGTTGCGACTGCCGCCTTCAGCGAATATATCGGTCACTTCGATAGTGTTATCCATGCACTCACCAGCCCCCTGCCTTCCCGGCAGGCCCTCGCACTTTCACAGTTGCAAAAAGAACTTCCAGGGTGCGACTATCTCGACAAAAAAATTCTGGTACAGGCAGGGAAAGGATTTTACGCCAATCGCGGATCGTCACTAAAGATGTCGATGGTGGATTTGCACATGTCTGATGATCTTGCATTAGGTGAGTGGGACCGAAGTGGTACCAGCATTTATAAGTCTTTCCCGCAAATCACATCGTTGTATCCTGTGAGTGAGCTGTTTGATCCTGCATTCGATGCCTACTATGAAAAACTTGAAGCCGGTGTCGTCACTAATATAAAACTCGCTCTGGCACAGTTGCCCGATCAGGACCGGATCGCACTTCAGGTGGGCGAAATCAGTTTTTATACGATTCGAGAGTCGGTAGCGGCCCTGCACAGCACGCCAGCCAGTTCAGTCGGCCTTGTCGGCGTGAACACCCAACCTGCGCAACGGACAGAGAGACAAATCGACAAAGACGCGGCCATCTGCCGTTACGGAATAGTCCTCTGTGCGACTTACCAGGGCCGCGTCAGCTGTTATGAAGTGTTCACTCTGCGGGGCGAATGTCGAAAAAATACCAGGCTGGGTCGCTTACTTGTCGACTCGGGCAAATTAAATTCAACTTCCCGGTTGGACTTCAAGGGAAACTTGACTGACCCAAGTCCGGCGATCGCCCCCTTTCACCTGCCGATTGATTTCGTCGCTTACAGTCAGGGAGTTGCACCTCGAGACGATATTTCCAGTACGGCGGTGATCGAAAAACTCGGAGTACTGTCTGTCCCGTCGATACTTCCACCCTTGCGCAGTAGTCCATACCATAGCTTTTGCACCGAACAGTTTGAGGCTATCGCTCGCTTCATCTTCAAGCACCGCCCCTTCGCGACGTATGAAGAACTGTACCGCAATGCCGAGGGTAGAACGGCGCTGGAACTTGAGCGAGAAAAAGCCGAGCGCATAGGCACCTTCCTCATTGATTTGATTGTGCCGTTCAAAAAATGCATTGAGGACCTCTCTTCGGATGACAAGACCCGCCAGGCTGAAGGTGCCGTCGGGTGCATCATCGATGGGCTTGCGATTCTCGCGGTGGTGATCGGTGTCCCTGCACAGTTTGCGAACGCAGCGGCCAAGACCGCCTCCCTGGCCGCAAAAACCGCCCATTTGGCCAGGATTGGTGTCGGTGTGACGCTCTCAATCCTCAATCCTTTGGATGGCACGCCTCAATTGTTGTTTGGTGGTGTCAATCTGCTTAAAAAGGGTTTCCTTAAATTGAGCAAACAGGGAGCGGTTGCCCTGGACAACGCGACGTTTCAGCTGCAACGGCTCACGGGACGCGCACAATCCTATGACTTGTTCAGGGCGGCCAATCGTACGGATGTCAGGCGAGGTACATGGCAATCGCTGGGAGACTCTGGTGAAGCTGTCTCAATTTTGGCTATTCGCCACAAGCACCAGTGGTATGCCCTCAATCTGCGGACCGGCGAACCGTGGGGCCCCGCTTTGAAGAACTTTCGTGTCACCAATGATTTGGTGCGAGTACCCGGATTGCATCGAGTCATGCCTAAAAGCTATGCACGAACCGTCATCACCAACGCGTTACCCATTGCGGGCCGAAAAATCGACTTTGCAATTGACGTACTGGGCAAGCGAATTCACGACGGTGACAGCAAATTCGTACTCAAGGCGTTCTTCGGTTCGGACTCGGATGAGGTGATCGAATGGTATCTGGACGGTCTCAAAATCATGAGAGACGATCTCAAGACTGTCTCGATCAGTAACTTCATGGTTGATGGATCCAGCGCAGGGGATGTAATGGGCGGACTTTACACCAATCGCTACAAGGCTTGGCAAGCCTCTACGAAGGCAGATCAAGCACACGAACAATTCATAGTGTTCTATGCCGACCAACTAAATCATTACTACCGACGCATGAAATACGACGACAGCAGAATCGCCGACATATTGGTGCACGAAATGTCTCATGGCGGGCCAGGCACTCTGGATTTTTTCTACGCAGACAAAAGCCTTAGTAAGTCCTCGGGGCTGGGTGACACGGAAGTATCCGAATTGCTCAATCTGGCCAAGGGTAGTGAGTATATTGCCCCCTCCAGCAGGCTTGCCGGTAAAGATGTCGGAGTGCTGCTCAACCCATCGGAGGGTGACATCGTGCCGTTTCTAAACGAGGCGCCCGGTTTACTTAATGCTGACTCCCAAGCCGTTGTTACTTCGTTACTGAGTCAGTCGGTGACGAATGCTCCGGCTTTTCAAGCCAATCTCTCCCATCTACGCGCAATGTTGAAGGGAGCCGGAAACAAGCGCATTACCGGACCTATACGGCTGAATCTAGGACAGGGTTCCATTCCCGTGAGATGAACTTCAGTTCCGTCTGCTGTGATTTAATGGTGCCCCTCTCTCGCGTCCACTCTCTACCTACATCAAGGAATACCGGTTCATGACCCAGCCCCACGCAACCAAAGTCCTGGTCATCGGTTACGTCTGGCCCGAGCCCCGCTCTTCAGCGGCCGGTGGGCATATGATGCAAATTCTCGAGACTTTCTTGCAGCAAGGCTGGGACATAACTTTCAGTAGTCCGGCCAGCTCCGGTGAGCATCGGGCAGACCTGACGGTGTTGGGCATTCGCGAAGTTCCGATCGAATTGAACAACAGCAGTTTCGACACGTTCATCAGCGAACTGGCCCCGGATATCGTTTTGTTCGATCGGTTCATGATGGAAGAACAGTTCGGCTGGCGAGTTGAGAAGCACTGCCCGGATGCCTTGCGCGTGCTTGAGACTTCCGACCTGCAAAGCCTGCGAGATGCCCGCCATCAACGCCTCAAGGAGCGTTTGAAGGCGAGTGATGACGCCAATGACTTCAATGAGCTATTCGCGCCAGCGTTACGCGAAGAGTTTGAGCTCATGGCCGAGACCGATCTGGCCAAACGGGAAATCGCAGCGATTTATCGTTGCGACCTGAATCTGATGATTTCTGAAGTAGAGATCGAGTTGCTGGTCGAGCAATTCAAGCTGCCGCGCCACTTGCTGCACTGGTGCCCGCTGATGGTCGATCTACCGAGCGTGCCACCGGTTTCTTTTGAAGACCGCGCGCACTTTCTCAGCATCGGCAACTTCCGTCATGCGCCGAACTGGGATGCGGTGCTCTGGATGAAAACCACTATCTGGCCGCTGATCCGCGAACAATTGCCAAAGGCTCAATTGCACATTTACGGTGCCTACACACCGCCCAAAGCGACGGCATTGCACAACCCCGGCCAGGGTTTTCATGTGATGAACTGGGCGCAAGATGCATTGCAGGTCATGTCTGGCGCGCGGATTTGTCTGGCCCCCCTACGCTTCGGTGCCGGAATCAAAGGCAAAATTGTCGACGCCATGTTGTGTGGCACGCCCACCGTCACAACGCCAATCGGCGCAGAAGCGATGCATGGCGAACATCTCTGGCCGGGAGCTGTGACCCGAACGGCACAGGCGTTCGCCGAGTGCGCGGTTCAGCTGTACAAGGACGAGGCTCTGTGGACGGACGCCCAATCCCTTGGGCAAACGTTGCTCTCCGCGCGTTATCGACAATCGGAACATGGTCCGGCACTGATCGAAAAGTTATTGCATTGCCAACAACATCTGGCACAACTTAGAAACGACAACTTTATGGGAAGTATGTTGCGTCATCACCATCACAAAAGTACGCAATACATGGCGCAATGGATTGAGGCAAAGAATCGGAATCCGCGATAGAACTTACGCCAACAACAAACATTTTGCATTATCACTATTATTGACCGAGCCTGACACTCAACTTTATAAGTACCCAGCCAAACTTACTTAAGTTCGGCGCCATCAACCCTTCTTATAAATTAATGCAAGGATGCATTAAATGAGCAACTACGCCAATAACAACTGGATGTCCGCCACGCCAGCCATTAACACTTTATCGCTCAGCGAACTGACGCTGCCTGGCACTCATAACGCCGGCTGCGACTGGAAAGCGCCCTGGCCTTTTTTCGGCCCTCCCCCCCACTGGGTGGCCTGTCAGCATGAATCGTTCTATAGCCAACTGTGTCATGGGTCTCGAGTACTTGACGCCCGCCTGATCTATGACGCCGCTGCCCCGGGGTTAGGAAAATTCATATTTACACATGACAGTCATCGCTCTAATCGCACGCTGGGAGACCTGATAACCGACCTAAATAGATTCCTTATGGAAAATCCAGATGAGTTTGTCATTGTGGACTTTCACCAACTCAAGAATGGCGAGCATCCATTTGACTTCAACTACTTCAACGACATGATGTTGAGGTTTATCGACCATCGGATGATTCCTGTCCAAAACCAGGGCCTGAGCCTTGAGAGACTCAAGCAAATCAGCCCACTGCAAAGGATACTGGTCGCCGCTCCATGGCACAGCGCTCTTGATCGAACTGTATTTCACGAGCAGATCAGGCACAAATGGTCTGGCAGCGGTGTCACTAACGCCGCTGATTTGAAGCAGCACATTATTAATGTACTGAAATACCCGCCAGGCACAGGGGCACCGTGGTCACTTTCCGCCACCAGTTACAGCGCGCTCGGTGGCCCCGTGGATATTCATGACGAGCTTGATTCCTGGTTCGATCCGAATACCAGCGACTGGGCGTCAAAATGCAACATCATCAACGTCGATTTCATTGAAGAGTCCAACATCGTCTCTTATTGCCGAACGGTAAACCTGATAAAAGCGCGCGATCGGCTCCCCCGTTAGCGAAAGTCGTGGCAGGCTGGCACAGCAGGCGCCAAAAGAGGCATGATCGAACAGCGATAACAAGAAAAGCATCCTGATATGACCCGAACAGCCCGCGTGACAGACCCCTCCTACGAATTGATGGACGACCACAACGGGTTGTCCATCATCTACCGTCAGCACGGATTCCCTTGCCCGCTGGTGCGTTGGCATTTTCACAAGGAATACGAACTGCATCTGATCGTCGCCAGCTCCGGCAAAGTATTCATCGGTGACTACATCGGTAATTTCTATCCGCAATCGCTGTTCCTCACCGGCCCCAACCTGCCCCACAACTGGATCAGCCAGGTGGCCGAAGACGAAGTGGTGCCCAAGCGCGACATGCTGGTCAATTTCACGGACGAGTTATTCGACAGCGGCCACTTGGTGTTTGCCGAACTCAAGGCACTGGCGCCACTGTTGGAGCGCGCCCAGTACGGCATCGAGTTTCGCTGCAAGCACACCATCCGCCAAGCCATGACCTTGATGCAGCGCATCGCCGATACCCAAGGCGTGACGCGTCTCGGGCACTTTTTCATTCTGCTGGAGTTGCTGGCTGCCTCTGACGACTATCAGCTGCTGTCCGGGGCCACGACGCCGCAATTGGCCGACGAGCACACTATCGATCGCACCAACCGGGCGGTGGATTACATCTTCGCGCATTACGCTCGGGAACTGCCGCTGGAAGAAGTCGCCGAGCACTTGGGCATGAAGCCGACCTATTTCAGTCGAGTGTTCAAGCAAGCCACCGGCCGCTGCTTCATCGAATTCGTCAATCGCCTGCGCATCAGCAAATCCTGCGAGCTGCTGGCCGATGGCAACAAACCGGTCACCGACGTGTGTTTCGAGTCGGGTTTCAACAATATTTCCAACTTCAATCGGCGCTTCCAGCAGCTCAAGGGCATGACGCCATCGCATTACCGACGGTTGGCGGTGCAGCGGTTGACCGAACAAAACCTTGGTTAACCACAAATCCCTGTGGGAGCGGGCTTGCTCGCGAAAGCGGTGGATCATTCAACAGTGATATTGACTGACACGACGCCTTCGCGAGCCAGCCCGCTCCCACAGGTTAAGACCTGTTTTCGCACTGAAAACCTGTACGTATTCAATAGGCTTTAACCGCTGAAAACCCGTCCCCTGCACCTCTCCCCTCAAAGTCCAGTGCAAAATAGTATCGATTGAAGTGCGATGGATGATTTGTCACGTCATCAATTGAAGGCTGTAATCAGTGCACATTCTTCCTGCCGTCGGAAGACACAAAAACAATAACTGTCCTTCTGTACCCGCTGGGTGCAGAAAAGGAGTGCACGATGCAACCTTCTGTAAAAGCTCTGCTTGCCCTCACCTGCATGACCCTCAGCAGCGTCAGCCTCGGCGCCCAGACCCTGACCATCGCCACCGTCAATAACAGCGACATGATCCGTATGCAAAAACTCTCGAAAACCTTCGAGGCCGAGCACCCGGACATCAAGCTCAATTGGGTGGTGCTGGAAGAGAATGTTCTGCGCCAACGCCTGACCACCGACATCGCCACTCAGGGCGGACAGTTCGATGTACTGACCATCGGCATGTACGAAGCCGCACTCTGGGGCGCCAAAGGTTGGCTGGAGCCGATGAAGGATTTGCCGGCGTCTTATGCCCTCGACGACGTATTCCCGTCGGTGCGCGAAGGCCTGTCGGTCAAGGGTTCGCTGTATGCCCTGCCGTTCTATGCCGAAAGCTCCATCACCTATTACCGCACCGACCTGTTCAAGGAAGCCGGGCTGACCATGCCCGAGCACCCGACCTGGACCCAAATCAGTGAATTCGCCAGCAAACTCACCCATAAGGATAAAGAACAGTACGGCATCTGCCTGCGCGGCAAGGCCGGCTGGGGCGAGAACATGGCGCTGATCACCACCGTCGCCAATGCCTATGGTGCGCGCTGGTTCGATGAGCAGTGGAAGCCGGAATTCACCGGCCCCGAGTGGAAGAACGCGCTGAACTTCTACGTCGACACCATGAAAAAATCCGGCCCGCCGGGCGCGTCGAGCAACGGTTTCAACGAAAACCTCGCGCTGTTCAACAGCGGCAAATGCGCCATTTGGGTGGATGCCAGCGTCGCTGGCTCCTTCGTCACCGACAAGACCCAAAGCAAGGTCAGCGACCACGTCGGCTTCACCTACGCACCGCACGAGACCACCGACAAAGGCTCGGCCTGGTTGTATTCCTGGGCGCTGGCAATTCCGACCAGTTCCAAGGCCAAGGACGCGGCGAAAACCTTCAGCGCCTGGGCCACTTCCAAGGAATACGGTGCGTTGGTTGCCGAGAAAGACGGCATCGCCAACGTGCCGCCAGGCACTCGCGCATCGACGTACAGCGATGCGTACATGAAGGCTGCGCCGTTCGCCAAGGTGACCCTTGAATCGCTGAAAGCCGCGGACCCGAGCAAACCGACCCTCAAACCCGTGCCGTACATCGGCATCCAGTTGGTGACCATTCCTGAATTCCAGGCCGTGGGCACCCAGGTCGGCAAATTGTTCTCGGCAGCGCTGATCGGCCAGACCACGGTCGACCAGGCCCTGACCGCTGCCCAGTCAACCACCGAACGTGAAATGAAGCGCGCCGGTTACCCCAAGTAACCCCCTTTGCGGGTAACCCCCGCTCCCACTGGTGAAACACAATCACTGTGGGAGCGGGCTTGCTCGCGAAGACGGCGCTTCATCCAGCATCAATATTGCCTGACACACCGCTTTCGCGAGCAAGCCCGCTCCCACATTAGATCTTCATAGGTCTGCATGAATCGGTTCTATCACCATGAATATTTCAACTGCCAAAGCTCACATGGACATTCCCCAACCGGTGCGTAAAAGCCGGTTGGCCAACCCCGGCTGGTTCCTGGTCAGTCCCTCGGTGGCGTTGTTGCTGCTGTGGATGATCGTGCCGCTGGGCATGACCGTTTACTTCTCGCTGATCCGCTACAACCTGCTCTACCCCGGCGAAAACGAGTTCGTGGGGCTGGAGAACTTCAGCTACTTCCTCAGCGACTCGGGGTTCCTGCCCGGCGCCACCAACACCTTGCTGCTGGTCGGCAGCGTGCTGCTGATCAGCGTGGTGTTCGGCGTGTTGATCAGTGCGCTGCTGGAGGCCAGTGAGTTTCTCGGTCGCGGCATCGTGCGAGTGATGCTGATCTCGCCGTTTTTCATCATGCCCACCGTCGGTGCGCTGATCTGGAAGAACCTGATTTTCCATCCGGTGTCGGGGATTCTCGCCTACGTCTGGAAACTGTTCGGCGCGCAACCGGTGGACTGGCTGGCGCACTACCCGCTGCTGTCGATCATCATCATTGTGTCCTGGCAATGGCTGCCGTTCGCGATCCTGATCCTGATGACCGCCATGCAGTCCCTCGACCAGGAGCAGAAGGAAGCCGCGCGCCTCGACGGTGCCGGGCCGATCGCGATTTTCTGGCACCTGACCTTGCCGCACCTGGCCCGGCCGATTGCCGTGGTGGTGATGATCGAAACCATCTTCCTGCTCTCGGTGTTCGCTGAAATCTTCACCACCACCAACGGCGGCCCCGGCTACGCCTCGACCAACCTCGCCTACCTGATCTACAACCAGGCGCTGGTGCAGTTCGACGTCGGCATGGCGTCCGCCGGCGGTTTGATCGCGGTGGTGATCGCCAACATCGCCGCCATCGTGCTGGTGCGGATGATCGGCAAAAACCTGACAGACAAAGCCTGAGGCCTGCGCCATGACCCTTCAACAATCCCGCCGTCTGCAAAGCCTGCTGCTCGGCACCCTGGCCTGGGCCATCGCGATCCTGATCTTCTTCCCGATCTTCTGGATGGTGATGACCAGTTTCAAAACCGAAATCGATGCGTTCGCCACGCCGCCGCAGTTCCTCTTCACGCCGACGCTGGAGAACTACCTGCACATCAATGAGCGCAGCGACTACTTCAGCTTCGCCTGGAACTCGGTGGTGATTTCCTTCAGCGCTACGGCTCTGTGCCTGCTGATCGCGGTGCCGGCGGCCTACTCGATGGCGTTCTACGAAACCAAACGCACCAAAGGCACGCTGCTGTGGATGCTCTCCACCAAGATGCTGCCGCCAGTGGGCGTGCTGATGCCGATCTACCTGCTGGCCAAGAGTTTCGGCCTGCTCGATACGCGCATCGCGCTGATCGTGATCTACACCCTGATCAACCTGCCAATCGTGGTCTGGATGATTTACACCTACTTCAAAGACATCCCCAAGGACATCCTTGAAGCCGCGCGCCTCGACGGTGCCACGCTGTGGCAGGAAATGGTCCGGGTGCTGCTGCCGATCGCCAAGGGCGGTCTGGCGTCCACGGTGTTGTTGTCGCTGATCCTGTGCTGGAACGAGGCGTTCTGGTCGCTGAACCTGACCTCGTCCAAAGCCGCACCGCTCACCGCGTTGATCGCCTCGTACTCAAGCCCCGAAGGTCTGTTCTGGGCCAAGTTGTCAGCGGTGTCGACCCTGGCCTGCGCGCCGATCCTGATCTTCGGCTGGATCAGCCAGAAACAATTGGTCCGCGGCCTGTCGTTCGGCGCCGTGAAATGAAGATCGCCGACTCAACGCGACCACTGTGGGAGCGAGCCTGCTCGCGATAGCGGAGTGTCATTCACCAGTGATGCTGACTGACACGGCCTCATCGCGAGCAGGCTCACTCCCACAAAAAAGCCCGCACGGCTCAACTGAATAACAACAAGTGGAGGCCCATCATCATGGCCAACCTGAAAATCAAGAATCTGCAAAAAGGCTTCGAAGGCTTTTCCATCATCAAGGGCATTGATCTCGAAGTCCGTGATAAAGAATTCGTAGTGTTCGTCGGCCCGTCGGGCTGCGGCAAATCCACGTTGCTGCGACTGATTGCCGGCCTGGAAGAAGTCAGCGGCGGCACCATCGAACTCGATGGCCGCGACATCACCGAAGTCAGCCCGGCCAAGCGCGACCTGGCGATGGTGTTCCAGACCTACGCCCTGTACCCACACATGAGCGTGCGCAAAAACATGTCCTTTGCCCTCGACCTGGCTGGCGTACCGAAAGCCGAAGTCGAGAAGAAAGTCGGCGAAGCGGCGCGCATCCTCGAACTCGGGCCGATGCTCGAACGTAAACCGAAACAGTTGTCCGGCGGTCAGCGTCAGCGCGTGGCCATCGGCCGGGCCATCGTGCGCAATCCGAAAATCTTCCTGTTCGACGAGCCACTGTCCAACCTCGACGCCGCCCTGCGGGTGCAGATGCGCCTGGAACTGCTGCGCCTGCACAAAGAACTCAAAGCCACGATGATCTACGTGACCCACGACCAGGTCGAGGCCATGACCATGGCCGACAAAGTCGTAGTACTCAATGGCGGCAAAGTCGAACAAGTCGGCTCGCCCCTGGACCTGTATCACCAACCGGCCAACCTGTTTGTCGCCGGGTTCCTGGGCACGCCGAAAATGGGCTTCCTCAAGGGCAAAGTCACCCGCGTCGAAAGCCAGAGCTGCGAAGTGCTGCTGGATGCCGGCACCCGCATCACGTTGCCGCTGAGCGGCGCCAACCTGAGCGTCGGCGGCGCGGTCACCCTGGGCATTCGCCCGGAGCATCTGAATCTCGCGCAATCCGGCGACTGCACCTTGCAGGTCACCGCCGACGTCAGCGAACGCCTGGGCAGCGACACCTTCTGCCACGTGGTGACCTCGTCCGGCGAAGCGCTGACCATGCGCGTTCGCGGCGACCTGGCCAGCCGTTATGGCGAGTCGTTGAGCCTGCACCTGGACGCCGAGCACTGCCATTTATTCGATGCCGACGGCGTGGCGCTGACCCGCCCGTTGCGTGCTGCGGCCTGATTTTAGAGAGTATCTGATGAAACTGAATAAACAGAACCTCAACCGCCTCGCCCCCGAGGTGGTCCTGCCCGCTTACGCCCTGAGCGACACCCGCCAAGGCATTGCGCACATCGGCGTCGGCGGTTTCCACCGGGCGCATCAGGCGTATTACACCGATGCGTTGATGAATACCGGCGAAGGTCTGGACTGGGCGATTTGCGGCGTCGGCCTGCGCGCCGAAGACCGCCGCGCCCGGGACGATCTCAAAGAGCAGGACTACCTGTTCACCCTGTTCGAGTTGGGCGATACCGACGATACCGAGGTCCGAGTGATCGGTGCGATTCGCGACATGCTGTTGGCTGAAGACGGCGCACAAGCACTGATCGACAAGCTCGCCAGCCCCGAGATCCGTATCGTTTCGCTGACCATTACCGAAGGCGGCTACTGCATCGACGACAGCACCGGCGAGTTCATGGCCCAGCTGCCGCAAATCCAGCACGACCTGGCGCACCCGAACGCACCGAAAACCGTGTTCGGTTTTCTCTGCGCCGCACTGGCCAAACGCCGTGCAGCCGGCACACCGGCGTTCACCTTGATGTCCTGCGATAACCTGCCGCACAACGGCGCGGTCACTCGCAAAGCGTTATTGGCGTTCGCCGCCCTGCGTGATGCCGATCTGCGGGACTGGATCGCCAGCAACGTGAGTTTCCCCAACGCGATGGTCGACCGCATCACGCCTATGACCAGCACCGAGCACAAGCTGCAACTGCACGACAAACACGCCATCGACGACGCCTGGCCGGTGGTCTGCGAACCCTTCGTGCAATGGGTGCTGGAAGACAAGTTCGTCAACGGTCGGCCAGCCTGGGAAAAGGTCGGCGTGCAGTTCACCGACGACGTCACGCCTTATGAAGAGATGAAGATCAAACTGCTCAACGGCAGTCACCTGGCACTGACTTATCTGGGGTTTTTGAAGGGTTACCGCTTCGTTCACGAAACCATGAACGACCCGCTGTTCGTGCGCTACATGCGTGCCTACATGGACCTGGACGTGACCCCGCAACTGTCAGCCGTGCCGGGGATTGACCTGACCGAGTACAAAAACACCCTGGAGGCGCGCTTCTCCAACCAGGCGATTGCCGATCAGCTGGAGCGCGTGTGTTCGGACGGTTCGTCGAAATTTCCGAAGTTCACTGTGCCGACGATCAATCGATTGATTGCCGATGGACGAGAGACGACGCGCGCGGCATTGGTGGTGGCCGCTTGGGCGTTGTATTTGAAGGGCGTGGACGAGAATGGCGAGACCTACAGCATTCCTGATCCGCGGGCGGCGTTCTGTCAGGCGCTGGTGGCGGATGATGCGTTGATCACGCAGCGGTTGCTGGCGGTTGAGGAGATTTTCGGTACGGCGATCCCGCATTCACCGGAGTTTGTGGCGGCGTTTGAGTGGTGCTGTAACAGCTTGCGGGATGTGGGCGTGACGCGGACTTTGGAGCGGGTGCTGGCCTAGGTGGCTTGAGTGTCAGAGAGAACCACCCCTCACCCTAACCCTCTCCCCAGGGGGTAGAGGGGACTGACCGAGTTGCTCTTGGTGCTACATCGACCTGAAAAATCGAGTCGAACTCAGGCTTGAAAAGCACAAAGATCGGCCCCCTTTCCCCCTCTCCCCTCTGGGGAGAGGGCTGGGGTGAGGGGTGGTTTTCAGATTAACGTTACAAACCAGCAGGACCGCCCATGGCAAACCAACAACTATTCCTCGGCATCGACTGCGGCACCCAAGGCACCAAAGCCATCATCCTCGACGCCGTCAGCGGTCAGGTGCTGGGCCAGGGTGCCGCCGCGCACAGCCTGATCACTGGCGCCAACGGCCGTCGCGAGCAAGACACCTCGCAATGGCTGGAAGCCTTCGCGCTTGCCACCCGCCGCGCATTGCTCGCGGCAAAGGTCGATGGCCAGGACATCCTCGGCATCGGCGTTTCCGGCCAGCAACACGGGCTGGTGCTGCTCGACGATCAGGGTCAGGTGCTGCGTCCGGCCAAACTCTGGTGTGACACCGAGTCCACCCCGGAAAACGACCGTCTGCTGGCCCATCTGGGTGGCGAAAAAGGCTCGCTGGAACGCCTCGGCGTTGTGATCGCGCCGGGCTACACCGTCTCCAAACTGCTCTGGACCAAAGAACAACACCCGCAGATTTTCGCTCGCATCGCGCGCATCCTGCTGCCCCACGACTACCTCAACTATTGGCTCACCGGCCGCAGTTGCAGTGAGTACGGCGACGCCTCGGGCACCGGGTATTTCAACGTGCGCAGCCGCCAATGGGACTTGCAGCTGCTGCGTGACATCGATGCCACCGGGCGACTGCAAGCCGCGCTGCCGGAGCTGATCGACGCTCATCAAGCCGTCGGCACGATCCTGCCGAGCATCGCCGAACACCTGGGCATCAACCCGCAGACGCTGGTCTCCAGCGGCGGTGGCGACAACATGATGGGCGCCATCGGCACCGGCAATATCAAGCCCGGCGCTATCACCATGAGCCTCGGTTCATCGGGGACGGTGTACGCCTACGCTGACCAGCCGACAGTCAGTCCGGACGCTTGCGTCGCAACGTTCTGCTCCTCCAGCGGTGGCTGGCTGCCGCTGATCTGCACCATGAACCTGACCAATGCGACCGGGGTGATTCGCGAGCTGTTCGAGCTGGATATCGAACATTTCAACGACCTCGTCGCGCAAGCACCGATCGGTGCCGAAGGCGTGAGCATGCTGCCGTTCCTCAACGGCGAGCGCGTCCCCGCCCTGCCCCATGCCACCGGCAGCCTGCTGGGGTTGACCATGACCAACCTGACCCAGGCCAACCTGTGCCGCGCCGTGGTGGAAGGCACGACCTTCGGTTTGCGTTATGGGCTGGACCTGCTGCGTCAGAATGGCTTACAAAGCCGCAGCATCTGCCTGATCGGCGGCGGCTCGAAAAGCCCGGTGTGGCGGCAGATCGTCGCCGACATCATGAACACCCCAGTCATCTGCACCGAACAAAGCGAAGCCGCGGCCCTTGGCGCTGCGATTCAGGCGGCGTGGTGCACGTCCTGGAAAAACGGGCATGAAGACAGCCTGGAGGACATTTGCGAGCGCTGCGTGAAGCTCGATCCCGCCAGCGAAACCTTGCCGATCGCAGACAATGTGGCGGCCTGTCAGCAAGCCTACGAACGCTATCAACAGCATGTCGCAACCCTTTAGAGAGTGAATAACTATGTACCTGGTGTGTGGCGAAGCGCTGTTCGATTTCTTCAGTGAAGACGACGCCAGCGGCCTGGCTTCAAAAGTGAATTTCAAGGCGATTGCCGGCGGCTCGCCGTTCAACGTCGCGGTGGGTTTGCGCCGTTTGGGGGTGGATGCTGCATTGTTTGCCGGCCTGTCCACCGACTATCTTGGTCGACGCTTGCAGCAGGTGCTGCAGGATGAAGGCGTGCGCCCGGATTACCTGGTGGATTTCGCTGCGCCTACGACCCTGGCGATGGTGGCCGTCGGTGCCAATGGTTCACCTCATTACAGCTTCCGGGGTGAAGGCTGTGCGGATCGTCAGTTGAAAACCGAGCACCTGCCGGAACTGGGCCCTGAGGTGCGCGGCTTGCACATCGGTTCGTTTTCGCTGGTGGTGCAACCGATTGCCGACACGCTGTTGGCATTGGTGCAACGGGAAAGCGGTAAACGCTTGATCAGCCTTGATCCCAACGTGCGGCTCAATCCTGAGCCGAATATCGACCTGTGGCGTTCGCGAATTGCCACCCTGATTGAGCTGGCCGACCTGATCAAAGTCAGCGATGAGGATTTGAGCCTGTTGTACCCCGAGCAGGATCCGCAACGGGTCATTGAAGGTTGGCTGCAGCATCGCTGTCAGTTGGTGTTTCTGACCCGTGGTGGCGAGGGGGCGACGGTGTTCAGCCGTCAGCATGGCTCCTGGTCGGTACCGGCGAGTTCAGTGAAAATCGCCGACACCGTGGGCGCTGGCGATACGTTCCAGGCGGCGTTGATTACCTGGCTGACGGAGCAGCAGCTGGATTCGGTTGAGGGTGTGCAGCAGCTGAGTCGTGAGCAGATTGATGCCATGCTCAAATTCGCAGTCCAAGCTGCGGCGCTGACCTGCAGCAAGACCGGGCCGGACTTGCCATATCGCCATCAGTTGGAAATGCGCTGAATGTGATGCCCCCTTCGCGAGCAAGCCCGCTCCCACATTGGATTGATGTCGTACACAAAACCAAATGTGGGAGCGGGCTTGCTCGCGAAGGGGGCGTCACTTACACCGCTAATCTTCCGGCTATAACACCGAAAAGTTGTAACTCACAATCAACCGGGTCTCATCCACATCCCGGGCAAACTTCTCGTAGTTGGTCCGGTACGTCGCATTACGCAATCGCAGGCTGACATCCTTGAACATCCCGCTCTGCACCACGTACTTGAGTTCGCTGTCGCGCTCCCACTCCTTCCCTTCCTGATCACTGCCCAGCACCTTGATATGGTCACCGTTAACGTAACGGGTCAGGAAACTCAGCCCATTAATGCCAATCGCCTTGAAGTCATAGTCATAACGCAGCTGCCACGAGCGCTCCTGTGCAGCAGCGAAGTCGTTGACCTGTACATAGTTGACCAGGTAGGGATTGGTCCCATCCAGATACGGCATCGAATTGTCGCCGTTCATGCGCTGCCAACCGGCGCTGAAGGTGTGGCCGCTGATGGCGTAAGCGAGCATGCCGCTCAGGGCGCGGTTGTCGATGGAACCTGCACGAGCAGCGCCGCTGTCGGCACTCTTGAGCAATCGAAGGTCAGCCTTGAGCACGCCCTCGCCCAACGGCTGGTTGGCCAGCAAGCCTATGAAGTGCTGGCGGTAGATGTCTTCCAGCTCGGCGTAGTGATATTGGCCGGTCAGGCGCTCGTTGATCTTGTAGTCAAAGCCGTACATGTCGAAATGATCGGCGGTGACGTTGCAGGCATAACGCTTGTTCTTGCAGTGCACGCGGATGTCCTGGGAATCGGTGGAATCCCGGGCGGTGTACTTGTCCAGCCGCGCCGCCATAAAGGTCAGGTCCTTGACCTCTTTGGACGTGAGCATTGCGCCGTTGAACATCGTCGGCAACAAACGACCGTCGTTGTACTTGAGCAACGGCACGTCGGGCAGCAATGCGCCGTACTTCAACACACTTTGCGAGACGCGCACTTTGGCGGTCAGGCCCAGTTTTGCGTATTCGTCTTTCGACCCGCGCGGATCCTGACCCGTGGACGGCAGCAAACCGCTGTTGCTGCTGTCGGCGCTGGAATCGAGCTTGAGCCCCAGCATGCCCAAGGCGTCGATACCGAAGCCGACGGTGCCTTCGGTGAAACCCGATTGCAGATTGAGGATAAAACCTTGGGCCGACTCTTCACGTTTCGAAGCGCCCTGCTCGGTGGACGTGTGTCCATCCCGGAAGTCGCGATTGAAATACACCGTGCGCGACTCGAGTTTCGCCGTGGTGTCGTCGATAAAACCGCTCGCAAAGGCCGACCCGGTAAAACCGGCGCACAGGACTAAAGCGCCGAAGCCGAGTGACTGGCGCGCGGTGATGAGAATAAAGGGGGGACGCATGAAAAAAAGCTCCAACAGTGCAGCGTTTGCGCAAGGCGCAATAAGCCAGAAAATAGCCTTCAGCCCGGACAAGTAACTTGCCAGGATGAAGTGGACACATAGAAGTGAGCGGCGATGATGGCAGAAGGCTGTTACAGGCTACAGACGACTTTAGTCGGTAAATGACTATTCGTTTCCTTGAACGAGGCGCTTTAATCCTGCACCATCCGCCCCAGCTTATTCAAAGGACGGAATTAAAGGCATGCTGGACGCGAACGCAACCCATATTTCCCTGACGCTGGAAGGCGTTTCCGTTGACCTTCAGGTACTCAGCTTCGTCGGTCGCGAAACCCTCAACCAGCCGTTCTGTTTCGACATCGAACTGGTCAGCGCGCGCCCCGACCTGAAACTCGAAGAGTTGCTGCACAAGCCCGGCTGCCTGACCTTCGGCGCCACCGGCAAAGGCATCATCCACGGCCTGGTGTACCGCATCGAACAAGGCGATTCCGGCAAAAGCCTGACCCGCTACAGCATGAGCTTGGTGCCGCAACTCGCCTACCTGCGCCACAACCATGACCAGCAGATATTCCAGCACTTAAGTGTGCCGAAGATCATCGCTCAGGTCCTCGAAGCGCGCGGCATCCTTGCCGATGCCTACAGCTTCCAGCTCGGCGCGATCTACCCGGAACGCGATTACTGCGTGCAGTACGACGAATCCGACCTGCATTTCATCCAGCGCCTGTGCGAAGAAGAAGGCATTCACTTCCACTTCCAGCACAGCACCAGTGGCCACAAACTGGTGTTCGGCGATGACCAGACGGTGTTCCGCAAGCTTGCGCCCGTGGCCTATCAGCAAGACTCCGGCATGGCCGCCGAGAAACCGGTGATCAAGCGCTTCAACCTGCGCCTGGAAACCCGCACTACCCGCGTCAGCCGCCGCGATTACGACTTCGAGAAACCGCGCATCCTGCCCGAGGGCTCCGCCAAAAGCGCGTTCGCCCCGGACCTTGAAGACTACGACTACCCCGGCCGCTTCACCGACCGCGAACGCGGCAAGCAACTGGCAACCCGCGCCCTGGAACGCCACCGCAGCGACTACAAACTGGCCGAAGGCAAAGGCGACGAGCCAACCCTGGTCAGCGGCCACTTCATGGCCCTGAGCGAACACCCGCGCGCCGAGTGGAACGACCTCTGGCTGCTGCTGGAAGTGGTGCACGAAGGCAAACAGCCGCAAGTGCTCGGCGCAAACGTCACCAGCGACGTCACCCAAAACAAAGACGATTTCCACCAGGGCTACCGCAACCGCTTCCTCGCCACCCCGTGGGACGCGCACTTCCGCCCTGCCCTCGAACACCCGAAACCCAAAGTCCTCGGCAGCCAGACCGCCATCGTCACCGGCCCTAAGGGCGAAGAAATCCACACCGACCAATACGGCCGCGTCAAAGTCCAGTTCCACTGGGATCGCGAAGGCCAGGCCGACGACAAGACCAGTTGCTGGCTGCGCGTCGCCACCGGCTGGGCCGGCAGTGCCTACGGCGGCATCGCCATCCCGCGCATCGGCATGGAAGTGCTGGTGTCGTTTATGGAAGGCGACCCCGACCAACCGCTGATCACCGGCTGTCTGTACCACAAGGAAAACGTCGTCCCCTACGACCTGCCGGCGAACAAGACCCGCAGCACCTTTAAAACCCTGAGCTCGCCGGGCGGCAACGGCTACAACGAGTTTCGGATTGAAGACAAGAAAGGCGCAGAACAGATCTACCTGCACGCCCAGCGCGATTGGGATGAAAACATCGAGCATGACCAGAAGATTCGCGTCGGCAACGAGCGACACGACACCGTCGAGGCCAATGTTTTAAGCGAGTTCAAGGTTGAAGAACATCGCATCACCCACCTCGACCGCAAGACTGAAACCCGGGCGGATGATCACCTCACCGTTGGCGTGACCCAGCATGTGAAGGTGGGGACGGCGCAGTTTGTCGAGGCCGGCCAGGAGATTCACTACAACGCAGGGGAAAAGGTTGTGGTTGAGGGCGGCATGGAGCTGACGGCCAAGGCTGGCGGGAGCTTTGTGAAGGTGGATGCGGGGGGCGTGACCATCAGTGGTGCGCAGGTGAAGGTTAACTCGGGCGGTGGGCCGGGCTCGGGGACGCCTGCTGCGCCTTTGTTGCCGGGGCCGATGAAGGTGGCGGATGCGGATGTAGCAGGCAAGGCCCCTCTCCCCAGCCGCCTCAACGAATCGGGCATCACTCCGTTATGCGGCAAGCAAAGCAACGGCGCCTGCAGCCGTAAGGATTGCACATGCATGTAAACGCCATGAACACCCTGCTGGCCGCACCTCGTTACGGATTCGAGTCGCTACCCAGGCAACAGTCCAGTCAGGTCCTGTGTTTCATCATCGATCGCGGACGCCAGCCCGAGGCTATGTCTCGTCTGTATCGCATCGGTGAACCGATGAATGCTCAGGCCTTGTTCAGCAGCACTGACTTTGCCGAGATCGCCAACGAAGGTCCGCTCTGGCTCACGGCGCCTTGGGGCAGCCGATTGGCAGTCGAAGCCACGCGACTGTGCGAAGAAAACCACTCGGGCATTGCCCTGGTCGCAGAAGATGCCACTCAGGCCCTCGCACACGCGCGCTGGTTGCTACGAGCCAACGACGGTTCCGGCGGCCAAAGCCTGTTGAGTTATCACAAACCTAGCCTGTGGGCTGCGTTGGCCTACACCGCGGGTGACACGTCCATTCAATTGTTCGGTCCTTGGCAAGCGGTGTACAGCCCCGCTCCGAGCCACTTCGGCAAAGAACGCGGCGCATGGCTGTCGTGGACGGCGAAGTCGGAACTGAAGTGGCGTGGCGATGGCCCGGCGTTCAACCTTCCCGACAACGCAGCAAAGATTCAAGCGCGGCTGGGTTGGTTGTACTGGGTCGATGAGCAATATGCAGCGTTCGGTGAGCCCGGTGATGATCGGATCAATGAAATTACCGAGAACCTGGACCTTTTGCTCAACAACAACATCTACGAAGGTGATCACTTGCTCAAGCTCGCCTCCGTCGTCGACGGACCGCTGCTTGAAACCCGGCCAGAAGCAATGGCCATCCTGCAATCCAGGGAAGAGTCGTTCATCAAGGTCGAACAGCTGATGCAAACAGCATCCGCCAATCCCCAATGAACCCGACGCAACAACAGAACGGAAGCACCATGGAAATTACCAATCATTCAGTCAATCCTGGTGAAACACTCAGCCAGATTGCTACTCGCTACAACACCAATGTTGCGCAACTGCGCCAGATGAATCCCTTCATTACCAACCCGAGTGCGATTAAGCCGGGTTGGAATCTTAGTGTTCCCAAGAGCGCTCAGGCTGAAGCGGTTGCGCAACCTGCATCGCCCCTTGTGGCGTCTGCCGAACCGGCTACAAAGACCGAAGCCCCGAGTGAGCCCGCCCCTAAACCAATTGACTTGGGACCCAAAAAAGACTTTGCAGAAACGTGTACTCCCAGCTTCAAGGATCAGCAAAAGCCTTGTTCCAGCACATATGGCACCGCCATTTATGCAACCGACGAACAAGAGTTTTGGTTACTGCCTGAGCGCGCTGCTTCCTCGATGAAGGAGGCGATGCACGCTCTGGAGAATCAGATTTCTCCGAGCAAATCCCGCGATGAGCGCCTCAAGGGATTAGACGATAGTGGATTGCTGAGTTACTTCCTTGAGCCAAAACTGAGTAATTTCCTCGAAGGCGAGCAGCGCCAGCGAATGGAGGAGATTCAAACTCAGGAACCGAATATCGAAATGGACCCAGGAATGGTCCTTCGCAGTCGGCAAGAAGCAAAACGCGCAAAAGAAAAGGATGCACCAAAAGCCGAAGCGCCAAAGACCGATACTCAGCGTTCGCGGATAGATCAACTTCAGGCGGATAACGATACTCAGAACCGCATTCGCAATGATTACAGCGAACTACATAAGTTACGCAGCGAATGGTTGGCGCTAAAAAAAATAGCTATCGCCGCTGCTGTAAAGACGGGGCATTCCTACGAGAACGGCACGTTGTTCGCTCCTGCGGCAATTGAAGCCCGCACCCGCGTCCAGAATTATCTGGAAAAACGCAAGGCGTTGATCAGCAAGGGCGGCATCCAGCCACAGGCGCAGGAAGATATCGCCAAGCTCCTTGAAACAGACAAGAAAAAACGAGATGAGCTGCAGAAGTGCCTATACACCTGCGAAGGTGATACGTACGCCTATCTGGCGTGGAAGCACGGCGAAGCCAAGTCGTTTGCCTATCACGAATACACCGACGCGATTATCAAAGTAGCGGAGTATGGGATTGCCCTGCCTGAATATGCGTTGATCAGTGGCAATGACATCACTTCAGGTATCGAGCAGTTTAAGTTGTACCTCGATACAGAAAAACAGCAGTCGGAAATCAATGACCGTCTGCGTAAAAAGTACAAAAACTGGATCGAAGCGACCGGTCAAAATGCCCAGGCACCGGCCGGGCTGGTCGAGGCCGAACGTACTGAATGGGACCGGTTGCAAGTTGTAAAACAAGGTTTGCACGAAAAGGCTAAGCAAAAAGTCGCCGCTGACCCTATTCGACGTCACTTGCTATGGGAACCAGAGCAGTTTGAGCCGCAGCCTATTGACCGCCTCATCAAGGAGGGCTTTCCGCTAAGGGAGGTCAGCACGCTCGGTGCAAGCGGGACGCCCTTGAAATGGTTCAGTTTGCTGACCCTCAAGGGTGCGCCAAAACTGCTTGAGGAAGACTTGAAAAAAGCCGGTAAGAGCATCAGCAAAGTGGTTGAAGGTATCCCCGCAAATGGTGACGGTGGTGCGAGTAAAAACAGTGCGCAGAAGGTATTCGGGCAGTGGCTTGAAAGCCAGGGTGCACTAAGAATTGGAGACCAGGTCGGCGATTGGTTTGACACCACTGGCTGGTTCAATATCGACAAGTTTTACAGTTTCCTCCAAAGCAGTGGCTATAAAGTGACTGAACTCGAGGATGCCGGCGCGCGCAAAGAATGGGGCGAGCATCTCAAGCAGGTAGTCTTCAAAAAGAGTGTTCGTGGTGAGGTGAGGCTCTTCGATAAGAGTCCACAAGCGCAATTCGTCCGCTGCTTGGCGCCGCCGCAAAAAAAACTGCACGGCGAAGTGAAAATGGAAGGCCCCTCCTTTTCTGCCGCTGAAGGTTTTCAAACATCGGCAAGCGCGTCGCTGAGCTTTGACTTGGCACGTGGTGAAGTGGAACTGCTAAAAGTTGATATGCCGACGCGCGAGAAGGCCAAGGATGTGACTGTCGATTACTACCTTGAAGGCAATCCTCAGCTTCAAACTTTAAACCTCGGCCGTATGTCCTTCCACTTCGGTGCCCGTGCATGGGGATACGCCGGCGCGTCTCTTATGCTCGCCGGTAGCATTAAACTGTCCCCTATAAACGGCAACGCCAAATATGGCGCCACACTCAGCCCTGTCAAACCGGCACAGCGCGAAGATGCCGAAGCAAAAGCGGAACGTAAGACCCACGATGAAATGATCAAAACCAAAGCCGACAACGGTGACACCAGCCCTACCCTAGACCTTGTGTACCAATCCAAGGCTCTGACTGCTGTCGACACCAAGTCAAGTGGCCAAGTCCTGTCCGGCAGGGCCGACAAAGTACAAATTGAAGATGGCATGAAGGCCAACTTCAATCTGTTCGCTGGCGTGCAAGCAGGTATCCAACTGACAGGGGCTTTAAATTGGGCTCCACCTAAAGCATTGGCTGCGTTACGTGCTGGGCCCTCCACCGGAATCAATAACAACAAGGAGGCTACGAGCGCTAGCCAATGGCTAACGCTTGCCAACCTCAGCGGATCTTTAGGTGCTGCCTATGGCGCAGGCTTGCAGGGCAATGCTGGAGTTTCTCTGGATAAGGGAAAATTCATCCTCAATCTTAAAGCAACGGTTGTTCTTGGGCCGGGAGCAAGTGGTAGTTTCAAATTTGAGGTAGGTTACGAGGCTGTTGTAGAACTCATTAATATTTATCGGCGTGAGCTGTATAAGGCTAAAGGCGCTTCTATTAGCTGGATTACTCCGGAGGCTGCTGAGCAAGCTTCTGCACTGAACATGCTCGGTGCGGTCGGGTTGGATGTTGCAATGATCTATATGATGGGCATCGACGTTATTATGAATCTATATGACGCGATGACCAGTAGTGGAAAGGGAGGGCCCATTGCAGACACTATTATTGAATATGAAAATCAAGCTGAATTGCAAAAATGGTTTATGGAAGCAACTCCCGCGGCTTTGGGCCCCCTCCTTATGACGCTCAGTTCTGAGCCGGAAGAGTTCTCAGTAATTTCAACGAACCAAAATACAAGTGAAACCAAAAGTAAAAGTACCGATCGTAAGTACGTCAAACAGGAAGCACGCTTGCTCCAACAACGAGCTCTCGACAGAGTGATTTATTGGGTAGGATCAACGGCGGATGGTGCAGAAGCGTTAACCAAAGTTCAACAGCTATTTGAGGACGCTTGCAAATGCATGAACAAACTAGGCATCGCACCTAAAGAGTCCGGGCAAGCGTATTGTGAGAATAGATACAGACTAGATAATTTTATGGCAGTTCCTGTACTTAGTATGGAACGTGCGGAAGGCGTTAAAGCTCGGGCCCGCTATAAATCAAATGTGAAGAAAATGGGTCAGCGTATAGACGCGTTCTGCAAGCTGGACTTTCGGGAAAACAGCTATGTCCCGATGACTACCATGAAATATTCCGGCCCTTTATAATCGAGTCAACTAAACATGTTAAGACTGAAAAATGCCTTTTGCATTGCCTTATCAACCCTATTCTTTAGCTTTGTGGCGCAGGCAGAAGTATCGACACAGCAAGTGAAAGCAAAGGAAAAGGGTATTGAGCTTTACAATCAATTCAAAGCCATATCTGCAGTCCCCTATCTGAAGACGGCAGCGGAAGGTGGCGATCGTGAGGCACAGTACTACTTGGGCGAAGCGTTACGCAAAAATAACAAATATATAACTCCAGAAGCTCAGAGCGCGTATGAAGCCTCTGCTCGCCAAGGTGATATATATGCAATGATAAGATTGTCTCAGCGCAATAACGATCTCTGCGTTGAGATGAACAACTGCTCAGGTGAAAAAAAATCGCCAAACGAGTGGTCCAAAAGTGCCTTAGAGGCTGCTACGAAAGAAGCTGAAAAAGGTGACGCCGAGGCTATGTATTTGATGTACCGGATAACCGGAGACGACAAATGGTTTGAAAAATCCGCAGACGGAGGTTTTGCGCTAGCGCAATACTATCTAGCGGCGGAATATCGTGAAGGTAAAGGTTTCTTCCTGACACCTTCAAAACGCGCGGATACGGTCGAACGTTGGATGAAGGCATCTGCGGAGGGTGGCAACCCTCAAGGTATGTTGGCGTATGCCGCGATTCAGGGTCGAAAAAAGGACTGGGAGCAATTCAGGTCGTGGAATGAAAAAGCTGCAATGACTGGATATGTCAGCGCTGTATATGGTTATGGCTCTTACTTAGCAGGACAATCGCCGGAATACGGCTTTAAGGAGGATCTAGTAACTGCCTATGCATCCATTTCCTGGGTGCTTGAACTAGACGGTGGGGGCGGCATGCGAGAATTTGCACAAGATGAACTTCCTGAAATCGCGGCAAAAATGACTGGGGAACAGATCGAAAAATCAAAAAAAACCCTGACGGAATGGAAAGCAACCCGCCCACCACTATCCTTCTTCCCTGACAAGCTATGAACTATTAACACTATGAAAGCGTATTTTTTAGTAGCCCTCTTCGCGATCGGTATGTCCTCAGAGGTTAGCGCACAATCTACTTCGGACCTGAAGTCCGCTAAAGCACAAGGCATCACACTTTATAATCAGTTCAAAACAAGTTCAGCAGTGCCATTTCTTGAATTAGCGGCCCAAACAGGTGATCACGAAGCCCAATATTATCTCGGCGAGGCAATTCGTAAAAACAAAAAATATATGACTCCTGAAGCTATGAGTGCCTATGAAGCATCGGCCCTCTAAGGCGATATATACTCGATGATAAGGCTTGCAGGAGAAAAAAATGATCTCTGCGTAGCTATGGGTAACTGCCCAAAAGGCCGAAAGGAACCTGGCGTTTGGGGGAAGTTGGCGTTAGATACCGCTAGCATAGAAGCTGCAAAAGGAAACGCAGAAGCGATGTATCTTATGTTTATCGTTACCGGCGATGATGAATGGCTGAAAAAGTCCGCAGAAAACGGGTACGCATATGCACAATACTTTTTAGGGGTAAGCTATCGTGAAGGGAGAGGTTTTTTCCTACTACCATCGAATCGGGCGGAAGTTGTTGAGCGTTTACTGAAATCTTCCGCCGAAGGCGGTTACCCTCAAGGCATGTTGGCGTACGGGGCGATCCTGGCGGAAAAAAAAGATATGCAAGGGTTTAGACTCTGGAACGAGAAAGCGGTGGAAACTGGATACGCGACTGCAGTATTTGGATATGGATCTTACCTCGGAGAAGAGTCATCAGAGTTTGGGTTTACTTACGACCCCGTTAAATCCTATGCCTTACTTCACTTGCTACTCGAGTTAGATGGTGGAGGCGAAATGCCAGACTATGTGAATTTTGCGCTACCTGAGATTGCCGCCAAAATGACTCCGGAACAAATAGAAAATGCAAAGGTACTCTCTAAGAAATGGAAAGCATCGCACCCTCCCCTATCGTTTTTTCCTGACAAGTTGAGTCGTTAACTTGGAGAAGAATATTTCTTGCACGCGGACTATTATGAGAAAACTCATTATCGGTGCATTATTCGCTTTCGCTTTATCAGGTTACGTAAACGCGCACCTTACTCAAGATGAGCAATCAGCCAAATCGCGAGGAATATTGCTGTTCAACCAATATAAAAATGCGCAGTTTGAGTTGCGTATTGCAGCGGAAGCCGGAGATACAGAAGCACAGTTCTATTTAGCCGAAGAACTGCGAAAAGAAAAACAGTTTATGACCGCCGAGGCTAAAAAGTGGTACGAAGCTTCTGCTGCTCAAGGCGACTACTACTCAATGTTTCAGCTCGCCACAGCTGGAGGAGACCTTTGCGCGGTAGCAAATAAATGTCCTTCTGGAATTAAAAGTGCTGGCGATTGGTTAGAGTTACTAATAAAAACGGCGGAGCCTCGGGCGATGAAGGGGGATGCCGAAGCAATGGCCATCATGTATAACGCGAAGTCTGATCTAACATGGCTAGAAAAATCGGCAGAAGCAGGCTACGCCCCGGCACAATGGCTGTTAGCCAATCGTTATTCGGAGGGAGAAGGTAGTTTTTTACTACCGTGGAATCGTAAATCCGCGGAAGAGAAGTGGTTGAAAGCATCTTCAGAAGGTGGATACCCAAAGGCCATGATCGAATACATTTCTATTTTGTATCAGCGTGGTGATATGGAAGGCGTTCGTCATTGGCTTGAGATCGCTGCAAAAACTGGTTACCAAGACGCTGTAAGTAGCTACGGCGCTTATCTTTCTCATACCCCTGATAAAGTCGGATACCCTATCGACCTCATAAAAGGCTATGCGCTGGTATCGTTACTGAAAGAGCTAGACGGAGGTGGGAACGTCCAAGTTTATGTCGAAGGAAAACTTCCTCTTATTTCGGAAAAGATGACACCCGAACAAATCACCGAAGCCAATCATTTTGCTAAAGAGTGGAAAGCCACACACCCACCACTTTCCTTCTATCCTGAAAAATTAGGCCTGTAACTTTGAGTTCTAGAATCTACCCACAGACGCATCAAGGGATACAACCGCATCTATGGGCGCACTCTATAAAAACCAGAGTCGCACTAACAATTTTCATTCTATTTATAATGAGCTGCCACGCCCAAGCAGATCTTACCCCTCAGCAGCAACAGAACAAAATTCAGGGCTTGGTCCTTTACAATCAATACAAAATTGCTACTCCTGAGCTCAGGATCGCGGCAGAAGCAGGAGACAGAGAAGCCCAATTTTATTTAGCAGAAGAGTTACGTCAGCAGAAGCAATACATTACCGCAGACGCCAAAAAATGGTACGAAGCGGCGGCGGCGCAAGGTGACTACTACGCAATGTTTAAACTTGCGACATCAAAAAGTGACTTGTGTAACACAATGAACAATTGCACTAAAGGCACGAAGAACCCAGGTGAATGGCTCGAGCATCTATGGAAAATCGCTGAGCCTAAAGCGAATAGCGGCGACGGCGAAGCGATGTACATCATGTATCTCGCTACAACCAAATTGGACTGGCTTGAAAAATCAGCTGTAGCTGGCTATGCACAGGGTCAATGGCTACTGGCAAATCGATACAAAGAAGGAGAAAGCTTTTTTTTACCCTGGAAACGTCAAGAAGTTATTGGGCAATGGTTGAAAGCCTCCGCAGAAGGTGGCTTTCCAAAAGCAATGCTTGAATTTTCAGCATACCTTTATGAGAACGGAGGTGATCTCAGCATTGCACGTCATTGGATTGAAGAAGCAGCAAAATCGGGGTATGAAACAGGTGTGAGTAGCTATGGTGCTTACTTGGCACACGCGCCATCACTTTACGATTTCCCGCTCGACTTGGTTAAAGGGTACGCGTTGACATCCCTACTCACCGAGCTCGATGGAGGAGGAAACATCAAACCCTATGTGGACGAAGTTCTACCCGAAATAGCTGCAAAAATGTCCCCTGGACAAATCGACGAAGCTAAGATATTTGCTAAGAAGTGGAAAGACTCTCATCCCCCACTTTCATTTTATCCAGACAAACTTGGATACTGAGAGACCAGTTACTTGACGACTGAGCTCAGTCTTGGGCCGGATTCTTCTGAAGTAATTATTTTGGCAGATATGTCGCCGAGTTTATCGCCGGCGCTTATAGAAAAAGTGAGTCGCATGTACCTATGAAAAATCTCCGAATAATCGCTCTGTTCGCACTATTTTTTTCAGGCGCTTCATGCGCAGGCCTCACCGTTGTTGAACAAGCAGCGAAAACTCGGGGATTGATGCTATTCAATCAATATAAAGGTGCCCAATCCGAATTGCGGATTGCAGCAGAAGGCGGAGATGCAGAGGCTCAATTCTATTTGGCCGAAGAACTGCGTAAAGAAAAGCAACATATCACTATCGAAGCCTATAAATGGTATGAGGCTGCCGCCGAACAAGGTGATTTTTACGCAATGATCCGACTTGGCAGGAGTAACAGCGATCTATGCAGGACCATGAACAACTGCCCAAGTGGAAAAAAGAAGCCAGACGAATGGTTGGCAGAAGCGACAACGATCGCAAAAGAAAAAGCGGATCAAGGTGACGCTGAATCACTATATATAATGTATGAACTAACAGCCGACCGAAAATTGCTAGAAAAATCTGCGAATGCTGGAAGCCCCGTCGCGCAATATCGGATGGCTATCGGTGATCGTCAAGGGGAAGGTTTTTTGCTTCCTTGGAAGCGCCAGCAATCGGTTGAGACTTGGTTTTTGGCCTCCGCTAAAGGCGGAAACCCTAAAGCAATGATGCAGCTCTTTGGGATATACCGAGAAAAAGGAAATCTAGAACAGGCCCGGTATTGGGTAGAGCAAGCGGCTTCTACTGGATATGAATCCGGCGTTTATAACTATGGCTATTTTTTGGCTGTCGAGCCTAACACATTAGGCTTTACGATGGATAAAACTAAAGGCTACGCATTAATTTCGCTATTGAAAGAACTAGACGGCGGAGGAACTGCTCAGGTTGACGTCGAAGAAACGCTACCGCAAATAGCAAAAGATATGACCCCCAAAGATATTGAACATGCAACGCAGCTTGCTAAAAAATGGAAAAATGAGCATCCCCCGCTGTCTTTTTATCCTGAAAAAATCGATTTTTGATATCAGCCTCCATCCATAGAAGTTTCAGCGTGTTTAAACTCATCCTTGGGTGGAGGCTAGACAGCCTATATCTGCGATGTGAAATGAAAAAACTTATTATTGGTGCGTTACTTATTTCAGCTTTATCAGGCAACGCAAACGCACACCTTACTCCGGATGAGCAAACTGCCAAATCGCGAGGAATCTTGCTATTCAATCAATATAAAAATGCGCAACTCGAGTTGCGTATTGCAGCTGAAGCTGGAGATGCAGAAGCACAGTTTTATTTAGCCGAAAGACTACGCAAAGAAAAGCAGTTCATGACCGCCGAAGCTCAAAAGTGGTACGAGGAATCAGCAAACCAAAATAACGTTTATGCGATGATACAACTCGGACGAAGTGGTGATAATCTCTGCGTCAACATGGGCAATTGCCCTGAAAGCACAAAAACACCAGCGCAATGGTTGAAAGGCGCGCTAGACTTGACGAAACCTGCTGCTGAAAGTGGTGATCCCGAAGCGATGTACTTAATGTATGAACTAACGCTTAAGGAGGAATGGCTTGAGAAATCTGCAAATTCTGGATATGCATTAGCTCAATACTGGATGGCAATTGGAACTAGACAAGGAGACGATTTCTTCTTGCCGTGGAAGCGGCATGAAGCAGTTGGAAATTGGCTGAAACTATCTGCAGAAGGAGGATACCCCCCTGCAATGATGGAATACGCTGCGTTTATTTATGAAGACCAAGGTGATTTAACAGTCGCTCGCCATTGGATTGTCGAAGCAGCTAATAAAGGGTACAAGTCAGGCGTTAGCAGTTACGGCGCATATTCAGCCCATTCACCATCGCTTTACGACTTCCCATTAGATAGGGTTAAAGGCTATGCGTTGACCTCGCTACTATCTGAACTTGACGGTGGCGGAGACGTACAGGTTTACGTAAATGAAACCCTTCCGGAAATTGCCGAAAAGATGACACCGGATGAAATTTCAGAAGCTAACGATTTTGCAAAGAACTGGAAAGCGACTCATCCACCCCTGTCGTTTTTTCCGGAAAAGTTGAGCCGTTAACATTGATTAAGAAAATTCTATTTACCGCACTGTTGATTATCGCGTTTGCAAATCCAGCATCTGCCGAATTATCCTCGGAACAGCAAGCAGCAAAAATACAAGGAATAACTTTCTACAACCAATACAAAACTGTTTCTGCTACCCCCTTCCTGACCATTGCCGCGGAAGCCGGCGATCACGAAGCACAGTATTATCTGGGAGAGTTGCTCAGGAGGAAAAATCGCTATATGAATACTGAAGCTCAGAAATGGTACGAGGCGTCAGCTGCCCAAGGTGATCTTTACGCAATGATTCAACTCGGGCGAAGCGGCGACGACTTGTGCAAGACGATGCAGCACTGCCCCGAAGCAAAAAAATCTCCTGCAGAATGGTTGACTCATGCGACCGATCTTGCAAAGCCTAAGGCGGAGCAAGGTGATGCAGAAGCGATGTACATCATGTATGAGTTGACATTGGATCGAGCCTGGCTCGAAAAATCTGCTAATGCTGGAGATGCCACAGCCCAGTTCTGGATGGCTATTGGCGATAAACAAGGCGAAGGTTTTTTGCTTCCATGGAAGCGCAAAGATGCTGTTGGAAATTGGTTTAAAGCATCGGCTGAGGGTGGTAACCCACGTGCAATGATGGAATATGCAGCCTACCTTTATGAAAATCAGGGTGATCTAGAGTCCGCTCGCCATTGGATCAAAACAGCCGCAGAAAGAGGATATGAAAGCGGCGTGAGTAGTTATGGTGCTTATTTGGCTCACGCGCCAGCGTTGTTTGATTTTAAGCTTGACCTAATCAAAGGCTACGCTATCACTTCCCTCCTTAAGGAACTGGACGGCGGCGGAAATGTTCAAGCCTATGTTGAGGAAGTACTTCCAGAAATCGCAGCGAAGATGACTCCTGAACAACTCAAAGAAGCGGAAAAATTTGCAGTTGAATGGAAAACTACACACCCTCCGCTGTCGTTTTTTCCTGATAAGTTGGGTCGTTAAAATCGCTGCACATTCAATACGTGCGAGTCCCCAACACCGCAGAAAGCAGCACAGACGCAGTAATTGATTCTCGTACTGTGCTGCTCGCAACTTTAAAGTAAAGCGTCAGTCAGACCGGCGCCTTCCACCCCATCATCTGCTGCTGCGCAACCAGCAGTAAATCGGACCCATCCTGCGTCAGCAGATAAAGCGCGTGAGTAATGTGTGGAATATCTTGAACATCACCGTTCTTGAAGCATTGGCAATGGAGCGTTTCAAGTAACTGGCTGGCGGCTCGGACACGCTGTAAAGCGGCTTCGAGTATGTCTTGGGGATTGGCCTCGGTGTCGATGACCATTGGGCTTGTTTCGGTAACGCTGCTTTTGATTGAGCGATAGCGATCGGGAAACGGGTTGAACGTTGGCATAAGAATTACTCATACGTTAGTTAAGTAACCGTCAGCACCGTGACCAAACGATGGAGGCGGACTGTGTACAGGCTTGGTCAACCGATAACCCGCACAACTCGGCTCGCCCGAAGGCGTCCAGCACACAGCCGCCATAACAACGCACAACGAAGACAAAGATGTCCGCAGGGCGAATGATGGCACATATGTGTGCGGGATATCAGGTGACCAAACCTGCTCGCTGATTTTGCAGCGAGGCCAAACAGTAAACGCTGGCACCTCGCCGACGAAAGACGACAAAGAGTCCGAGCGTGTAGGACCAAGCCGAACCTCCCTCAGTTTTTTTACCGACATGAAACCTCTGTCAGAAACCTCCTCACGACAGGCGGCATTCAGTCGGGTTAACCATCGCTTAACCCCGCGGTCCAAAACTTTACTGGACCGCACGCCCTCAGGCTTCTCTGACGCCCAGTGCGGCAGGTTCGACGCCAATACGTCGAGCTGACTTCCCTCCCGCACTGGAGATCGTTCATGAACATGCGCACCTTGCTGATCACCACCGCCCTCGCCTGCACCGCGTTTGCCGGTCTGGCCCAGGCCAATGACACTTCGAGTTCCCAGGCGGTGCCGTACCACTACGGTATGCCGCTGCACGTGGGCAAGGTCATTAACTTGACCGAACCGTCGACGCTGGACTGCAAAGTGGTCACAGCCGACATGAAGTACATCGATAGCACCTCGGGCAAGCCTGCGGAAATCTCCTACCGTAAACTTTCCGACGCCTGCAGTTATCAGAACTGACGGAAAGGTCTGATTCAACACTTTGCGGTATTCCGGTGAGGGGTTCTGGCGCTATGCTCTAGCGCCTCCCCTCACTGCCGCAAGGATTCGCCATGCAGTTATCGTTTCGTGCCTTGTCGACTTTTACCGCCGCGCTGTGTTTTCTGCTGGCCCTGATCTGGGGTTTGATGCCCGACTGGTTACTGTCAATCTGGGGTCTTGAATACTCGTTGGCGGTGGGCGTTGTCGCGCGGCGCAGTGCAATGCTGTTTGCGGCATTGGGTGTGATGTTTTATCTGGTTCGAAACGAGTCGCCTTCGACCACCCGCCATGCGCTGAGCAATGGTTTCATGGTCGGCTGCTGGGGGCTGGCAGCATTGGGCTTCGGTGAATGGCTCAATGGCCATGCCGGTCCGGGCATATTGCTTGCGGTGATGGTCGAACTGGCGCTGGGTCTGGCGTTTCTCCAGACCAGGCGCGTGTCGATGGAGCTCGAAACCGTGGGTTAAAGCGCTTTGCGGTCTGGATGCAGCGTCTGGGCAATGGTTTGGTGCTGCATGTCAGAGCGCAGTCCAGCGATCAGGTCATTGATTTCTCGACAACCATTTAGCCGTTTGGCATTTATTCCTGTTTTTATTAGATCAAGGTGATCGGTTTCACGATCGGAATACACCTTGACGGTCATCGACAGGTCCGGCGACAGCGTGCATTGACAACGTTTCGGCAAAAAACTGCTTTCGATGATGTTGCGAAGTTCCAAGGCAGAAAGAAACATGGCGACCCTCTCCTTATTGTGAGACTGCCAATCAACGATCGATACTGACGCAATGACATCCCCGGTCAGCTCAAGACCAGCTAGAGCATAAAACATGCCTGGGATTTCGCCCTGCAGCTCATCGGCAAATCAACGATTTAGCCAAACGACTGCTAAATGGCCTCATGCAATCTGCAAGAAAGGCGTTGCTGTGCCCCTGCAATCCGCATACATCTCGCGACAAGTTTGCATTGGCCGACGACGCCAGTAAGAATGCGGCCAATCAGTTCAGTATCCGCTGACCCCACTCGCACGCAAGGAGGCATCATGGGTTCTTTGACCTATATCACTACCGTCGGGCTGATTGTTGCCGGGATGTCGAGCATTGCTCACGCCGCGAAACTCGAAGAAGTCGCGCCGTTCCCCAAACCCGAGAGCGGTTTCACCCGCCAGGTCATTCACCTTGCTCCACAGGCTCAGGAAGACGGCTACCAGGTCGAAATCCTCGCCGGCAAAACCCTGACCGTTGACTGCAATCGCCAACGCCTGGGCGGCATTCTCGAGGAGAAGAATCTCGAAGGCTGGGGCTACCCGTTCTACCGACTGGAAAAAGTCATCGGCCCGATGAGTACACAAATGGCCTGCCCGGACGGCAAGAGCAAAAAGGACTTCGTGCCGGTGGTCGGTGACGGTTTCATGCTGCGCTACAACAGCAAACTACCGATTGTGCTCTACGTGCCCAAAGACGTCGAAGTCCGCTACCGGATCTGGTCGGCGTCGAGCAAGGTCCTGAAAGCCGTCCAGGAATAACCGTTCTGTCCCGTTACAGGAGCGCCATTTTGATTACCTGCCACGTCAAATATGTGATCGATCCGTATCAACTCAGCGAATTCGAAGCCTACGCCAAAGCCTGGCTCGGCATCGTCGAGCGTTTGGGCGGTACGCACCACGGGTACTTCCTGCCTTCCGAAGGCGCGAGCAATATCGCCTACTGCCTGTTCAGCTTTCCGTCACTGGCGGACTACGAAAGCTACCGGCATATCGCGATGACTGACGCCGAAAGCGCCGCGCTCGTAGCTTCTCTGGTCGAAAAGAAGTTTATCGTCAGTTACGAGCGGACCTTCCTGCGCCCGCTGTTGGCCTGATACCGCTCACGCCGGGGTGCAGCTCAACGCGGCGCGCTCGGCCACATGGCGCAAACTATCGAAATTGATATTGGCGCCCGAGTCGATCGCTACCAGGGTCTGACCACGGGCACCGATTTGCGCCACGTACTTCTTGATTCCGGCCACGGCCAAGGCACCGGAAGGTTCGGTGATCGAGCGGGTATCGTCGTAGATATTCTTGATGGCGGCGCAGAGTTCGTCGTTGCTGACCGTCAAGACCTCATCGACACAGAACCGGCAGACTTCGAAACCATAAGCACCGATCTGGGCGACGGCTACGCCGTCGGCGAAAGTACCTACGGTAGGCAGCACAACTCGCTCGCCGGCCTGTAATGCCGCGGACAAACACGCGGAATGCTCCGACTCGACGCCGATGATGCGGACTTCAGGTCGCAAGTATTTGACGTACGCCGCGATGCCGGCGATCAGGCCGCCCCCACCCACCGGGACGAAGATCGCGTCCAGTGGACCTTGATGCTGACGCAGGATTTCCATGGCGACGGTGCCCTGCCCGGCGATCACATCCGGGTCGTCGAAGGGCGAGACAAAGGTGCGACCGGTTTGCCGAGCAAGGTTCAGCGCATAGTCCAGGGCAAACGGAAAACTCTCACCGTGCAGCACGGCGTCAGCGCCCCGGCTGCGTACACCGAGCACCTTCAGTTCCGGCGTCGTGCACGGCATCACAATGGTGGCGGCGATCCCCAATTCACGCGCCGCCAGCGCCACGCCCTGGGCATGATTGCCCGCGGAAGCGGTGATCACACCACGAGCCTTTTGCTCATCGCTCAACTGCACCAGTTTGTTGTAGGCGCCGCGGATCTTGAAGGAAAAGGTCGGTTGCAGGTCTTCGCGCTTGAGCAGGATCTGATTGCTGAGCGCCTCGGACAACGCTGGCGCCGGTTGCAGCGGCGTACGCACCGCGAGCTCATACACGGGCGCGGCGAGGATCTTTTTCACGTAATGCTCAAGCAAGGTCTGCTCGGCGGTGGTGCTGCTCATGGTCATCTCCTGACGTTGATCAGAACCCAGGAGGCAGAAAGTGAAAACCCGCCTCTAGGGCGGGTTGGGTGCTGCAGTCGTGAGCTAGCCCGCCAAATAAGGAATGGCGGTAATAATGCTTGGCTGGCAGCGCAATACGGTGGAAGTCATGCCCGGAAATTAGCCGGGCGCTGATGGCAAGTCAATGGCCAATTTTACTAGGCCTCTGTAGGCTGACGACTCTGCTCATTGTCCCAAGGAAGGAAACCATGAAGTCTGTCGCCCTGCCCCTCATGGCCCTGATTGCGTTCGCCGGCTACACCGTTTCGGTGATGCTGCAGGCCGAACAGTCATTGATCGACTTCGGCATCAGCCTGATGTCGCGCCCCGACACGGCGCAGGTGGTGATTGATTTGTACCTGCTGGCGACGCTGGCGGGCATCTGGATGTACACGGATGCGCGCAAGCGTGGGCAGTCACGGTTGTCGGTGATTCCTTATCTGCTGATTACGGCGATTTTTGTATCCATCGGGCCGTTGTTGTATTTGGTCGCGCGGGGATTTCAAAGCCGCAGGAAATCTGATGCTGCGACTCAACAGGTTTGATCCAGGAGTTGTTGTGCCGTTGAGATCGCCATCGCGAGCAGGCTCGCTCCCACATTAGATCTTCTGTGAACACATAATTTGTGAATGCCAGAGATTAAAGGTGGGAGCGAGCCTGCTCGCGATGGCAATCTCACAGCCACCGAAGTTACTTAGCCAAGCGCCTGAGCCCAAGCACCATCATCCCCGCATTTAGCGCCATCGCGGTCAGAAACAGCGGATACGAAACCCACCAGGGCACGCCCGCCGCCCGATAATGAGCTTCACAACCCTGTAGCAGCAGGCTTCGCCAGCTACAGGAATCGGTTACTTCAGGCCAATCCTGTACAGGCCGCCGTCGTCCTCATCGGTCAGCACATACAAATACCCGTCGGGCCCCTGCCGCACATCGCGAATGCGCTTGTTGAGTTCGCTCAGCAATCGCTCTTCGTGAACGACCTTGTCGCCATCGAGCTGCAAGCGGATCAACTCCTGGTTCACCAGCGCGCCGATAAACACGTTGTGCTGCCAGGTTTTGAAGCGGTCAGCGTCGTAGAACGCCATGCCACTGACGCCGGGGGATTTCTCCCAGACATGGTGCGGGGCGACGGTGCCTTCGGCGGTCTTGCCTTTGGCTTCCGGGATCGGCTGGCCGGAATAGTTGATGCCATGGGTTGCTATCGGCCAGCCGTAGTTCTTGCCTCGCTCGATGATGTTGATTTCGTCGCCACCCTGGGGACCGTGTTCGTTTTCCCAAAGGGTGCCGGTCCAGGGGTTGAGCGCCGCGCCTTGCGGATTGCGCTGGCCGTAGGACCAGATTTCCGGGCGTACGCCGGCCTGACCGACAAAGGGGTTGTCATCCGGCACCTTGCCGTCCGGGTTGATCCGCACGACCTTGCCTTGCAGCTTGTCGAGGTCTTGAGCGGTCGGCCGGTCGTTGTTCTCGCCAAGGGTGATGAACAGATAGCCGTCGCGGTCGAACACCAACCTTGAACCGAAGTGGTTTCCGACTGAAAGCTTGGGCTCCTGGCGGAAGATCACTTTGAAATCCTTGATGGCTGTCAGGTCGTCAGACAGACGTCCGCGACCAACTGCCGTCCCGGCCTTGTCACCCTCACCGCCACCTTCGGCATACGACAAGTAGACCGTGCGGTCTTGCTTGAAGTCGGGCGACAACGCCACATCCAGCAAGCCGCCCTGCCCCTTGGCCCAGACCTTTGGTACGCCACTGAGCGGTGCGGAAAGTTTACCGTCGGCGCTGACCACCCGCAGGTTGCCGGGCCGTTCGGTCACCAGCATCCCCTGGCGATCGGGAAGAAACGCCAGGGCCCAGGGATGTTCGAGCCCCGTGGTCATTGTCGTCACCTCAAGGGTGCCCTGTTCGCTTTGGAGATTCTGGGTTGGCGCGGCGATAACGGGCGCCGTGACGGTGATCAGTGCGCTGGCACACAGTGTGGCCAGAAGGGTTTTACGCAACATGCACGATTCCTTTTGTCGTTCGAATGGCTGGCAAGAACGCTGTCGTGCCGTTCAACGGTTGCTGGTGTCTGCGTCTCGATGAGGTGGATTGGGAATGAATTTCGGTGGGGTGGCGGGAGGCGAGCGATCCTGGGGATAGCGGTTGCCGACGCCACCATTGTCAAGCGTCGGAGGGCGCGGCACCGGCACTGTGTTCGGCCCACGAATGGCCGGCGCACTGGGTTGCGTGCCTTGCATGCTGTTGGGATTGGCCCGGCGAATCGGGCTGTTGTAAGGGTTGCTGATCCGGCCCGTCGGGCTCTGGGCCAACAGCAGTGAAGAAGGAGGCGGCGCGGTGTCGGCCTGGGCCAGATTGCTCAGCACGCCACTCAACGCCAACGCGGTGCAGCCGAGCACAAATCTGTTCATGGGGAGCCTCTCGACATCAGCGTGGATTGGAACTTCGATATCACGCTACGCCCGGGGTTCGGATTTGTTAACTAAAACCTCCTTCACAAGATGTAACACGAGTTGACCGGACCACCGATACGCCCGCAGGACAGGGTCGCAACCCGCTGAAACTTTTGCGTAGCGTCACAGGTCACCTGAACATCACTCGCGAGAAGACGACCATGGCACGGGCAATCTGGAAAGGCGCGATCAGTTTCGGTCTGGTGCATATCCCTGTGGCACTGGTCTCGGCGACATCCTCGCAGGGGGTGGATTTCGACTGGCTCGACAGCCGCAGCATGGACCCGGTGGGCTACAAGCGCATCAACAAGGTCACCGGCAAGGAAGTGACCAAGGAACACATCGTTAAAGGCGTGCAGTATGAAAAGGGTCGCTATGTGGTCCTCAGCGAAGAGGAAATCAAGTCGGCGCACCCGCTGTCCACTCAGACCATCGACATCTTTTCCTTTGTCGACAGCGAGCAGATTCCCCTGCAAAACATTGATACGCCCTACTACCTCGCGCCGGATAAACGCGGTGGCAAGGTCTATGCGCTGTTGCGCGAAACATTAAGCCAAACCAATAAAGTCGCCCTGGCTCATGTTGTGCTGCACACGCGCCAGCACCTCGCCGCACTGATGCCGCTGGAGTCGGCGATGGTATTGGTGATGCTGCGCTGGCCCGCCGAAGTGCGAAGTCTGGATACGCTTGAGTTGGGCAGTGACGTCACCAAGCCCGAACTGGCCAAAGGTGAACTCGATATGGCCAAACGACTGGTTCAGGACATGAGCGCAGACTGGAATCCCGAGGATTATCGCGACAGTTTTGAAGACAAGATCATGGCCTTGGTGGAGAAGAAGGCTAATGAAGGAAAGATCGAGGATGTGGAAACGGCCACTGGCGAAGAGGAGCGTAAAACCGCAGACGTTATCGATCTGACTGAGCTGCTTAAACGTAGCCTGGGTGGCAAGAACACGGGTAAAACGAAACCGGCCGCGCAGAAAAAAGCCACGAAGACTTCTCGTGGCTGATTGAAGGTTGTGCGGTGAATGTTATGGCCCCATCGCGAGCAGGCTCGCTCCCACAGGTGATCGCGATTAACTGTGGGAGCGAGCCTGCTCGCGATGGCTTTATACGCCGCAACAGAACATTCAGATCAGTACAAAAATCGCCACCAATCCGCCAAAAATCGCCCACTTTTCGAGGTAGTAACGCTTGCGGTTGCGCTTCTTCAGCGCTTTGCCGCGAAGGCGAATTTTGTAGATTTTGGCGAACAAGCGGTTGATACCGCCGGTCTTGTCACCCGCATCGTTCGGTGCGCCCGCCGCCGACATCACATGACGGCTGAACCAGCTGTTGAACGCCGTCGCCCAGCGATACTTCATCGGCCGCTCAACGTCGCAGAACAGAATGATGCGGTTCTGCCCGGTGGTGTTTTCAGCGTAATGAATGAAGGTCTCGTCAAACATGACCGCTTCACCGTCGCGCCAGTGGTAGTTCTCGCCATCGACGTTGATGTAGCAACCGGCATCGTTCGGGGTTTCCAGGCCCAGGTGATAGCGGTAGGAACCGGCATACGGATCGCGGTGACGGACCAGTTTCGAACCCGGTGGCAACTCGGCGAACATCGCCGCCTTGATCGAGCTAATGCTTTGCACCAATTCCGTTGTGCGCGGGCAAAGTTTCATGGCCGAAGGATGGCTGTCGCCGTACCACTTCAAGTAGAAACGCTTCCAGCCCGTCTTGAAGAACGAGTTGAAGCCGACGTCGTCATATTGATTCGAGCGCTTGATCTCCCCGGCCCTGAGCAGGTTCTGGCCCTCGGCGCGAATTTCTTCCCAATGGTCCTGCAACGGACTCAGATCAGGAAACTCGGCCGGGTTGAGGTAAGGCTTGTTGGGGATTTTCGAGAACAGATAAAGGAAGCAGTTGATCGGCGCCAGAAATGTCGAGTGGTCGCTCAGTTGACGGCCCAGTTTGTGGCGCACGCGTCCGCGCAGGTGGACGTATGCAATGGAGACAACGTAAACAGCAACAATGATCAATTTCACAACAATCGTCACACGTCAGAAATGAACAAGCTGCGTCCCTTGCCGGCCAATCGGCCCAAGGGTCTTGTGCAGCGTCTGAATTAAGAACAGCGGTCCCGAATGGCGCGTTCTTGAGCCTATGCCGCCTGTCGGCATCAGGTGATAGATGGCATTTTAGCCACAGTTTGTAACCAATAGTTAACCTTCAACGGTGAAAATATGTCCACTGGTGCTGCCAAAGTGGCCGTGCGGCCTTAACGCCCTATCGTTTAAAGAGCCAGACCAGTACAATCGCCGCCAAACATTACGCGCCCCCCTTGGTTGACGACGGGAATGAACCCCGTCTCAGCGCACTTCGACTCGGGCCAAGCGCTCCATATGCTGCTGTCCACTTATTGCCAGATGGACCTTCCGCTTCTGACCGGGATGCATTTCCTGTGGTTCGAATAACGGAACCGGGTACTGAATCGGTACTGCCGCAACCCTAGCTACTCTGAATGCTTCGCAGGAAAAACCTTTGATCTCTACAGCTAACATCACGATGCAGTTCGGCGCCAAGCCGCTATTCGAAAACGTTTCGGTCAAATTCGCCGCGGGCAACCGCTACGGCCTGATCGGCGCCAACGGTTGCGGCAAGTCGACTTTCATGAAAATCCTCGGCGACGACCTCGAGCCGTCCGGCGGCCAGGTCATGCTCGAGCCGAACGTGCGTCTGGGTAAATTGCGCCAGGACCAGTTCGCCTACGAAGAATTCACCGTGATCGATACCGTGATCATGGGTCACGAAGAGCTGTGGAAGGTCAAGGCCGAGCGCGACCGCATCTACTCGCTGCCGGAAATGACCGAAGAAGACGGCATGGCCGTTGCAGAACTGGAAACCGAGTTCGCCGAAATGGACGGCTACACCGCCGAATCCCGTGCCGGCGAACTGTTGCTGGGCCTGGGTATCGGCATCGAGCAGCACTTCGGCCCGATGAGCGAAGTGTCCCCAGGCTGGAAACTGCGCGTATTGCTGGCCCAGGCGCTGTTCTCCGATCCTGAAGTGTTGTTGCTCGACGAACCGACCAACCACCTGGACATCAACACCATCCGCTGGCTGGAAAACATCCTGACCCAGCGCTCCAGCCTGATGATCATCATCTCTCACGACCGTCACTTCCTGAACAGCGTGTGCACCCACATGGCTGACCTGGATTACGGCGAGTTGCGCCTGTTCCCGGGCAACTACGACGAGTACATGACCGTGGCGACCCAGTCCCGCGAGCAACTGCTGTCGGACAACGCCAAGAAGAAAGCGCAGATCTCCGAACTGCAATCGTTCGTCAGCCGCTTCTCGGCCAACGCCTCGAAAGCCAAGCAAGCAACCTCCCGCGCCAAGGCGATCGACAAGATCCAGCTGGCCGAGGTCAAGCCTTCGAGCCGTGTGAGCCCGTTCATCCGTTTCGAACAAACCAAGAAGCTGCACCGTCAGGCCGTTATCGTCGAGCGCATGGCCAAAGGCTTCGACGGCAAGACACTGTTCAAGGACTTCAGCTTCCAGGTTGAAGCCGGCGAGCGCGTGGCGATCATCGGCCCGAACGGTATCGGTAAAACCACCCTGCTGCGCACCCTGGTCAACGAACTGACCCCGGATGCCGGTACTGTGAAGTGGACCGACGCCGCGGAACTGGGCTACTACGCCCAGGACCACGCTCACGACTTCGAAGACGACTGCAACCTGTTCGACTGGATGGGCCAATGGACTCAGGGCGGCGAGCAAATCGTTCGCGGTACCCTCGGCCGTATGCTGTTCTCCAACGACGAGATCCTCAAGTCGGTCAAGGTCATCTCCGGTGGTGAGCAAGGTCGCATGCTGTTCGGCAAGCTGATCCTGCAAAAGCCGAACGTGCTGATCATGGACGAACCGACCAACCACTTGGACATGGAATCCATCGAGGCGCTGAACCTGGCGCTGGAGAACTACCCGGGCACGCTGATCTTCGTCAGCCACGACCGTGAGTTCGTATCGTCCCTGGCCACCCGCATTATCGAACTCAGCCCTAGCGGCGTGATCGACTTCAGCGGCACCTATGACGACTACCTGCGTAGCCAGGGCGTTGTGTTCTAAATAGCTGCTGAAACTGAAAAGCCCTGTCCATGTGACGGGGCTTTTTGCATTTCAGGGGCGATCGTTCCCACGCTCCGCGTGGGAATGATCGGTTCAGGAGAAAGTAGTTAGCCTGCTTTCTTTTATTTTGCGCCCGCGCCATGATGCAGTTCTCCTACCGCCGCCCGCGAACGAGCCCTCATGTCTGTGCAGCAACTGCCACCACAAAGCTCCATGGCGATCACCCTGCAGATCGTCTCCATCGTCTTTTATACCTTTATTGCCTTCCTCTGCATCGGCCTGCCGATTGCGGTGTTGCCGGGGTATGTCCACGAACAGCTGGGTTTCAGCGCGATCATCGCGGGGCTGACCATCGGCTCGCAGTACCTGGCCACCCTGCTCAGCCGCCCAATGGCCGGGCGCCTGTCGGACAGCATCGGCACCAAACGGGCGATTGTTTACGGGTTATCGGGGATTGTGCTGAGCGGCGTGCTGACATTGATTTCAACGCTGCTGCAAAGTCTTCCGTTGCTGAGCCTGTTGATCCTGATTGCCGGTCGCTTGTTGCTGGGGATTGCCCAGGGCTTGATCGGGGTCGGCACCATCAGTTGGTGCATGGGTCAGGTGGGCGTGGAACATACCGCACGATCGATCTCCTGGAACGGTATCGCCTCCTACGGCGCCATCGCCATTGGTGCACCGCTGGGCGTGGTGATGGTTGGCGAGCTGGGGTTCGCCAGTCTTGGGATCGCACTGTCGGTGCTGGCGCTGGCGGCGTTGTTGCTGATCCGAAACAAACCCTCGGTGCCGGTGATTCGCGGCGAGCGCCTGCCGTTCTGGGCGGTGTTCGGGCGCATTGCGCCGTTCGGCGCGAGCCTGAGCCTCGCCTCCATCGGTTACGGCACCCTGACCACCTTTATTACCCTGTATTACGTCAGCCGTGGCTGGGCCGGCGCGGCTTACTGCCTGACGGTGTTCGGCGTGTGTTTCATCCTGGCGCGATTGTTGTTCATCTCCAGCATCAGCCGTTTCGGTGGGTTCATCTCGGCCATTGCCTGCATGAGCATTGAGACGGCGGGCCTGGTGTTGCTGTGGCTCGCGCCTTCGACCGGTTATGCGCTGATTGGCGCAGGCCTGACCGGATTCGGTCTGTCACTGGTCTATCCGGCGTTGGGGGTCGAAGCGATCAAGCAAGTGCCCAATTCCAGTCGCGGGGCGGGATTGAGTGCTTACGCAGTGTTTTTCGATCTGGCCTTGGCGATTGCCGGGCCGTTGATGGGCGCCGTGGCGTTGAATCTGGGGTACACGTGGATATTCTTTAGCGCGGCGTTGTTGTCGGTGACTGGCCTCGGTTTGACGTTGTTACTGAAACGCCGCGCAATGGCCTGACACTGCAACCCCTGTAGGAGCTGAGCTTGCTCGCGATGGCGGCGTCACATTCAACACTTTAGCCGTCAGATAGGCCGCCTTCGCGAGCAAGCCCGCTCCCACATTATTGATCGGCGGTCTGCATTCCGGCCCGGGTCGGTTTGCCAAGCGCATGAGAGAAGAAACGCCCGGCTTCGGAAATCATGTTGCGATGAATGTCTTTGCGATCGACGCCATCGGCATCGGTACACAGCGCCGGCATGGCGATGATCTGCTCTTCGTTGCAAGGCGCCAGGAACACAAAGTGCCCTGCCCCGACCAGCAATTTGAAGTCCGGTGCGATCGGCAGTTTGCGCGCCAGGGCGGCGGCATTCTTGTCGAACGCCACCAGTTTGTCGCCGTCGCCGCTGTAGAGCAGCACCGGCACATGCACATCGGCCAGGGTATGACGGCCAAACTTCAGGCTCAGTGGCGCCATGAGCAGCAAGGCGCGAACCCGCGGGTCAGCCACCGGCTGCAAGTCATCACGGTCAGCAATCAATTCGCCTTGGGTGTTGCAGGCATCGCGGTCGTCCGGGCGCTCCTGACAATAGCGACGCAGACGGTCCAGGTCGGGTGTCGCGCCGGACAGAATCAGCGCCGTCTCCCCGCCCGCCGAATAACCGATCACACCGACCTGATCGGCATTGACGAAGGGCGCGAGCATTCGGTCGCCCAGCGTCGCGGTAATGGCTTCGGAAATCTGGATGGGCCGACCGTAAAGGTTACTCAACGTACCGAGGCGGCTGTGGTCTTTGGAGTTGTCACCGGGATGGATCACCGCCACCACAACAAACCCTTTGCGTGCCAGCGACGTGGCGAGGTCATGCAAGGCCAGCGGGGTTCCGATGTTGCCGTGGGACAGCATCAGCATCGGGAAACGACCGATGGCAACTCGGGTGTCTTCGCCCGCTTCGACCGTGTAGCCCTCGAGGATGCTGGAGTGTTCCTTCTCGCTGGAGGGGTAGAAGGCGATGGCGCGCATCGGCTGCAAGTCCAGAGGGTCAAGAAAACTCATCTCATGGAAGCCGACGCTCCAGTGAGGATGCGGCGCAGGCGCGGCGTGCACTGAGTTCAGGCTGCTGAGCAGGCAAATCAGTAAAATTGCACAAAGACGCACCATGGGATGCCCCACCTTGTTACTGGACCGGAGACGGTAACCCTCGACTGCATAACTCGGGCCACTATTTAATGAAATTCCGAAATAGTCAGAAACAAAAAACTCCGTATCTGACACTTGCGTGATCAGAATACAGAGTTTTTTGGTTATTGCCCGAGCTGTTTGATTTTCTTTACACACGCTTTACGCGGCGGCGAACAACTGCTCGCTGATTTGCGTGTGAGCGTCGCTCATGGCTTTGGTGCGGACTTCGTCACCATAGGCAAGGCCATGGGCGCGGACGAACTCGATGTCGGTGATACCGATGAAGCCGAACAGCACCTTCAAGTACTCTTCGTGAGCAACGCCAGTCGCCTGACCCACATGCAGGCCGCCGGAAGTCGAAACAATGACGACTTTCTTGCCACCGCACAGGCCTTCAGGACCGGCTTCGGTGTAACGGAAGGTCTGACCGGCAACGGCGATGCGGTCGATCCAGGCCTTGAGTTGGGTCGGGATGGTGAAGTTGTACATCGGAGCTGCAATCACCACGGCATCGGCGGCGAGGAATTCGGCCAGGGTGGTGGCACTCAGCTCGGCTTCGTGTTGCTGCGCGGCGTTGCGCAGTTCAGCGGTGGTGCCGGCGGCAACCAGGGTCGTGGCGGAGAAATGGCTGATGGCATCGGCGGCCAGGTCGCGGTAGGTCACCACGGCAGTCGGCTCGGCGGTTTGCCAGGCTTTAACGACTTCGCTACTCAGCTGACGGGAAGCCGAGTTGTCACCAAGAATGCTCGAATCGATATGCAGCAGTTTCATGTGGGATCTCCAGGTGAGGATCGCCACGAGGCGATCTGATGGGGAGAATCCTACAGACGAAACTAATAGCTGATTAGTCGGCAACAATGCGATAGTTCGTCCCACTGATAGAACAATCGAGCGTCCACCATGCAAGACCTCAATGATCTCTACTACTTCGCCAAGGTGGTTGAAGCCGATGGCTTCGCCGCGGCCGGGCGTTTGCTCGGAATTCCCAAGTCGCGGTTGTCGCGGCGCATTGCCGAACTGGAAGAACGCCTTGGCGCGCGCCTGCTGCAACGCACCACCCGCCAACTGAAACTGACTGCCGTGGGTGAACGTTACTTGCGGCACTGTCAGGCAATGCTGCTGGAAGCCGAGATGGCCGATGAAGCCGTCGCCAGCATGTCGAGTGAACCTCGCGGGCGTTTGCGCGTGTCTTGCCCCGTCGGGCTGGCCCACGAAATTCTGCCGACAGTGATCAGCGATTTCCTTGAGAAATATCCTCATGTTCAACTGGAGGTCATGTTGCTCAACCGCCGCGTCGACCTGGTGACCGAGGGCGTCGATGTGGCGCTGCGGGTGCGTGAGTTGGGCGATGAGGATCCGCTGCTGGTCACCCGACGTTTGCGCCAGGCGCAGATGGCAATGGTCGCCAGCCCCGGATTTTTGCACGGCCGTGAAATCAACCACCCCGAAGACTTGAAAAACCTGCCCGTGCTCGGCGCCCTCGAAGCCGACCGCCTGGTGCATATCCGCATGCTCGACCAACAGGGCAAAAGCTGCGATCTCACCCTCGAGGCGCGATTGGGCATCGATGACTTTATCGTGCGCAAGGCCTGCACCCTCGCCGGCCAGGGTTTTACCATGCTGCCGATGATGTATTGCGAGCAGGAACTGGAAAACGGCACGCTGGTGCAGCTGCTGCCCGACTGGTCGTTGCCTGGCGGCTGGCTGCAAGCGGTCTACCCTCATCGGCGCGGGGTGATGCCGGCCGTACGCGCCTGGCTCGACCATTTGATCGAATCATTCAATGCCTGCGGGGACCGACTGATATGAAGGCTGGACGTATGAGCGAAGAGGATGTCGCGCAATTCTGTCTCGCGCTGCCGGGCGCGCGGGAAGACTACAAGTGGGGTGGCGTGCGGGTGTTTTCGATTGCCGGGAACAAGATGTTTGCCTTGCAGAATCTGCGGGGCGAATCCCTGGCCTTCAAGGTCGACAAGGACGTGTTTCTCGGTCATTGCGACCGCCCGGGTATCCGCCCGGCGCCGTATCTGGCGCGGGCTCAGTGGATCATCATGGAAACGCCCTACCCGTTGGGCCCTGAAGAGCTGCAAGGCTTGTTGCAGCGTTCCCATCAATTGGTGGTGAGCAAGTTGCCCAAGCGCACCCAGGTCGGACTGCTGCTTTAAAGCAGCGCGAACAGATGGGCGCCGAGAAACAGCTGGTCGATCCAGAACACCTGATGCATCAACACGATGATCCAGAACACCAGCTGAAACGAGAGCTTGCGCGTCTTGTGCCGAAACAGCTGCTGGGCCAGTAAAGCGCCCGGCCAGCCTCCGGCGAGTTCCACCGCATGCAACACGTTCTCCGGTGTGCGCCAATGGTCGGCGCGCGCCTTGCGCTTGTCGCTCCAGTACAGCAAGAACGCCAGCAGGCTGACGACCCCGTAAGCCGCCAGGGGAATCACGGAAACCCCGCGCAGCCACAACGACATCGAGCCAAACAACGGCAGCGCGCACAGGACCGCAAACAGCAACAGTTTCAGCTGGAGATTGCGAACCTCTCCTGCGGGCTTGTGCCCAGGGTTGTTGCGCGCACTGGCGTCATTCATGGCTTGACCGCAGTCCAGTCAACCCAACCGAACTGCCAGGTGGCCAGGATGACCAGGCCGAACGCGATGCGATACCAGGCAAACGCCGCATAGCTGTGGCTGCCGATGAACACGAGCAAGGCTCTGACGGCAATCATCGCGAAGATGAACGCTGTGACGAAGCCGATCGCGAACACCGGAAAATCCGACGGGACGAACAGGTGGCGGTATTTGAAGCCCGAGTAAACCGCCGCAGCGACCATGGTCGGCATCGCCAGAAAGAACGAGAACTCGGTAGCGGTCTTGCGCGACAGCCCAAACAACAAGCCACCAATGATCGTCGAGCCGGAGCGTGAGGTCCCGGGAATCATCGCCAGGCACTGGGCGAAGCCGACTTTCAGGGCGTCTTTCCACGTGATCTCATCAACGGTTTCGGCATGCACTTCATGCTGACGCTTTTCGGCCCACAACATGATGATCCCGCCCACAACCAACGCCGTCGCAACGGTGATCGGGTTGAACAGGTACTCGTGGATCAAATCGGAAAAGATCACCCCCAATACCACGGCCGGCATGAAAGCAATCAACAGGTTTGCAGTAAAGCGGCGAGCGCCGGGCTGCGTTGGCAAACCGGTCACCACATCGATGATCTTGCGGCGGAACTCCCACACCACCGCCAGAATCGCCCCCAGCTGAATAATAATGTTGAAAGCGATGGCCCGCTCGCCACCGAAGTTGAGCAGGTCAGCCACGATGATCTGGTGGCCGGTACTGGAAATCGGCAAAAACTCCGTCAGCCCTTCTACAACCCCAAGAATCAATGCCGAAAAGGCAGTCCAAAGATCCATCAATCCCCCAAGAAGCATTGCGCCAAGGCATGCCCCGTAAATATTTTTTCAGAACGTTGATTGCGGTCAGCGTCGCTGCTGCGCCGCGCGCATAGAATCCAGACGGAACCATAAAAATTCCGTGAAAAATCGACTGGGATTCAGGTTTTTCCATGCGGGGCCGAAATCCTATCAGACAAGTCTGATTAACGCTGCCGCGTAATTGGACTTGGGTCGGATATGACCGATTGGCAAAGTGTGGTTGGATGCTGGCGATCATTTATTACAAGAAAGAGAAACCGGAGTGACAGCGTTATGAACAGCTTGCGCAGTATGTCGATCAGCCGACGTTTGTGGCTCATCTTGATCGTGGCCGTCCTGATGCTATTGACGTTGGGCGTCTTGATGCTCAAGCAGATTCACGATGACCTGTACCACGCCAAGGCTCAGAAAACCCAGCATGTGGTGCAAACCGCCAGCGGTATTCTGACCTATTACCACGACCTCGAAACTGCCGGCACCCTCACCCGCGACGCCGCACAGAAGCAGGCACTGAGCGCCGTTCGCGGCCTGCGCTATGACCAGAATGACTACTTCTGGATCAATGACCTGACGCCGGTGATGATCATGCACCCGGCCAACCCGAAACTTGATGGCCAGAACCTCTCGGCGATCCGCGACCCCGACGGTTTTGCCCTGTTTAACGAAATGGTCGCCGTCGCCAAGACCAAGGGTGCCGGCACCGTCGACTATCGCTGGCCGAAACCGGGCGCCAGCGCGCCGGTAGAGAAAACCTCCTATATCAAACTCTTCGAGCCCTGGGGTTGGGTGATCGGTTCGGGCGTGTACATCGATGACATGCAGGCCGAGTTCTATGGCCAGGTGTGGAAGGCCTCGTTCGTGGGGCTGGTGATTGCCCTGATCATGGTGCTGTTGGTCATCCTGATTGCCCGCAGCATCGTGCGTCCACTGCAGGAAACCGTGAACGCCATGGCCAACATCGCCAGCGGCGAAAGCGACCTGACTCACAGCCTCGATACCCATGGCCAGGATGAAGTCACGCAACTGGCACGCCACTTCAACGCCTTCACCGCCAAGCTGCGATTGGTGATCAAAGAACTGCAAGTGTCCGCCAGTGCCCTGGGCCAGTCTTCCAGTGAACTGGGCAACGACGCCGCCCAGGCCCAGCAACGCAGTCAGCAACAATCCCAGCAAATGGAACTGGTGGCCACAGCAATCAATGAAGTGACGTATGGCGTGCACGACGTCGCGAAAAACGCCGAGCACGCCGCCAGCGAAATGCGCGATGCCGAGTCTCAGGCGCAGCAAGGTCAGGTCAACATCGATGGCAGCCTGCAACAGATCGACAAGCTGTCCTCCACCATCGATCAAGCGGTGGAAGTCATTCGTACCCTGGCCGCCGAAAGCACGCAGATCGGCAGCGTTCTCGAAGTCATCCGTTCCATCGCCGAGCAAACCAACCTGCTGGCCCTCAACGCGGCCATCGAAGCCGCCCGGGCCGGCGAGCAAGGTCGCGGTTTTGCGGTGGTGGCCGATGAAGTGCGACTGCTGGCCCAGCGCACCCAGAAGTCCACGGCCGAGATCCAGTCGATGATCGAACGCCTGCAAAGCCACTCCGAAGCAGCGGTCAAAGTGATCGGTGACAGCAGCCGTGCATCGCAGTTGACCATCGAGCAGGCCGGCCTGGCCGGCGCAAGCCTGAATGCCATTGCCCAGGCGCTGCGCAACCTCAACGGGTTGAACGCCTCCATCGCCAGCGCGACCTTGCAACAGGCGCATGTGGTCGAGGACATCAACCAGAACGTCACCCAGGCCGCCGGTTTGTCCCACAGCACGGCGCTGGCGGCTGAACAGTCGAGCGTGGCCAGCGTTCACCTGAAGGAATTGAGTGAGCAGTTGAACGGGCTGCTCAAGCAGTTCCGGGTGTAACGACAGTCCCTGTAGCAGCTGCCAAGCCTGTGGCGAGGGGATTTATCCCCGTTGGGCTGCGAAGCGGCCCCTGTTTTTCCAGCCACACCGCGTCCAATGGATTACGACGGCTTCGCCGCCGAACGGGGCGGTGCGACGTTTCGCTAAATCCCCTCGCCACAGGCTCGGCAGCTGCTACACAGTGTGTGTACGCCGGTTCTACTTGGCAGCGCCTGCCGTTACAATCCGCCCCCTCTTCGATTTCCCCAAGGTACCGCCATGTCCGGGCTTGAACTGTTTGCCGCTGCCCTCGGTGTCATTGCCGTCTGGTTGACGGTCAAACAGAACCCCTGGTGCTGGCCGATCGGTCTGGTCATGGTGCTGCTTTATAGCTGGATCTTTTTTGAGGTGAAGCTCTACTCGGACATGCTCCTGCAGGTGATCTACGCCGCATTGCAGCTCTATGGCTGGTGGCAGTGGACACATGCGGGTGACGCACACCAAGGTCGGCAGGTCAGCCTGCTCGACGGTAAATCGGTTGCTATCGGTCTGATCATTGGCGCGGTCGGCAGTCTGTTACTGGGCGCTGCAATGGCGAACTGGACCGATGCCGCACAACCCTGGCTCGATGCGGCACTCACTGGCTTCAGCCTGGTGGCGCAGTTATGGATGGCGCAAAAACGCGTTCAATGCTGGCCGCTGTGGTTCACCCTGGATGTGATCTTCGTCGGACTGTTTATCTACAAAGGTCTGTACCTGACCGCCGGGCTCTACGCGCTGTTCGCCCTGATTGCCGTGCAAGGCTGGCGAGAATGGCGGGCCGATCCGGCGTTGCGTACATGAAGGTGCTGGTGCTGGCAGGGCCGGAATCCAGCGGCAAAAGCTGGCTTTCGAGTGAGATTCACGCCAATTTTGGCGGCATATTGGTCGGTGAGTACGTTAGGCACTTCATCGAAAGCGAAGCCCGCGAAACCTGCTACGATGACATTGCATCAATAGCACATGGCCAGCTTAGATGGGAGGACGAGGCACGCGCCCGGCAACCCCATTTGCTGATTCTCGACACTCACTTGCTGAGTAACATCCTCTGGAGCCAGACCTTGTTTGGCGCTTGTCCGACATGGATCGAGCAAGCATTGCTGACACGGCACTACGACCTGCATTTGCTGCTGAGCCCTGAAACCGTGGCCTGGCATGACGACGGGCAGCGTTGCCAACCGCAACTGGCAGAACGCCAGGCATTTTTCCAGGCCAGCCGCCAATGGCTTGACCTGCACCACAGGCCTTGCCAGGTGCTGCAAGGTGATTGGCAACAACGCAAGGACGCGGCATTCGACGCTGTGACGCACTTGCTCACGACCTGACAGCCCCCCGCGCCCTGCCGAATATGTCCATTCCTGAAACATCTACCCCTGCGCAAACCAACGAGCTAAAGCGGCTCAAGCACTCCTGCAAGAAAATGTTAAGCCTCTGATACAACCTGCCTTCAGCGCCCTTAGCGAGCAATACCGCCAACATCGACGGCGTTTTTGCGTGGCCCTGTCTCAGTGGCGTTACACAATTTTTTGACTACCTCGACAATTAAATCCAACCACCTGTTTTCAAAAGAAAAACTAAAACCGGCACACCTTCTGCTCTCTTCCTCGCAACGCTGATAAGGGCCAGCGCTCCACTCACAGAAGGAATTGCCGCCGTGGGGAAACCTGATAACAACTTTTTTAGCCTGCTGCTGATCGGATGTGCACTGGGCTCAAGTGTCTGCATGCCGGTACAGGCTGACAACGGCATCATTATTATCAAACGGGATGTCCAGCCGCGCATGGCAACGCGTGCGCCGATGATGCCCGACCCTAGCCCCACGACCGCCAATGCCAACCCGTCCAAAGAAATCCTCGCGCAAACGAGCGAATTGAGCGACGGCGACTTTGCCAGCGTCGCCAGTGGTTCAAGCATCACACGCCTGGTCGCCCAAGGCACCAGCAACCTGAGCGGCAATATCACCAACCAGACCCAGCTTTCCAACCTCCCCGCCGGACGTTCGGGAAATGCTGGCGGCGGCATTGCCAACATGGTCAATTCAAGCGTCCAGCAAGGCCTGGGTGCTCTGAAAGTCATAACGGGAGACCGTTAAGATGAATCGTACGCTGCTGATTATCGCCATGTTTTGCAGTGCATCGACCTTCGCCCAATCCCCCGTCATCGATAACGCCAACATCGACGGTTCGGGCGCCCAGTACCAGGGCAACCTCGGGGTCAATCAGGCTGCCGGCGACCTGCAGCAGCAGGCGAACGCCCGGGCCATCGCCGTTGGCCATGGAGCCAGCGCGACCACACAGATTCGCCAACGGCTGCGTACGGTGGTCGACCCCAGGATCGATGCCCGGTCCAGCATTCAAGGCAACTCCTTCAGCCACGGTAACGGCGTACTGGGTGTCAACCAGAGCGCGGGTGCCAGCAACCAGCAAGCCAATGCCCTGCGGATAAGCATTGGCACACAGCCACAAAGCATCGACGACAGCGTCCTCAGGCAACAGAACGTGACGCTGATCACCAACTCCGATCCAACTGACTCTGCACCAGGCTATCGCCAGGTCGCTACCAGCGATCAGGCCTTCACCGGTAGCCGTGGGGTGATCCAGTTGAATCAGAGCGCCGGGGTGGGAAACCGAACGGCCAATACCCTGAGCGTACGGGTCACGGACTGACCCAAACAGGTAGGTACAACACTTAACCTAAAATAAGTACGGAGAACCACCATGAAACCTTCGATGGCAATAAAACCTCTGGTTTTTGCAATCGCTGCGGTCTTGGCTGTTGCTGCACAAGCTGGACAGAACGATCGGCGTGGCCACCATGGTCATAACAACGATCACCACACTCCTCCTCCAACCTGGATCCATACCGACGCGACCGCCAATGCGAACGATAGGCAGTCCAACACCGGCAACCGCATCTACAACGAAGGGACTCAGAACTCAGCCGAGATGAGCAGCTCTGGCTCAGGCGCGAGCGGCAACGTGGGCGTCAACGTCGCAGCAGGCGCCGGCAACCAACAAGACAACGCGGCCGCCATCGCAAACGCTGGCTCCACCTCCAGCCTCGATAACAGCTTCGTGTTTGGCAACTCCGAAGCTACCGCTCGAGTCACGCAATACAGCAGCAACAACAAGGTCTGGAACTACGGCGTCACAAACTCTGCCGTGATGAGTGGATCGGGCGATGGCAGCAGCGGCAATATGGGGATCAACATTGCTGGCGGCGACCTCAACCAACAGAAAAACACCATGGCAATTGCCAACTCCAATGCTCCGTTGGGTAACGCATCAGCCACCGCCTCTGCCAATCAAGGCGGTCCTGGCCTGACAGTGGATAACAAAGCTGATCGGACCTACACCGTGGATACGCTAACGTTTACCAAAACGGCCAGCGGTAGTTTCTCTAAAGACAAGTCGTTCGAGGCCAGCGGCAGTGAAAGCGCTTCTTCGAGCTGGGCCGCGGCCGGTGCCAAGAGCTCTAATTCCAGCGGTTCCCTTAGCGTTGATATAAGCGGTTCGAAGAGCAGCAATGCGAGCGGTTCCAACAGCAGTACTGCGAGCGGTTCTAACAGCAGTTCTGCAAGCGGTTCCAACAGCAGCAGTGCAAGCGGTTCTTCGAGTTCATCGTTGAGCGCTTCCTTGAGCGCTTCCCTGGACGCTGCTGCCGCGGCTTCCAGTTCCGTTACCTTCAATAATGGCAATGGCGATCGCACCCGCAGCAGGAGTGCCGATGCATCGCTTACCGCATCGCTTGACGCATCGCTTGACGTATCGCGCGATTCCTCGTACGACAGATCTCGCGATTCTTCGTTCGACAGATCTCGCGACTCCTCGTACGACAGATCGCGAGACTCCTCGTACGACAGATCGCGCGATTCCTCGTTCGAAAAATCGTTCGATAAATCGTTCGAGAAATCGTCCGCCTCTTCGTTCGAAAAATCGGGCTCGAAATCGTCCGAATCCGAGTTCGCAAAAGCGGGAAGCTTCAGTGAGAGCAGTTCATTTGATCTGAGCAACACCTACTCCTATCAAGTGCTGACTCCAACTGGCTGGGCTAACCCTGTGACCAACACTGCAACCCTGAGCGGTTCGGTGAATGGTGGCAGTGGCAACCTGGGCGTCAACGTGGCTGCTGGTGTGGGCAACCAACAAAGCAACTCGTTGGCCATTTCCAACCAGTCGTTCTAATTGCTGTCTCTGGAGGCCCCCTTACGGGGGCCTTTTTTCAACACACCAGAAGGCATCCCACTATGCGCATTATCGCCTTGGCAATTTTGCTTTGCGTGGCCAGTGTGATCGAGGCTGCACAACTGCCGCTTGCCGTCCTGCCAGGCGGCGCGTTGGTATATAAGCCGATCCAGAGCATACGCGAGCGTAAATTTGCCGACCTGGTGCAACAGAAAACCGACTTCAGTTGCGGCGCAGCTGCGCTGGCGACGATATTGCGCCAAGCCTATTGGCTGGACGTGAACGAAGAACAAATCATCGAAGGCATGCTGGCACACTCTGATCAGGATCTTGTCCGCGTCCAGGGTTTTTCCATGCTCGACATGAAGCGCTACGTGGAAAGTCTCGGCATGCGCGCCCGTGGTTACCGGGTAGCGACGCAAACGTTGAGCGAGATCAGAATTCCGGTTGTGGTACTCATGGATATCCGTGGCTACAAACACTTTGTGGTCATGCAACGAGTTCATAACGGCTGGGTATATATCGGAGATCCAGTACTCGGTCATAAACGTTACAAAGTCGAGGACTTTGTAAAAGGCTGGAACGGCATCATCTTTGCCGTCATCGGTCAGGGCTACGACAAAGCCAATGCGTTGCTCGACCCACCCCTGCCGCTGACCGCCAAGAACCGCATCAACACCTTCAGCCCGGTGCAAGACGCAGAGTTGATGGATTTCGGATTCATCCAGAGTGACTTCTTCTAATAACAAGGGAGCACGACGCTCCGGGAGCATTCCAATGAAGACTCCAATCTGGCTGGCAGTGGTTTGCCTGGCCGCCAGCCTGCCGACCCAGGCACAGATGTTCAAACCCATTGAACTTAACGATCACGAACTGGCAACCCTGCGAGGCCGCTATGTCATGCCGGGACGGATCATCAGTTTTGGCATCGTCATGACCAGCACTTGGCAAAACGCCAACGGTGAAGTGATCGGGGCGACTTCCTCGATGCAAATTCAACAATCGACCATCCAGCCACAGTTTTATGTGTCGATCATCAATGAAAAAGGTAATGGCTCAGCGAGTTCGCAAGGCACCGGCACCGTCACTGGCGGCAGCGGCCTCAACAGCACCGAAGGCGTCACTCAAGTCGTGCGTGCTGCCGGCGACCATAACACTGCCTACAACAACGTTGATATCAACGTTACACGGGCTGACCAGGCACCAACAACGCAACAGCAGGGCCAGGCATTGACCGCAGGTTCGACGTTGGCCGACGCTAATGGCGCGGGCGCGCTGAGCATTACCTCGACCCGTAACGGTGTGCAACTCAACATCGTGGCCAACAACAATCAGGGCAGTACCGTACAACGTCTCGCCCAGGGTGGACTGATGCAAAACACAACTTTGCTCGGCGGTGGCAACCAGGTCCGCAACCTAACGTCCCTCAATGTCGTGCTGCGTGACAACGTGGCGACAGGCGGTTCGCTGAACGGCAATCTGGACCAGCTCAAAGGTCTTCGCACCCAAGGATTCTGATCTACGCTCAGTTTCATCAGATGAAGTCAGAAAGGGACGGCTAACCCATGCACCGATCGTTGACGTTCAGAACCATCGTTTGTTTGAGTAGCCTGGCCCCGGCGACACTGCTATACGCAGCACCGGACCCCCAGGTCGAGTTACTAAAACAAGAACTCATGGAGTTGAAACAGCGTTACGAAGCACAACAGAACGCGCTGATGGTACTCGAGCAACGCGTTCGCCAAGTAGAAGAAACACCTGCGACACCGCCTCCCAAACGCCTGACCAAATCCCCCGCCGAAACGCCCAAGGGTGGCCAGACTTTGGCCGCCGGTGCACCGGGAACCACAGGCAGTTCATACGGCCAATCGCTCAAGGATGATTCGGAGCCTGCACAAAGCGTTTCCAACCTGTATGACGAAGCCAGCGGCTTCTTCGGTGGCGGCAAGTTCAGCTTCGAAACTGGCGTGACCTACACGCACTACGATACCCGTGCGCTGACGCTCAATGGCTTTCTGGCACTGGACTCGATTTTTCTTGGCAACATCGATATCGACCGCATCAAGGCTGATAACTGGACCCTAGACCTGACCGCCCGCTACAACACAGGACAACGCTGGCAGTTCGACATTAACGTTCCTGTGGTTTATCGCGAATCAACGTATTCCTCCGGTGGCGCCGGTGGCGCAGGACCGGTGACGTCGGACGCCACCGTTACCCGCGACCCGACCATCGGCGATGTGAACTTTGGTGTTGCTTACAAGTTTCTGGATGAGTCGGTCAACCTGCCCGATGCGGTCGTTACATTTCGCGTCAAGGCGCCTACCGGCAAGGATCCATACGGCATCAAGCTGGTCCAGGAATCGGACAACGATAACCTCTCGGTACCTGAGGACTTGCCAACCGGCAACGGTGTCTGGTCGATCACCCCGGGCATCTCGCTGGTCAAGACCTTCGACCCGGCCGTGCTGTTCGGCAGCCTGGCCTACACCTACAACCTTGAAGACTCTTTCAGCGACATCAGCCCTCAGGTCAACTCCAAGGTGCCCGGGGACGTGAAACTGGGCAATTCCTGGCAGGTCGGCGGCGGCATTGCATTCGCCTTGAACGAGAAGATGAGTATGTCGTTCTCGTTCACCGACCAGTTCGCCCGCAAGAGCAAAATCAAGCCGGACGGTGGCGATTGGCAGTCGATTACCAACAGCGATTACAACTCGGCCAACTTCAACATCGGCATGACCCTGGCAGCAACCAATAACCTGACGATCGTTCCCAACCTGGCCATCGGCCTGACCGACGACTCGCCAGACTTTTCCTTCAGCCTGAAATTCCCGTACTACTTCTAATCCGCCACCCACAAAAAACCCGCTTTTTCGGCGGGTTTTTTTGATCCTGCAATCGCTCAACGTATCTGATGCTTGTGCAACAAACGGTAGAAGGTAGGTCTGGATATCCCCAGCACCTTGGCGGCGATGCTCAAATTATCGCTGTGGCGGTTAAGTACATCGTACAAGGCCTGGCGCTCTGCCCGGTGCTTGTAGTCTTCCAGTGTGCCTATCGGCGCGGCAATGGCCTGCGGTCTGATCAGCCCCAGGTCTCGCGCTTCGATCTGCCGCCCTTCGGCCAGTACCAGCCCGCGACGTACCCGGTTGGCCAGCTCGCGCACATTGCCCGGCCAGTCATGCTTACCCATGGCAATCAAGGCGTCTTCACTGAAGCTGCGCGGACGTCGGCCGGTTTCATGGCTGTAGAAATGGGAAAAGTGGCTGGCCAGCATCGACAGATCACCATTGCGCTCACGCAGGGGCGCGGTCGCGACCTGCAACACGTTCAGGCGGTAATAAAGATCTTCACGAAAGCGTTTCTTCTCGATCGCGGCCTCAAGGTCGACATGGGTCGCGGCCAACACCCGCACATCCACGGGAATCGGCTGGCTGCCGCCCACTCGCTCGATGTGCTTTTCCTGGAGGAAACGCAACAGGTTGGCCTGCAGCTCCAGGGGCAGATCACCGATTTCGTCGAGAAACAGCGTGCCGCCGTTAGCCGCTTCGATCCGCCCGATCTTGCGTTGATGGGCGCCCGTAAAAGCACCCTTCTCGTGGCCAAACAGTTCGGACTGGATCAAGTGTTCGGGAATTGCGCCGCAATTGATCGCGACAAAGGGTTTGCTGTGACGTTGGGATTGTCGATGGAGCGTGCGGGCGACCAGTTCTTTACCGGTACCGCTTTCACCACGGATCAATACCGGAGACTCGGTGGGCGCCAGCTTGCTCAGCAACTTGCGCAGTTCGCGAATGGGTTTGCTGTCGCCAAGCAGCTCGTGTTCAGGCTGATCAATGTGAACCGTGCCCTGCCCACGCAGGCGGGCCATTCCGAACGCTCGGCCCAGCGTCACCTGAACCCGGGACACATCGAATGGCAAGGTATGGAAATCGAAGAACCATTCGCAGACAAAGTCCCCGACATTTTGCAATCGCAGGACTTCCTGGTTGAGTACGGCGATCCACTCGGTACCGCTACGGCTGATCAGCTCTTTGACGGCTTCCGGGTGTTCGAGTTGAAAAGGCTGCAAACGCAAAAGGCCGACATCGCAGGTTTTGTTGGCAACGTTTTCCAGGGTGCAGCTCTCAACGTCCCAACCCACAGCGCGCAAACCCGGCAGCAGACGATAACAGTCGTCGCAAGGGTCCACTACTAACAGACGTCGTAAGGCAGGCACTTCGATCATGACTGTTCCTTGGCGCCAAATTTATTAAACATTATTAAAAACAGTCGTTTGGCAGACCTGGCTGTAACCTTAGCAATAATTTGACGCGACCTTGTACCGTTTGACTATAGAGCGGTTGCGTTATTAGTTATAAGAAGCGTTTAGTCAGTTACCTAATGAGCCCTTCCTTTCATTCAGCTTTCAAAGCCTGTCCGAACCTTGAGCCAATGAAAGAAAGTTGATATTTCTTTTAATTGTATGTGACCCGCCCCCCGGTTGCGGGCATCAGTACAAGTAACCAGCCGATCGGTACGCCCAACCGACGGCACATCACTTGATTGGGCATACAGAGAGAAAAACCCATGAACGCCCCGCTCCGCATCAACGAAGCTCTTTTGATTGCCGACCGCGCATTCCAACCATTCCAATGCGTGGCCTGGGCCCCACAAGACGGCAATGGCGAACTCAGCCTGACCGTTATCGATCGCACCAACACCCGCAGCATCGGCCGCAAGCAGATCCCAAGCAGTGCCTATACCGATCCTGCGCAACTTGAATGCCTGCTTGAAGCGGCACGTGCGGAATTGAGCGAGGAGGGTTACAAACTCCAATCGTGGTCGATGCCACACTAAGCGTTTTGCGGGTTACCCAACGGTAACCCGCGCCCTCCCCCGATAATTATTCGAAACTGCACACGCCTAACTACTTGGCAGGCTTGTCAGTGGATCGAAAAGACACTGTTCTGGCACACAGCGACCCTCCGCCTGTTAGTTATGACAGTTGTGCATTCAGCCGTTCAGGGATTGAATGTTTCCTTATACAGTCGCCACCCAAACTCCCGGTTCAGGACGACTCGCAAGGAGCTGCGTGCATGTCAATCCAGACCGCGTTTGCATTACCGGCAACCCTGAGTGACGCAGGGAAACTTGATACAACCTTTGCCTCGTCCGGCAAAACCCAGGTGTATTTCGCTGGCAGCCTCTCAAGCATGGCCAACGGGGTCGCGATTGATTCACGTGGCAGGCTGTTAGTCGCGGCCAAGGTCGGAACGCCAGGCGGCAGTCGCTTCGGCCTGGCTCGCTTGCTCGAGGACGGCTCGGCGGATCTGGCGTTCGGCAATCAAGGCAGCGTCATCGGGCAATTTCAACACGGCTTCGAGGCCATGGCCGGCAAAGTCCACGTACTGCCCGATGGGCACATTCTGGTGGCCGGCCTGCACTACGAAAATGCTCACCGGACACTGCCCGCCCTCGCCCTGTTTGATCAGCAGGGTCGGCCGGCTCAATGTTTTGGCGACAATGGCCGTTGCGTCGTGCGCCTGCCGGGCGATCTTTCCCAAGGCGTGCGTGACACCTGGCTCCCCCCCGGCGTACCGGGCGCTGAAGCCTGTGATGTCTGCGTGCAGGAGGATGGTCGAATCCTGCTGCAGGCCAATCATCACTTCGAGCTGTCCGATCATGTCGGCATGCTGATTCGGCTCAACACCGACGGCTCTTTGGACAACACCTTCAACGGTCGTGGCTTCGTGATTGTCAGGCACTTGTTGATGAACACCTGGCTCAGCAGCCTGATGGTGCAACGAGACGGCCGGATCCTGGTGGGCGGGTCGATCAACTTCCCTGAAGAAGGCCTGCTGGCCCGCTATCACATCGACGGCAGGCTCGACGATTGTTTCGCCGTGGACGGTTTCATGACCTTCAAGGCACGGGGGTATAGCGCTCAGGTCAGCCAGATCGTCCAACACGAAAATGGCGATGTGCAGTGTTTTGGCAGCAGCCGCGACCCGATGCATTGCCTGGCACTGAAAGTACACAGCAACGGCCGCCCGGACATTCATTGCAATGGAGGCCAGGCCCGATTGCTGGAAATCGGTCACAGTGGCTGCCAGTGGACCGACGCAAAAGCACTGCCGGACGGCAGCGTGGTCACAGTCGGAGCCACGATCGGCGGCGTCGAAGCGGATTTTATTCTGGCGCGGCATCTGCCCAACGGGAAACTCGATCGCAACTTCGGCAATGGCATCGGCTGGGTTCGCACCCGCCTTGGCCGCAGCCTGGATACCGCGACTTCAGTGGCCATGCAGGCCGATGGAAACATCGTCGTCGGAGGTTATTCACTGGACGGCAACTATCGAGCGGTCATCGCACGCTATCTCGGGTAGGCCCGCATAGTTTTCCTACACTTGATCTTCCCTTCTGCTTACGGCAAGTTGCGCGCTTCTTAATACAAGGAGTAGCCGATGCCCGGTTCAATGGCTCAGGCGTTCGCGCACAATTTTCTCGGGCATTCACCCCGCTGGTACAAGGCAAGCATTGTCGGCTTCCTGATTCTCAATGCAGTGGCGCTGTGGACTGTAGGCCCGGTGGTGGCCGGCTGGCTGCTGGTGCTGGAGTTCATCTTCACCCTGGCCATGGCGCTCAAGTGTTATCCGTTGATGCCCGGTGGCCTGCTACTAATCGAAGCACTGTTGCTGAAGATGACCACGCCCCAGGCACTTTACGACGAGCTGGTGCACAACTTCCCGGTGATCCTGCTGCTGATGTTCATGGTGGCGGGCATCTACTTCATGAAAGACCTGCTGCTGTTTCTGTTCTCACGGCTGCTGCTCGGGATTCGCTCCAAGGCGCTGCTGGCGTTGCTGTTCTGCTTCCTGTCGGCGTTTCTGTCGGCGTTTCTCGATGCCTTGACCGTGACCGCCGTGATCATCAGTGCAGCCGTCGGCTTTTACTCGGTGTATCACCGCGTCGCCTCCGGCAATGATCCGCGTCAAGACAGCGAGTTTGGCGATGACCAGCACCTGCCCACACTCCATCACGCCGACCTCGAACAATTCCGCGCCTTTCTGCGCAGTCTGCTGATGCACGGTGCCGTGGGTACCGCGCTGGGCGGAGTTTGCACATTGGTCGGTGAGCCGCAGAACCTGCTGATCGGCCACGAGATGGGCTGGCACTTCTCTGAGTTCTTTCTGAAAGTCGCCCCGGTGTCATTGCCGGTCCTGGTGGCAGGCCTGGTGACCTGCATCCTGCTGGAGAAACTTCGTTGGTTCGGTTACGGCACGCTGTTGCCGGACAACGTGCGTGTGGTTCTGGCCAATTACGCCGCCGAAGACAATGCCGAACGCACCTCGCGTCAACGTGCAGCGCTCATCGTGCAGGGTTTGGCAGCGCTGATTCTGATTGCGGGGTTGGCGTTCCATATTGCTGAGGTCGGCCTGATCGGCTTGATGGTGATCGTGCTGATCACCGCCTTCACTGGCATCACCGACGAACACCGTATCGGCAACGCGTTCAAGGACGCCATGCCATTCACAGCGCTGCTGGTGGTGTTTTTCGCAGTGGTGGCGGTGATTCACGATCAGCAACTGTTCACGCCACTGATTCAGTGGGTGCTGGCGCTGCCAGCGGATCAACAACCGGGCATGCTGTTTATTGCCAACGGCTTGTTGTCGGCCATCAGCGATAACGTGTTCGTCGCGACCATTTACATCACCGAAGTCAAACAGGCCTTCATCTCTGGCCACATGAGCCGTGAGCATTTCGAGACACTGGCGATTGCGATCAACACCGGCACCAACCTGCCGAGCGTGGCGACGCCCAATGGTCAGGCTGCGTTTCTGTTTCTGCTGACCTCGGCGATTGCACCGCTGATTCGCCTGTCGTACGGGCGGATGGTGTGGATGGCGTTGCCGTACACCGTGGTGATGGGTGTTCTTGGCTGGTATGCAGTGAGTTTCTGGCTGTAAACCCGGAACAAAATGTGGGAGCGGGCTTGCTCGCGAAGGCGGTCTGACATTCAACATCTACGTTGTCTGACACACCGCCTTCGCGAGCAAGCCCGCTCCCACAGGGTTTTGCATGAGTTATCGAGGGAGGATGTAGCGCTCGATTGCCTGGGCCGCACCGTCCTCGGTGTTGGCGCCCGTCACCACGTCCGCCTGGCGCTTCACCGCCTCTTCCGACTGCCCCATCGCGATCGACAAGCCTGCGCGGTGAAACATCGCCGGGTCGTTGCCGCCATCGCCCAGCGCCGCGGTCTGCTCCAGCGGTACACCGAGAAATTCAGCCAGTGTCGCCAGCGCCGCCCCCTTGTTGGCTTGCATCGCGGTCACGTCCAGATAAATCGGCTGTGAACGGGAGACCTGTGCCTGGCCTTCCACTTTAGGCAGCAGGAGCGCTTCCAGCTCAATCAACAATTGCGTGTTGTTGCTGGTGGCGACGATCTTGTCGATGCGCTCCAGGTACGGCTCAAAACTCTCGACCACCACTGGCGGATAACCCAGACCGTGCTGTTCACGAGGCACCATTGGGCCGTTCGGATCTTTCAGCAACCAGTCGCCACCACTGAACACCCAGATTTCTATGTCCGGCCGGTCGGCAAACAGCGCCAATGCCGTCAGCGCAGCCGTGGCCGGCAGGTAATGTGCGACCAGCAAACTGCCGTCCGGATTGACGATGGTGCCGCCATTGAAGGCTGCCGTTGGCAAGTCGACGCCCAGGGCTTCAATTTGCTGCAACATGGCTTTGGGTGGACGGCCGGTGGCCAGGCTGAACAACACGCCCGCCTCGCGCAAGGAACGGACCGCTTCGATAGTGCGTTGGCTGAGACTGTGATCAGGCAGCAACAAGGTGCCGTCCATGTCACTGAGCAGAAAACGGATGGGTTGCGACGTTGTATCACTCATCCGAGGCCGTGCCAGACGCGACCATCGCGAGTCAGCAGATCTTCTGCAGCCTGTGGGCCGTCTTCGCCAGCGGCATAGCTCTGCACGCTCGTGTCCTGCTGCCAGGCGTCGAGGAATGGCTGTACGGCGCGCCAGCCATTCTCGATGTTGTCGGCGCGCTGGAACAGCGTCTGATCGCCGGTCAGGCAATCGTAGATCAGGGTTTCATAGCCGGTGGACGGCTGCATTTCAAAGAAATCCTTGTAGGCAAAGCCCAGTTCGATATTGGCCATTTTCAAGGCCGGGCCGGGCCGTTTGGCCAGCAGGTCGAACCACATGCCTTCGTTGGGTTGAATCTGGATTCGCAGATAGGTCGGTTGCAGTTCATCGACCTCGGTATCGCGGAACTGTGCATACGGCGCCGGTTTGAAGCAGATGACAATCTCGGTATCGCGCACGCTCATGCGCTTGCCGGTGCGCAGGTAAAACGGCACGCCGACCCAGCGCCAGTTGTCGATCATGACTTTCAGCGCGACGTAGGTTTCGGTATTGCTGTCGGGCGCCACGTTGTTTTCCTGGCGATAACCCTGCATTGGCTTGCCGTCGATTTCGCCGGGCGCGTATTGGCCGCGTACCGAATTGACCAGCGCTTCCTCCACCGACCAGGGGCGAATCGCGCCGACCACCTTGGCTTTCTCGCCGCGCACCGCATCGGCGCCAAAGGCGGCCGGCGGCTCCATTGCCACCATCGCCAGCAACTGGAACAGGTGATTGGGCACCATGTCCCGCAAGGCGCCGGTGTGTTCATAAAAACTGCCACGGGTTTCCACGCCTACGGTTTCGGCGGCGGTGATTTGTACGTGGTCGATGTAGTGGTTGTTCCAGAACGCTTCGAACAGGCTGTTTGAAAACCGGCTGATCAAAATGTTCTGCACGGTTTCCTTGCCCAGATAGTGATCGATCCGGTAGATCTGGTTTTCCGTCATCACCTTGAGTAAACAAGCGTTCAAGGCTTCGGCCGTTGGCAGATCGGAACCGAAGGGTTTTTCGATCACTACCCTTCTGAACGCTTCCGGCGCCTCTTGCAGCAAGCCGGCGGCGCCGAGACGACGCACCACTTCGCTGAAGAAACGTGGCGCGGTGGCCAGGTAGAAGACGGCGTTGCCAGTACCGCTGGCGGCGATTTTCGCCGCCAGCGCTTGATAGGTGCTGTCGTCCAGGAAGTCGCCCTGGACGTAGCTGATGCCTTTGGCCAACTTGGCCCACAAGGCCGGGTCAAGGTCATGATCGACCTTGCCGACCTTGGCGGCCACTTCGGCCCGAATGAAGTCTTCGAGTTTTTTCGCAAAGGCTTCATCGGTGATGGCGTTGTGGTCGACGCCGATGATCCGCAGTCCATCCCCAAGCAGACCGTCACGACTCAGGTTGTACAGCGCCGGCATCAGCAGACGCTTGACCAGGTCACCATGGGCACCGAACAGAAACAGCGTGGTCGGTGGTGCGGGTTCTGCCTTGGATTTATTGCGGATCAAACGGGTCATTTTTTCGAAGTCTCCACGTGGCCGCCGAAGCCGAAGCGCTGGGCCGAGAGAATCTTGTCGCCAAAGGTGCCTTGCCCGCGCGAACGGTAGCGGGAGAACAGCGAGTTCGACAGCACCGGCACAGGCACCGATTGCTCCATGGCGGCTTCGATGGTCCAGCGACCTTCACCACTGTCAGCGACCGACCCGGAGTAACCGTCGAGTTTCGGATCGCTGGCCAGCGCGTCGGCGGTCAGGTCGAGCAACCAGGACGACACGACGCTGCCACGACGCCAGACTTCGGCGATGTCGCCTACGTTCAGGTCGAAACGCTGATCTTCCGGCAGGTTGGTGCTGGCCTTGGTCTTGAGGATGTCGAAGCCTTCGGCGAAGGCCTGCATCATTCCGTATTCGATGCCGTTGTGGATCATTTTCACGAAATGGCCCGAACCGGCCGGGCCTGCGTGGATGTAACCGCGCTCGGCGCGATCATCTTCGGACTTGCGGTCCTTGGTGCGAGGGATGTCGCCCAGCCCTGGTGCAAGGCTGTCGAACAGCGGATCAAGGCGTTTAACCACCTCGGCTTCGCCACCGATCATCATGCAGTAACCACGCTCCAGGCCCCAGACGCCGCCGGAGGTGCCGACGTCGACGTAGTGCAGGCCTTTCTCCGAGAGGGTTTTCGCCCGGCGGATGTCGTCTTTATAGAAGGTGTTGCCGCCGTCGATGATGGTATCGCCCGCTTCGAGCAAGGCGCTCAGGGTGTCGATGGTGTCTTCGGTCGGTGCGCCGGCTGGCAGCATGACCCACACCGCACGTGGCTTGGCCAGGCCAGCGACCAGCGCCGGCAGGTCGATGACGCCGGAGGCGCCTTCTGCGGCCAGGGTGTCGACAAAGGCGGTATTGCGGTCGTAAACAACGGTGGTATGCCCGTTGAGCATCAGGCGCCGCGCAATATTTCCGCCCATGCGGCCCAGTCCAATAATCCCGAGTTGCATGTTCTGATGCTCCCTACTACAAATAATGTGTGTCAAAGGTTATAGCCCAACGCGACTAATGAGGGTTAGTCCAGAGCGCTGGCACATAGTTTCCGGGCATTGTGCCCGATCCAGATTGATAACGTCGGTAATCGCGCCGAAGACACAACGACCATTAAAAATAAAAAAGTTCCCTTCTGGGGCAAAAGAAATCAAAATCGCAGCCGATAGTAAGTCAGCACCCGATGGCGGGGGCAGGTTTACAGTTGAGGCAGCCATTTGCGAGGTGAGCAATGGGCACAGTACAAGCAGCACGGCCAGCACAAACCCTTTACGTCACGATTCGTCGTGATGAATTGCGCCAGTTGAAAGACGAGCGTGACCAGTTGAAGCAGGAGCTCGCGCAATTGCGCTTGTTGACACAAAGCAATCAGGCCCAGCCTTTGCCCGTCACCCACCGTGTGCCTCACGCCTGATCCCCTCGCTTGATTCGGAAGCAGCCCACTGCTGTTTCCGACCTGCCATCCCCCCTTTTTGACAAACCCTGCACTCACGAATTTTTCACATTTCTTTCCTGATACTCCGCCGCCCTCGTTTGTCGGTGATATTGGTGTCCCGACGGGGAAGTGATTTTTGGCTGGAGCGCTGAATGGCTTTGTTTAAACGCAGCAATACGTCTGCGAATGGTTTCGACTGGACAGGATTTCTCTGGCTGTTCCTGTTCTTCTGGTATTTTTCCGGCATTACCCAACTGCTGATCCAACTGACAGGCACCTCCGGCTTCACCGGGTTCCGCCAGGCCTTTGTGATGAGCGCCATCTGGCTTGCGCCGATGCTGTTGTTCCCCAAACAAACACGCGTCATGGCTGCAATGATCGGTGTGTTGCTGTGGGCCTGCTCAATGGCCAGCCTGGGTTACTTCTTCATCTATCAGCAGGAGTTTTCCCAAAGCGTCATCTTCATTATGTTCGAGTCGAACGTCTCTGAAGCGGGCGAGTACATGACTCAGTACTTTGCCTGGTGGATGGTGGCGGCGTTCCTCGCTCACACCGCTTTCGCGTACTTCCTCTGGACTCGCTTGCGCCCGGTGTACATGCCTCGCGGTCGGGCTCTGATGGCCGCAACAGCCATTCTGGTCGCTGTCGTCGGTTACCCGCTGATCAAGCAAACCGCGCGTATCGGCAACCTTGCCGGCGGTTTCGATAAATTCGAATCCCGCATCGAGCCCGCAGTGCCTTGGCAGATGGCCGTGGCCTATCACCGCTACCTCGAAACCCTGGCCGGCATGCAAGACATGCTCAATAGCGCCAGCAAGATTCCACCGCTACACAATCTCAAAGATTCGACGACCAATCAGCCGGCGACCCTGGTGCTGGTGATCGGCGAGTCCACCAACCGTCAGCGCATGAGCCTCTACGGCTACCCTCGGGAAACCACCCCGGAGCTGGACAAGCTCAAGGATCAACTGGCGGTCTTCGATAACGTCATCACCCCGCGCCCTTACACCATCGAGGCGTTGCAGCAGGTCCTGACCTTCGCCGACGAAGAAAACCCGGACCTGTATCTGTCGACGCCGTCGCTGGTCAGCATGATGAAACAGGCAGGCTACAAGACCTTCTGGATCACCAACCAGCAGACCATGACCAAGCGCAACACCATGCTGACGACCTTCTCCGAGCAGGCCGACGAGCAGGTGTATCTGAACAACAACCGCAACCAGAATGCCGCCCAGTACGATGGCGACGTGATCGAGCCGTTCAACAAGGCCTTGGCCGACGCTGCACCGCGCAAGCTGATCGTCGTGCATTTGCTTGGCACGCACATGAGCTATCAATACCGTTATCCGTCGTCTTTCGATAAGTTCAAGGACCGCAAAGGCGTTCCGGAGGGTGTGCGCGATGAACAGGTGCCGACGTACAACAGCTATGACAACGCGGTGCTGTACAACGACTTCGTGGTCTCGAGCCTGATCAAGGACTACGCCAAGTCAGATCCGAACGGCTTCCTGCTGTACCTCTCCGACCACGGTGAAGACGTTTTCGACTCGCCTGGCCACAGCACCCTTGGGCGCAACGAAAGCAAACCGACGGCGCCGATGTACACCATTCCGTTCATGGCCTGGGCCTCGCCGAAATGGCGCGAACACCATGACTGGAGCTTTACCGGTGATCTGGCGCGTCCGTACAGCAGCTCGCACCTGATCCACACCTGGGCTGATCTGGCGGGTCTGAGCTTCGATGAACTGGATCGCAGCAAGAGCGTGGTCAGCGACAGTTTCAAGCCACGGCCATTGATGATCGGCAATCCTTACGAGCGCGAACAAAAGGCATTGATCGACTTCAGCTTGATGAAACCCAAAGCGGCGCCAGGCGCCCCGGCGGTCGTTCAGAAGTAATCCTTTCAGGGGCCGGTTCCGGCCCCTTTTTCACTGCGCCAATGGCGCGATTGCGTTCTCCGGAATATTTACAAATAACAATAATTCTCGTTAATTGCTAAATCCCTCCTCCCCTCTTCGTCTTTGAACAAACGGAAGTTTTCACCGTGTTGGCCGTGGGTTACCTGCACGCCGTACTCGGCAGTCGTTATGGCAGCTGGAAGGTGTCGAGCAAGACCAACAAATACGACAACAACCTGCAACTGAGCAGCGTCGATGCCAGCAGGGGACGCCCTAGCCGAACTTGATGATTCGGTGCCACCGGACCCGGTCACCGGTGAGGAGTTCTTCAAGTCAGGCGGTAAAGGCAACAAGGTTCAGGGCTTCGAAGCCGAGGTCTCGGGCGAGGTCATGACCGGCTGGAACATGACGGCCGGTGTTTTGGGGTGACCCGCGCACGATGACCCTGAGCCTGGACTGGAAGCGCTAGGCGCAGGTCATTCCCATTTGACGGAATCGGCGGATAATGTCTTTTCGACATTGCTTCATGGACGAAAGGACCCGACAACTCGTAGTGGGGCACACCATGAAACGTACAACCATGATCCTCGCCGGCCTGATGCTGATCAGTTCAACCGCTGCATTCGCCGAAGGTGGCGCTGAACGCATGCGGTACTACTTTGAGAGCCTGCGGCTCAGCCAAGCGGCGAATCAAAGTCACGCCAGCACCGCTGAACTCAGGGTTCCGAGTGATCAAACCGCGCAAGTGACAGAACACTACAAACCGTAACGACAAAGGGCGTCCTGATGGACGCCCTTTTTCATTGCTCGTATGACCTTAAAGCGCCTTGGTCCAGAACAGCATCCGACCGTGCGCCGGGTCGAACATGCCGGCAGCAAAACCGAACTTGCCATAGGAAGCCTGGGCGATTGCATTACCTTCCAGTACCTCTAGCGTGATTTTGCAGCAGCCGCGCTGGCGAGCGATGTCCTCGACCTTTTGCAGCATCTTCTGGCTCAACCCCAAGCCGCGAAACTTCTTCACCACCGCCACATCGTGCACATTGACCAACGGCCGACAGGCGAAAGTCGAGAAACCTTCAAAGCAATTGACCAACCCGGCCGGCTCGCCACCGACAAACGCCAGAACGCTGAACGCGTGGGGACGCTTGGCCAGTTCCGCCGGCAGTTGCTTCAATAAGTCGGCGGGCAACGAGTGGCCGCCACCCATCGGGTCTTCGGCGTAAGCATTCAACACCAGCCCAATAGCCTCGGCATGCACCGGATTGGTGTAACTGGCCTGAAGCACAAGAATTTCTGCGGATTCCATTTCCACCCTCGTTCACACATTAAGTTGCCCCAGTGCATCTCGCACTGAAAGGCCGCCCGACAATATCGCGAGCACAGTCATGTCGACAACCGGGTCCTGATGTAATTTTTTGCTCAAGCGCCCCAGATCAGCGCCTCGGTCCACCCCAGCTCGGCAAAATCCTCGGCCCTCAGGCCTGACTCGCCAGCACAGAAAAACTCGTCCAGTTGCGGTGGTTTGACCGAGGTGCCGCTGAGCATGGCGTGAACCTGCCCGCGATGATGAATCTGGTGCTCGAACAAATGAGACAGCAGGCGCAAGCGGCTGTCATGTTGCGGCGTGTCCCGGGCGATGGTCACGATCTTCCCCAGGTCTGCATCGCGCATTTGCTCGCAGTAGGCGATCAGTCGACGGTCCACCAGCGCTTGTTCGCGCTTGAGGTCTACCGCTTGTGTAAACGGTTCATCCAGGTTGAAAAACACGTAGCACTCGGGATGCGGGTCATCGCCGCGCAAGTCCCGCTCCAGCGCATCCACGTAAAACCAGTCGCAGGTCAGGATGTGATTGAGGGTCGCGCGCAGACTGGGAAAGAAGCTGACCCGCGGTGCCGCCAGATCGGTCGGGCTCAACTGGCTCCAGGCCTTGGCGAGGCGATGATTGGCCCAGGCGTTTTGATAGGCCATGGTCAGCAAATGGTGCGACAGAGGCTGATTCATGTTCGCGGCTCCTTCAAGCTTCGGCGAAACGTTGCAGCTGCATTTCCTGTAAACGGCTGAGGGTGCGGCGGAACGGAAACTCCAGATAACCCTCGGTGTACAACGATTCCATGGGCACCTGCGCTTCGAGGCACAGCGGCACTTTGCGGTCGTAGCACTCGTCCACCAGGGCGATGAAACGCCGTACACCGTCGTCATGCACCGACAATTGCGGCAGCTCACGATCGCCCGCCACCACCCGCTCGACGCCATCTTCAGTGCCTCGGGCGATGCGCCCTTCGCGCTTTTGCGCGCTGAGGTTGGGCACGTCACTCAACAGAATAGCGCTGAAGGTGTCGCACAGGGCGATGAAATCCATGGCGGCAAACGGCTGTTCACAGAGATCGGCGTAACGAGTCCAGAGTACGGTTGGACTGGCCTGCACGACATTGAGTGAGCGGTAGCCCACCTTGATCGGGGCACTCGACACCGATTGGCCGACGGTCAGCGCCTTGAACACTTCACCCAGAGCGCTGGGTTGCCCCGGTGCCACCACCCAGTAACGTTGCAAACCTTTGCCCGGGTGCAGGCGATGATCTTCGCCGCCATCCACCGCAATCACCTGCATATGTTTCTTGATGGCCTCGATGGCGGGCACGAACCGGTCGCGGTTGAAACCATCGGCGTACAGCTGGTCCGGTGGCTGATTGGAGGTGCAGACCACCACCACGCCCTGCTCGAACATCACCTGAAACAAACGCCCGAGAATGATCGCGTCGCCAATGTCGTTGACGAACAATTCGTCAAAGCACAGGACCCGCACTTCCTCGCTCAGTTCGCGAGCCAGCGCCTTCAACGGGTCGGCGGTGCCGGTCAGTTGAAACGAACGCTGATGCACCCAGCCCATAAAGTGGTGGAAATGTTGGCGACGGGCCGGGACCTTCAGGCTTTGGTAAAACTGGTCCATCAACCAGGTCTTGCCGCGCCCGACCGGACCCCAGAGGTACACACCAGTGATCGGCGTGTGCCCTTCATGCAGCGCCTCATAGCATTTCTGCAGCGCCCACACGGCATGTTCCTGGGCTTCGTCCTGGACGAAGCCCTTCTGTTCGATGGCCTGTTGCCAGGCGCTTAAGGGGGAGTCGACATTCATGCGCGGCAGTATGCCATGCGCCCTGGCTAGAGAGAGATGTCTAGCCGGGCGATCTTGCCCTGTTCATTGAGGCGAAACATGTAGCGCAATTCCAGAGGGCTGCCGGGAAACGTTCCGGAGATCAGGTTATGCACCAGCACCTTGCCGGTGCGCAGTTGCACGTCGAGCACTTCAACCCGTGGCTGGTAACGCTGGGCGGTGTCTTGCATCCATTGCGCGATGGCCTGGGTGCCGACCTGGTGCTGGCCTTCATCGAACACGTTGGCATCCTCAGCGAAAAAACTGGCCACCCGTGAGGTGTCGCGGGCATTGGCGGCTGCAATGTAGGCGGCGATGGCGGGTGCCAGTGAAGAGGCGATATTGGACATGGTTACGGCTCCTTGTTTGTTGATTCTGGAGCCATGCTAAAACAAGCCTGTGTCAGTTCTTGTCAGGAGTGAAGCGCCCTGCTTCGTCCAGTTGCATCTGTGTGCGCCAGGTGCGCAACAGGTCGCTGCGCCGCCCCGGATAACGCTCGCCCTGCTCGTTCGCTGCCGAGATCCGGTCGGTGCGAAAGGTGCGATAGGCGCTGCGTAATTCACACCAGGCGACGATGATCCGCACCTCGTTCAGAAACCCCAGGGCCAGCGGCCAGATCAGCCGCTGACTCGGCACCTGGTTGGCGTCCGCGTAATCAATGTGCAGCTTGGCCTGATCGCGGATGGCCTGGCGAAAAACATTCAGTGGCACGGTGTTGGGCGCAAAGCCATAGCCGGGCGGTCCCGGCAACACCGTCGGGTTGTGTAACGCGTCCAGCGCTTCAGGCGCCAATACCGCCGCAATCTTGGCCAGCGCATCCGCCGCAGCCTTGCTCAAGACCTCATCCCCACGCTGATCCACATAACGCAACCCCAGCACGATGGCTTCGGTTTCATCGGCGTTGAGCATCAACGGCGGCAGAAACAAACCGCTGCGCAGCACGTAACCGATCCCCGCTTCGCCATAGATTGGCGCGCCAAGGGCGGTGAGTTCGGCGATGTCGCGGTACAGCGTGCGTTCGGAAATCTCCAATTCGCCGGCAAGTGTCGCCGCAGTCACCGGACGACTTTTGCCACGCAGCACTTGCAACAGGGTCAGTAAACGAGTGGTACGCGACACGATCGGCAGGCTCTGTCCGTAAAAGTTGTCGGAGCTTAGCAGAGGACCCTGTCAGAAAGTGGCAGTAGCAATGAGGCCGGTGGTCGGCCTTTCTCTTGTGAATGGAAAAGCGCCTTGACGGTAAATATTACTCGCATCATATTAAATACATGTCGACAGACATTTATATTCGACCCCACGTCTTTTCCTTCAGGAGTCATCCCATGCATTACAAAGTCTTCGGCCGTAAAACCGGATTGCGGGTCTCGGAACTGGCGCTGGGCGCCGGCAATTTCGGCACCGGTTGGGGTCACGGCGCCGAGCGCGACGAAGCCAAACGCATCTTTGATGGCTACCTGGAGGCCGGCGGCAATTTCATCGACACCGCCAACGGCTATCAGGCGGGCCAGTCGGAAGCCATGCTCGGCGAGTTCATCGCAACGGAACGGGATCGCCTGGTCATCGCCACCAAATACACCCTGGGGACCACGCCGGCCGCGGGCATTTCCCACACTGGCAACAACCGCAAGAACATGATTCGCGCCGTGGAAGAAAGCCTGAAACGACTCAACACCGACCACATCGACCTGTTCTGGGCCCACATGAGCGATGGCGTGACGCCCATGGAAGAAATCCTGCGCGGTTTCGACGACCTGGTGCGCGCCGGCAAGATTCATTACGCCGGGCTGTCGAACTTCCCGGCGTGGCGTATCGCCCGGGCCGATTTGCTGGCCGAGGTTCGCGGGTTCTCACCGATTGCGGCGATTCAGGTGGAATACAGCCTCGCCGAACGCACCGCCGAACGTGAACAACTGCCGATGGCCGAAGCCTTGGGCCTGGCCGCTACATTATGGTCGCCATTGGGTGGCGGGTTCCTCACCGGCAAGTACCGCACCAACGATGGCGACAACCGCGCCGCCAAACTCGGCGTGCTGATTCATGCCGAGAAAAGCGCCCGTGAAACCGCCCTGCTCGACACTTTGCTGGCCGTCGCCGCAGAACTGGGTGCCAGCCCGACGCACGTGGCCATTGCCTGGCTGCGGGAAAAAGCCAAGCGTTCGACTACGGCGCTGATTCCGATTCTCGGCTCGCGCACCCGTGAACAATTGGATGCGACGCTGGGGGCGTTGAATGTGCAATTGAGTGCTGAACAGTTGTCGCGGCTTGATGGGGTCAGTGGTGTGGCGATGGGCGTGCCCCATGAATCCATTGCCGGGTCGATGGCGCGATTTACCGGGACGGAAACACTGGACCTGCCGAACATTCCAGTGGCCTGACACAGTTCAAAATGTGGGAGCGGGCTTGCTCGCGAAAGCGGTGTGTCAGTTGATATAAATATTGGCTGACACGGCCCCTTCGCGAGCAAGCCCGCTCCCACATTTTGACCGTGTGTTACCTGTCGACTTTGTGTTTAGCCGCATACAAACACAGCATTTCCATCGCCAACGTCGCCGCCGCCAGTGAGGTAATGTCCGCACTGTCGTAGGCCGGCGCCACTTCCACGACGTCCATTCCCACCAGATTGATCCCGCGCAAGCCACCCAGGATCTCCAGCGCCTGCACCGTGCTCAGGCCTCCGCACACCGGCGTTCCGGTGCCTGGAGCGAAGGCCGGATCGAGGCAATCAATGTCGAACGTCAGGTACACCGGGTGATCACCAACCCGCGCCTGAATGGCCTCGACAATCGCATCAACACCCCGTCGATGCACTTGCCGCGCATCCAGCACTTGAAAGCCCTGGTGATCGTCATTGGTGGTGCGCAAACCGATCTGCACCGAACGCGACGGATCCACCAACCCTTCCTTGGCCGCGTGCCAGAACATCGTGCCGTGATCGACGCGTTTGCCGTCTTCGTCCGGCCAGGTGTCGCTGTGGGCGTCGAAGTGGATCAACGACAGCGGACCATGTTTACGCGCATGAGCCTTGAGCAGCGGATACGTGATGAAGTGATCCCCGCCAAACGTCAGCATCGCGCTACCGGCGTTGAGAATGTGTTCGGCATGAGCTTCGATGCTTTCCGGCACCGACTGCGGTGTGCCGTAATCGAAGTCGCAATCGCCGTAGTCGATGACCGCCAGATGGTCGAACGGGTCGAAGGCCCACGGCCAATGGCGTTCCCAGGCAATCCCGGTGGACGCGGCACGAATGCCCCGTGGTCCGAAACGCGCACCGGGGCGGTTGCTGGTGGCGGTGTCGAACGGGACCCCGCTGACCGCTACGTCGACGCTGCGCAAGTCGCGACTGTAGCGACGACGCATGAAACTGGTGATACCGGCGTAGGTACTTTCGGCGGCAGTGCCGTAGAGGCTGTCGCGGGTCATGGCCTGATCGTTTTGCATCGGGACGTCCATCTAAGGTTCCTTATTATTGGCGGCTACGGAAAGTGGTCCACAAGCGAGTGCGTTGGCGCAGGTCCTTGAGGCTCATGCTGCGGTCGGCGTACAGCAGACCGCGAACGTCGGCGGGTGGGTAAATGTCCGGGTCGGTGCGCACCGACTCATCCACCAGCGGCGTTGCAGCCTGGTTGGCCGTGGCAAAGAACAGTGTGTTGGTCAGCGCCGCGACGGAGTCCGGGCGCAACATGAACTCGATAAAGGCGCGGGCCGCTTCGGGGTGAGGCGCATCCTTGGGGATCGCCAGGTTGTCCTGCCAGACTAGCGTGCCCTCTTTCGGAATCCGGTACGCCACTTCGAACGGCTTGTTGGCCTTGCGTGCCTGATCGGCGGCCATGCTGGCGTCACCGTTGTAGGTCAACGCCAGGCATACACTGCCGTTGGCCAGATCGCTGATCTGCCGACCGGTCGCGACGTACAGCACATTGGGTTGCAGCTGATGCAACAACGCATCGGCAGCTGACAGATCAGCCTTGTCGGTGCTGTAGGGATTTTTACCCAGGTAATGCAGCGCCAGTCCGACTACTTCCTGGGGCGAATCGAGAATGGCAATGCCGCAGTCCTTCAGTTTGCTGGCGTACTCAGGCTTGAACAGCAAATCGAGGCTATTGAGCGGCACATTCGGCAAGCGCTGTTTCACCGCTTCGACATTCATCCCCAGGCCCAGGGTGCCCCAGGTGTAGGGCACGCCATAGCGGTTGCCGGGGTCGACGGCGGCGAGTTTTTCCAGCAAATCCGGATCGAGGTTGGCGTAACCCTTGAGGCCTTCGTGGGGAATCTCTTTCAACGCACCGGCGGCCAGTCCACGGGCCAGCACACTGGACGACGGCACGACCACGTCATAACCGCTGCCCCCGGTGAGCAACTTGGTTTCGAGCACCTCCGAGGAATCGAAGGTGTCATAACGCACGTGGATGCCGGTTTCCTGCTCGAACCGCTGCAAGGTTTCAGGCGCTACGTAATCGGACCAACTGTAGAGGTTCAGGACTTTTTCCTCGGCCTGGGCCGATACAGCCATGGCGAGGAACAGCGCGGGTAAACACAGCTTGAACGTGGGAACCATGACGGAACACCTGACCAGATGAAGTGGATGCAGAATGCGTCGTCGGATACATTGGAAAAATACCAAGTTAGTTATCCTGACTTTATCCAAGAGTAATGTTTGATGCTCAGCCAACTCCACGATCTCGATCTGCAACTGCTGCGCCTGTTCGTCAACGTGGTGGAGTGCGGAGGTTTCAGCGCGGCTCAGGGGGAGTTGGGCTTGAGCCAGTCGAGCATCAGCCAGCAAATGGCCAAACTGGAAACCCGACTCGGCTATCGTCTGTGCAGTCGCGGCAAGGGGGGGTTCAAGATCACGCCCAAGGGCGAACAACTGCTGAGTGCGACTCGCAGCCTGTTCGAGTCCATCGAAGCCTTCCGTCATCAATCCAATGGTGTGGCCGGGCGCTTGATTGGCGAGGTTCGTTTGGGGCTCTCCGAAGCGCTCGATCAATCCGTGTTGCAACGGGTGGCCGATGCGATTCGGCGCTTTCGTGAACGGGACGAATCGGTCCGCATCGAATTGATCAGCGCCATGCCCGGCGAAATGGAACGGTTGCTGCTGCAACAACGACTGGACCTGGCGATCGGCTATTTCTCACAAGTGCAAAGCGCTTTTGACTACCGCGAACTGTTTACCGAAACCCAGCACCTGTATTGCGCCTCCGGCCATCCGTTGTTCACCCATGATGCGCCTGACGATCAAGCGCTACAGGCTTGCGATCGGGTCGACCACCCTTACCGCTTCCTGCGCAGCGACGAGCCCTTCCAGGGGAAGAGATGTTCGGCGCGCTCGGAGCAAGTCGAAGGCACCCTCGCCTTCATTCTTTCCGGCAAGCATGTCGGTTATTTACCCGAACACTTTGCCCGCAGCTGGGAAGACAAAGGATTGCTGCGGGCCGTGCGCCATGGCGATATGAGTTTCGACGTGGCATTCCATCTGGCCCGACATCGCGCCCAGGTGCCGGGGGATGCACAGAAAGCTTTTGAAGAGGATTTGTTGGCGGCGTTCACTTGAATCCTGCGAGGATCCTGTGGGAGCGGGCTTGCTCGCGAAGGGGCCGGCATATCCAACATTGATATCGACTGATACGCCGCCTTCGCGAGCAAGCCCGCTCCCACAGAATCGTGCTGGGTATGTAGCTCATCGCTCGCCACAAAATAGTCTTTCTGGCATCCTGCGCCTCCATTTTTGACCCGGCCCGCCTTCTGGCATGCACACCACCATGACCGCCTCTGAAAAAGCCCCTGCCCCGCGCAATAACGACCTGATCTACGGCCTCGACGATCGCCCGCACCTGACCGCCACCGTCTTCGCCGCCCTGCAACACGTGCTCGCCAGTTTCGTCGGCATCATCACCCCGACCCTGATCATGGGTGGCGCTCTCGGCCTGCAAAGCGAAGTGCCGTACCTGATCAGCATGGCGCTGTTCGTCTCAGGGCTGGGCACGTTTGTTCAGGCACGACGTTTCGGCCCGATCGGCTCCGGCCTGCTGTGTCTGCAAGGCACCAGCTTCTCATTCATCAGCGTGATTCTCAGTGCCGGTTTCATGGTCAAGGCCCGGGGTGGCGGCACCGATGAGATCCTGTCGACCATCTTCGGTGTGTGCTTTTTCGCTGCCTTCATCGAAGTGGTGTTGAGCCAGTTCATCGGCAAATTACGGATGCTGATCACCCCGGTGGTGACTGGCACGATCATCACGCTGATGGGCCTGTCGTTGATCAAAGTCGCCATGACCGACATCGCCGGCGGCTTCAGTGCGGCGGACCTCGGCGCGGCCAGTCACCTGGCCCTGGCGGCCTTGGTGCTCGGAACGATTGTGGTGTTGAACCGGGTCGATGTGCCGTTCCTGCGCCTCGGTGCGATTGTCATCGGTCTGACCCTCGGCTATCTCGTGGCCTGGCTGATGGGTGACGTCAATTTCGCCAGCCTGCCCGAAGTCCCCCTGATGAGCGTGCCGGTGCCGTTCAAGTACGGCTTTAACTTCGATTGGGTGGCGTTTGTGCCAGTGGCGGTGATTTTCCTGGTGTCACCGCTGGAAGCCGCCGGTGACTTGACCGCCAACTCGATGATTTCCCGGCAGCCCGTCAAAGGCCCGATCTACATCCGCCGGATCAAGTCCGGCCTGCTCGCCGACGGCCTCAACTCGGCCATGGCCGCCGTGTTCAACAGCATGCCGATGGTGACCTTCGCCCAGAACAACGGCGTGATTCAGCTCACCGGCGTGGCCAGCCGCTACGTGGCGTTCTTCATTGCCGGTTTGTTGGTGGTGCTGGGGTTGTTCCCGATGATCGGCGCGGTGCTGCAACTGATGCCCAAACCGGTACTCGGTGGCGCTGAACTGGTGATGTTCGGCACCGTCGCCGTCGCCGGGATCAAGATCCTCGCCGAAGCCGGCCTGCATCGACGCAACATGCTGATCGTGTCGATTTCCCTCGGCATGGGCCTGGGTGTCGCGGCGGTGCCGGAAGTGCTGCGCGAGTTGCCGAAGGCGCTGCACAACATCTTCGAATCGCCGATCACCGTCGGCGCGTTGTGCGCAATCGTGCTGAATATCTTCCTGCCCGAAGAGTTCATTGAGCTGGAAGAAGACGATTTCGATCCGGAGGCCTCAATCCTGCGGGTCATGGAAAACCCGGATGTCCCGGCCAAGGGTGAACCCGTCTCGCCTGCCGCTGTCGCACCCTTGAACCGCTAGAAAATGCTCGAGGCCGAGCCACTGGTGGTTTGGCCTTTTCTTTAAGAGAGCACGTTCATGCGCAGTGTCCACGCCGTTGTCCTTTTCCTGTTTTTGCTCTCCCTGAGCGCCTGCGCCCTGCTGCCCAATCGCGACCCACTGAACATCAATGTCGTCGGCATCGAGCCGTTGCAAAGCCAGGACATGGAAGTACGCTTTGCCGTGAAAATACGCGTGCAAAACCCCAACGAAACCGCCATCAATTACAACGGCGTGGCCCTGGACCTGGAAGTCAACGGCCAGCCACTTGCCTCCGGTGTCAGCGATCAATCGGGCTCGATTGCACGTTTTTCCGAAACCGTACTGACTGTTCCGGTGAGTGTTTCGGCGTTCTCGGTGCTGCGCCAAACCCTGGGTCTGAGTAAAACCCAAACCCTCGACAACCTGCCCTACGTCCTGCGCGGCAAACTCGCGGGCGGCGTGTTCGGCACCCTGCGTTTCGTGGACACTGGAAAACTCAGCCTGCCAACGTCGACGACCGGCACCTGGTAAGTCACGACTCAAGGAGCGACAAAGAACATGGAAGCCACACCCACGCTCTACACCGAACGTTTAATCCTGCGTCCGCTGGAGTTGGCCGATGCCGAAGCCATCCAGCAACAGTTTCCACACTGGGAAGTGGTGCGTTATCTCAACGCCTTGGTACCTTGGCCGTACCCTGCCGACGGCGCACTGACCTATCTGCGTGACATCGCGTTGCCGGCGATTGCCGCCGGCAAAGAGTGGCACTGGTCGATTCGCTTGAAGTCGGCGCCGGAGCAACTGATTGGCAATATCAGCCTGATGGATGAGCAGGACAACAACCGCGGCTTCTGGCTTGGGCCAAAATGGCAAGGTCAGGGCTTGATGACCGAAGCCAGTGCGGCGGTCACCGAGTACTGGTTCGAAACCCTCGGCCGATCCGTGATGCGGGTACCGAAAGCAGCGCCCAACCTCGGCTCGCGCAAACTCTCGGAACGCACCGGCATGCGCTTGATCCACAGTGATGAGGGCGACTTTGTCAGCGGGCGATTCCCCAGAGACCTCTGGGAAATCACCCGTGAAGAGTGGCTACAGCAGCACTGAAGATCCAATGTGGGAGCGGCGGTGCGGCGATCCCACAGGAGGTTATGCGGTGAAACGCACGCCCGGCTTGGCGCGCTCATCTACGGTTAACTCAAACACGTCCGGGCGCGCGTAGTGCCCGACCACGTCGTAGTCGTAACGGGCGCGGATCAGGTCATCGGTGTCGATTTCTGCGGTGAGCAAACCGGTGCTGTCACGCAGCGGCCCCGCCAGAATGTCGCCCATCGGCCCGACGATCACACTGCCACCGGCAATCAATGGGCGGTCCGCCGGCCAGTTGGCGATATCCACGCCCAAGGCGTGCGGTGAATCCTGAACCTGACAGGCGCTGACCACAAAGCAGCGTCCTTCATGGGCGATATGGCGCATGCTGACCTGCCACATTTCCCGCTCATCCACGGTTGGCGCGCACCAGACCTCCACGCCTTTGGCGTACATCGCGGTGCGCAGCAGCGGCATCATGTTTTCCCAGCAAATCACCGCACCGATCCGCCCGACCTGACTGTCGATCACCGGTAACGTCGAGCCATCGCCTTTGCCCCAGATCAACCGTTCGGTGCCGGTGGGCATCAGTTTGCGGTGCTTGGCGACCAGCCCGGCCTGCGGATCGAAATACAACGCAGTGCAGAACAAGGTGCTGCCGGCGCGTTCGATGACACCGATCACCAGATTGGCGCCGGTGCGCACCGATAACCCGGCCAACGCTTCGGTTTCCGCGCCGGGCACGTCGATCGCATTGGCAAAGTACCGGGCAAAGGCTTCACGCCCTTCCGGCAGGCGATAACCCAGCTGAGTGCCAAAGCCCTCGCCTTTGGGGTAACCGCCGAGCAACGCTTCGGGCATGACCACCAGCGCCGCGCCGGATTCGATAATCGCGTTTTCCCAAGAAAGGATCTGTTCCAGGGTCTCGGCCTTGCCACCGGGCAAGGCGCCGATTTGCAGCGCAGCAACGATTGACTTGGGCATCGCAGTAACTCCGAAAGCAATGAGGTGTTGCTCATTCTCCGGCGCCACAGGATCATGAATAAAGCCCCGCTCGCTGCTGAATGATATGAACCAAATGAATATCGCTACCGTCGATCTCAACCTGCTGAAAGTCTTCGAAGCGCTCCACGAGGAGTCCAGCGCCAGCCGGGCCGCGTTGCGTCTGGGCGTGACGCAATCGGCGGTCAGCGCGGCACTGCGAAGGCTGCGCGAGGTGTATGGCGATCAGTTGTTCGTGCGCACCGGCCGCGGACTCGCGCCCACGCTCAAGGCCAACCAGTTGAAATCGGTGGTCAGCGATGCCCTCAACAAATGCCGGCAGAGCCTGGCGATGGTCGATCCGGCCGCCCACCATTACGACGGGCGCTCGGTGACCGTGGGTATGTCCGATGATTTCGAAATCGCTTATGGCCGCCGGCTGATCGAAGAGATCGCCCGCGTCGCGCCGAAGCTACGGCTAATCTTTCGTCAGACCCACAGTCAGATCGTCGCGCAAGCGTTGATGGAACGCAGCATTGATCTGGCGATCACCGCCGGTGGGTTTGCCGAGCGCTTGCTCAGCCGTCAGGTGTTGGGAGAAGGCGGCTATCTGTGCCTGGCGGACCCGCTCAGCCTGGCCGTGGGGCAGCAGACCCTCAGCCTTGATGAGTTCGTCGCCCGCGAGCACATTCTGGTGTCGTCGGGCGGCTTTATCGGGATCACCGATGAAGGGCTGGCGGCGCTGGGGTTGACTCGGCGGGTATGTGCTTCGACCACACATTTTGCCGCGTTGCCGCACTTGCTCAAGGGCAGTCAGGCCGTGGCGACCATTCCGGCCCATGCGGCCCAAAGCATTGCAGCGCTCAGCGGGCTGGCACTGCTGCCCTGCCCTCTGGCGTTGCCGCGATACCCGATCGAACTGGGCTGGCGCACCAGTACGCAGCTCGATCCGGTGGTATTGAAAGTACGGGAAGCGATTGTCGCGAGTTTTGCGAACGCTACTTGGCAGCCATCAGGCGATTGACTTCGCTGCGCACCATGTTCGCAAATTCCGGGGGCGACATGCCGTCAAGTTCGGCACGGACCCACTCGGCCCATTTGCCTTTGCGCTTGGCGCGTTCACCGAACAACCGCGCGGCTTCGCCCTTGGACTTGCCCAGGTTGCTTTGCCATAGATCGAACAGACGGGATTTCTCATCTTCCAGCGCAGCGCGCTCGGCAAGGGGTTTGTCGGCCAGATTGAAGCTCATGGGAGTTACCTGCTGCGTAAAATAGGCGACATCTTACACTGTAGGAGGAAATCTCCGACTCAGGATTTTTCGTCAAGGTGGGGGCAGTGCGAAAATCCACTGCAACTTTTTCGCTGACGACAGACTCCACTGTTCACTGTCCATTTATCTGCAAGGAGTACCTCAATGGCCCGCAAAACCCGCGCACAAATCGCCGAAGATCAAATCAAGGATCAGGCCTTCAGCGAACTTCAGTCTCTGATCGAAGAATCGGAAAAACTGCTCAAAAACAGTGCCTCGCTCGTGGGTGAGGAAGCGGACACGCTTCGTGGGCAGATCGCCCAGAAACTTCAACAGGCTCGGGACTCCGTCACCCGCGTTCGTGACCGGACCAAACCGGCGGTCGAAGCCACTGAAACCTATATCGGTGGTCACCCGTGGCAAACCGTAGCGATCTCTGCCGGTTTCGGCCTGGTGGTCGGGTTGTTGTTGGGTCGGCGTTAAGCGACCCCGTTTTAATCAGTACCCAGCAAAAAGGCGAGCACGCAGCTCGCCTTTTTCATGCCCGGCTTTTATGCAGACTGAGAGTATGCAGGACTCAGAGCCCGGCCAGTTCCCGCAGATCCGCCAACGTCTGAGCATCGAGCTTAATGCCTTCAGTGCTGGACTTGGCCCGTTGTTGATGACGTCGATCCCCCGGCAAACGCTTGAGCCCCACACCGTGCATCTGCCGGACCAGCTCCTGACTGCGCTCGGCAAAATTCTGCCCGGCCGCCTTGCTCGGGTCGATCACGATCAGCAGTTGGCCCGTCCATGGCGTCTTGGCCCCCGGATGGTTCGACCAATCGAACTCGAAGGAAAAATTGCCGCCGGTCAACGCCGCTGCCAACAGCTCGACCATCATCGACAGTGCCGAACCTTTATGGCCGCCAAACGGCAGCAACGCGCCGCCCTCAAGAATCGCTTTCGGGTCCTGGGTCGGCTGGCCGAGACCGTCCACCCCCATGCCTGGCGGCAAACGCTCGCCCTTGCGCGCGGCGATCTGCACATCGCCATGGGCAATGGCGCTGGTCGCCAGGTCGAAGACAATCGGATCGCCGTCAGCCCGAGGAGCGGCGAAAGCAATCGGGTTGGTCCCGAACAGCGGACGATCGGCACCGTGCGGCACCACGCAGGTCATGCTGTTGACCACGCTCAGCGCCACCAGGCCTTCATAGGCGAAGGGCTCGACATCCGGCCACAAGGCGGCGAAATGGTGGGAGTTACGAATCGCCAGCACCGCAATGCCGGCACTGCGGGCTTTTTCCACCAACAAACCGCGGGCTGCAGCGAGGGCCGGTTGGGCGAAACCATTGCCGGCGTCGACCCGGACAAAGCCCGAGGCCACGTCCTCGACCACCGGCACAGCCTGGCCATTGACCCAGCCGCTCTGGAGCGTCGACACGTAACCGGGAATGCGGAACACGCCATGGCTATGGGCGCCATCGCGTTCGGCGCCGGCGCAGTTGAGGGCCAGTGTCCTGGCGACATCGGCGGAGGTGCCGTGGCGCTGAAAAATCTGCTCAAGCAAAAGAACGAGCGCGTCGAAATCGAGCGTTTGAGTGTTCGAACTGACGGCCACTTCGGGCGTTGCGGTCATCTGAAGCTCCAGTTTTATTATTGAGTACGGGCAACAGGGTGAAACGGGTTGCAGGGCAACCCAAAACAGTTGTCGATTAAGCGCTGTTCTACCGGCGTCCTGTCAAGTCTCGCCAGCCTGTTCGCATCAAGCAATATGTACCGCACCCGAGCCTTCCATTGACCGTACTGTTTTTCCTCAATCCAACGGCCTGCGATTACCCGCCGATCGCAGCACTTCGAGGAAAAACCATGTCTGCTCCCACACTGCCGTATTTTTTCGACGAGGCAGCACTTGCATCCAAAGCCAAACAGCCCGGTGAACGCGAAAAGGCACTGTCTTTCACGCTTGATGACCTGAAGTGGTTGAATGCTGTTTATCTGGCGACGCATGCAGCCCGTATCGCCAACAGCGAGCCCATGCACGTCGACCAGCTGCTTTTAAACGTACCTGATGCGCCAGGCATTCTCCTGGCCGGCGCTTTTGCCATGAGCCGGCCCAACGATGGAGCAGTCACGCTCTACACACCGTGGAAAGGCCTGATCAAATTCGCGGACATGAAGGGCCTCAAAAGCAAACTCAAGGAATGGTTGGCACAGCCCACTGGGAAGCGTGAGTTATTGCGTTTTCTCTCCATCGAACAACGCAGCGCTTTACCCGCCGCCACCGCGCCAGACATTGCCACGCAAGCCATCGCAGGTGCGGTGTTCCAGACCCAGGAGCTCACCCTCGAGCGCAATCAGGCTCAGAACATCAGGACGATGATGGGTGAGTTGCTCAAGCTGCCAACGCTGCAATCGATGCTGGACGAGACCCTCAAGACCGCGCTGCATGAACCGTTCCCCACACTGGACCAGCGCCTTACCCGACTGAAGAGCTTTGTCATCGACAGCGATGACCAGCAATTGCTTTCCTCGCATTCACTGAGCGATACCCTGCTGCATTACTACCTGACCCATCAGTGGCCCACAGGCGATACCAGAGTTTTTTCCAACCCCCTGCACGGCGTGAGCAGCGCCGCCGATAACCAGGCCTGGGAAAGTGCAGTCAAAGAGATCGCACAAACGTTGACCCCGCGCTTGCAAGACCTGCTCAAGACGTTCTGGAACACACCGATGAACGATGGGCAATCACGCCGGAAGGTTTTTGCCGAGGGCTTGCGCGATACCTTTCACCTGAAGCTTTTGCTACAGCGTCAGCAACGTGTTCTAACGACGCAGCAATACCTGCGGCTGATGAACCTCAGCCTTGAACCTGACATCGACGATCCTCTTCGTGCCGAAAAAGTCCGTGTCACCGCCCCCTTCAAGCATTACGTGGAGCTCGCCTCCACTGTGATGATCGGCAGCAGCGACGCGTTGGATTTTCTGTACACCCCATCCAGAGGCATCGAGGCTGCGAGCGACCTGCTCGCTGTCGGGAAAATCGTCGCGCAGATGTTGAAAAGCCAAGGGCATGAAGACACGCTGCTCAACTTCATGTCGTTAGACGAACGCGCTACGTTTCTTTCAATGAAGCCGGATGAACAAGTGATTGTCGGTGAACCGATCATCGGCCCGGTGTTTGAACAGTTGATGACCGACATCCTTGGCAAGCAACGCGAGAATCTGGCCTATGCGCTGAGCGAATACCGTGAAAGCGAAGGCACGCAGGATCCCCGAGCCTTGTTCGACAAGGCACTCGATGTCCGCGGACTGATCGACGATCGCCTGCTGGCTGCCGATGCCGAAGGACGCTGGAGCACACACGCAGACCGGCGCCTTAGCGCGCAACCTGCCACTGTTCACGGCGAGTCGGCCAAAGAGCATCAGGCCCTTCTTTCCACTGTTAAGCGGCCGCTCGACCTACTGCTCGAAAACCAGCCGGCCATTCCCGCGACAACTCGAACGATTGCCGAAGTGCAGCGCATCTTCAATTCCTCGCTTGGGAGCCTGCAATCGCGTTTCACTCAAACCCTGTCAACGGCATTGCGCAGCGAGTTGAAGCTGCACAGCGTCATGCGCACCCTGAGTGCGACGGAACAGGCAATCATCAGCACCGTGCTTGATACCCCGGTACGCCTGCAGCGAGCGGCATTGAACGGGTTTTTGCCGGACGTATTTTCCTTGGCATTGAAGGCAAGTGGGACCACAGCCCCGTTGAAACTGGCCAGTTGTTTTGTGCTGACGGAACGTGGAGGCCTGGACCCGAAGCATTCGGGCAAGGCGATTTTGTGGACGCCGGCCTTGGGATTTGAAGCTTTCAGGGCATTGACTCCGTTGCTGAACGAGCTCGATCGACGCCTCAAGGACACCGATGATCGCCCCTCCCTTCTGGAGAACCTTGGGCGCAGCGAGAGAGTGGCTGGGCGGACTTACACCCTGGCGTCGCTGCAGCGTATAGATGAAGATTTTCTCGATCACGTGCAAAAGCCCTTTGTCCAGCTGGAGCAGGCGTGCGTCATCCGTGCGCTGGCCACGAAGCTTCCCGCGGCGCCACTGGCCAGTCTCCTGAAGCTGGTGGCCTTGCGCCAACCGATGACCGGGCTAGACCGCGCGACGGACATTGCCCAATCCCTGATCACTCAGCAAAAACTGCCGGCATGGCTGGCCAAGGCGTCCATTCAAGACCAGATAACGCACGGGGAGTTGCTTCAGCAATACCTCAACAACGTGACCAACGATCAGGACTACCTCACAGGCATAAGCTCCCTGGCACGCACGGCGCACGATGCACTTGCAAAACAACTCAAGGCAGATACGTTCGACATCGATCCGGATAAGGTCCAGATACAGATCGACAAGCGCTCGAGGTCTGCAGCCAGCACCCAAACCCTGACTGACTTTGCACTGACCCATTTCAAGGATCTGGACAAAATCCATTTCAAACTGGTGTCGCTTGATAACACCGCGATCCCCCAGGATATGGACCAAAGCTACATCAGGGACCTGGTACGAAACTTGAAGCTGGGTGAACTTCAACAAAAGACATTGAACGAAGCCTTTGCAGACACCCAGGCGAATGCCAAGGACCGCAGGAAGCGTTTTTACACGCAATTACCCTGGCAACTGATGCATTACGCCCACACGGAAAAATTGCAGGAGCGCCTCAGCGAGACCGGGTTTGATCTCGTACGCCAAGTCATGGACATGCCTGACGCTATCGCCCGCGCGGCAGTCGACGGTGCCCACGCGATCATCCGCCCACTTGAGCTCCTGGGCATCAAGCGTGAACAGGCGATCAAGGTGCCAGGCGTCTATCTGATTGGCTCATCGGCCGACGGCTCCGCGCCACAGGTCCTTATCGCGCCTCACAGTCCCAGGCACGGGGTGAAAGAATACAAGAATGAAACACAACTGCTGACTGAACTGAAGCGCCGCGGCGGTCTACTCGACTGGGTACTCATGAACCTCCCGCAGCCTGAACGGATACTGCTTGAACTCAGGATGGCGACCTCCAATAGCCGCCTCGCCGAGGTGAGGCTGGCGTCCAACCCGATCAAGGGGAATCTGTTCGGACACTTGTTCAACGACAACGCCGATTTATTGGCACGATTGCTCGGTTGTCAGGCCGATGACAAAAAGCAGAGCGAATGGGCAACCATCAAGCATGTGCTGGGTGAAGATCTGCAAGGGGCATTTACATTCGTGATGGGCAAGCTTGCCTACCCGATTACGGTGTGGCGCAGTTACCGAGACATCAAGCAGTCCGCCGAAGATCTTCAAACGCACAAATGGGGAGCGGCGATAAAGGAATTTATCAGCGGCATTGCACAACTCGCCACGTTGCGACTGTCGCTGGAATCGCAAGCGAAGCCGTCTTCTACGCCAACTGCACAGGCACCAGAAACGCCCGATACCCGCTTCAAATGGCAGAACGTCGCCATTACAGCCCCCGAACGTACGCAGTTGAAGCGTCATGAAAGCCTGGATGTGGACCTGAATTCGCTCACATTCAACTCAAGTCTCGGCCTCTATTCCCATCCGACGACAAATAAAACCTACGCACCGGTTGAAGGAAAGGTATATCCGGTCGCAAAGCGCGGCACGCACTGGCGCATCGCCCACACCAACGTTCGCGGTCCTCGGTTGAGTCAGAACGTGTCGAAACAATGGGTTCTGGATAGGCAAACGCCAGCGCCCCGCTTCAGCATCAGCGATCGGTGGCGCACCGTATCTTCGGTTTGGGGGGGCATGAACGTCGATGCCAATGGAATGCGCGAAATCCGTCGACTGTTTCCGCAAAAGGCCCGCCAGATTGACGAAGCGCTGGACCTGGCAACCACCTATGCCTGGAACTGCTTTCAAAACCTGCAATTGCTGAAGTCTTCCGACAAGACCGTTACCCCCGTGCATCAACTCATCATGGATTTCATTGACGTACCGCAAGTGCAGCCCGTGCATGTGGAACAGCTTGAAAAAGTCTTTGGAGACATTTTTGCGGCCTTGTTGGACCCCTCACTCAGAAAGCCGAAAACCAATCGTTTTGCAATCGGCAGGGTGCTCGATGGCGCGGCAACAACATTCGGTTTTATCGTTCCAACGGATGCGAAGCGGAAAATCTATCTGGCAGAAAAGTTCTTCGACACCGGTTTCGAGTTCTACCGCAAACATCTTTCCGAGCCTGCCTTCCCTATCAAAACCCATGCTCAAGCAGTCACCCTTATTCATGAGCTTTCCCATATCGTCTGCAAAACCGAAGACATCGCTTACCTCGATTCCAGCAGGCCATTTCCCCATCTGATTGGACAAGCCAGCGCAACTGCCAGTGACCTCAAGGACGCGTTGACCACGCTTCAGGACACCGCACTCTCGATCAAGACTCCCCTTACCCAGCTGTTCATGACCGAGGATCCTGATACTGGTGTGTGGGAGGATCCGGGCAGCACTTCATATGAAAATACTGATCGGGTAAAGGCGCATCTATTGACCTTGACCGGCGGAGAAAACCTGAGCGCTGCCCGCAAGATTTTCAAGCGAGATCCACTGGTCAGACTCAAGGTGCAACTCGGCAACGCCGACAGCGTTGCATGGCTCATCAGCCATATGGGGCGCCAACTGCACACCAGCACCCCGTGAATCAGAACAATAAATTCTCAGTTGATGGGTAATTGCCATGACGGTTGTTCTCGCAGACTTCCTCACAAGGTTAGAATGCGGGAAATCAGGATGAGTCAATGACCGACAACTCACTCTCGCAAGCCCAGGATGACGCAATCACCGATGCCGCTGCGCATTGGTGCATGCGTCTGCACGCCATCGATTGCACTGCTGAAGAGCGGCTGGCGTTCGAGCAATGGCATGACGCTCATCCGCTTCACGCGTTCGAGTACGAGGCGATGCTGGAGATCTGGGATGTCGCGGGGGACCTGCCCCGTCCAGCCACCGTGGTGCCGATGGTCCGCGCCAAACCTGCTATGCCTTGGCGCACCTTCGGTATCGCTGCCGCGGTTTGCGCCATGGCGTTGCCGCTGGCGGCCTATAGCGGCTGGAACCTGGGCTGGCTACCCAACTCCTACCAACATTTCGAGGCGAACGACAATGTCCGCCAAGTTACCCTGAGCGATGGCAGTCAGGTGGAACTGAACCTGGGCAGTGAGCTGACGTTCAGCAACTACAAGGATCAACGTCGGATCACGCTGAAAAAAGGCGAAGCCTTCTTCAGCGTCAGCCATGACACTGAACACCCCTTCATTGTCAAAGCGGCCGAAGGCAGGATTCGGGTCACCGGAACCCAATTCAACGTCTGGATGTATGAAGATCAGGTACGGGTGAACCTGATACAAGGTTCGGTGTTGGTGAGCAGTAATGACGCCGTTGCGGGTGACGGTTTGCGCCTCGAGCCAGCAATGCAGGCGAGCTATAGACGCGGCGACTTTACTCCCCGGATCAGTCAGACCTACGGCAATGACAACTCGCTGGCCTGGCGTAGCGGAAAACTGGTGCTCGATGATCTGGCGCTGACCGACGCATTGCCATTGATCAATCGCTACTTGAGCAAGCCGGTGATGGTGGCCGACCACAGTACTGGCTCGATTCGCATCGGCGGCATCTACAACATCAAAGAGCTCAACAACCTGGTGGCTTCCCTGCCCAAGGTTTTGCCGGTCTACCTGACCCGCAACAAAGATGGCAATCCGGTCCTCAATTCCATTCCGCAACAAGCCCCGAAAAGCTGAAGGCCGCGACCCTTTGCGGGGTGCGGCCTTCGAAACGAAACAAAGGACAAAAATTTAGGCTGTGAAAGGCGCTTTTCACGGGCATCTCACAGGCCGCTGACGTGACAGCGACAAATTTTCTACATTCGGGGCTTCACTATTTGCCCTGCTCGTACGTCTTATTGAGTGAGAGCACCCATCACATTTCCTGGCCGGCTCGGAAAAGGAGTTTTTGCATGTACAACTCGCAACTGCCAACGGACGGTAGCAATGCGCCAAAGGGCTCTGCCATGGGCTCAGGTGTTTTCAGTCAACGCAACGAGCGCAATGGCAACGAGCGGATCAGGCTGCTGCTCAAAAGCTATGGTCTGCGAACCAGTCTGATCCGCCTGAAAGTCATCGACGCCTTGCTGACCGCCGCCGAAAGCGACCGTAGCCTTGGCGTGCGCGGCGTGCACAGCCACTTGCTGGACCTGGATATTCCCCTGTCCTTTCTCAGTGTGCGGGAAGTATTGAAACGCTTGTGCAGCGAGGGCGTGATCACCCTCAATCCGGACAAAAGCTACAGCCTGCATCCGCACGCTGCAGCCATGCTCCAACGCGAGTGATCCGCGCAAGATGCGTCGTTCAGGGTTTGACCTTGCGGCGCATCACGCCATTGATCACCACCACGATCACCGCCACGCCGATGGCGATGTACTGAAACAGCTTCTCACTGATGACGCCTGCGTTTTGCAGATACGAAAGGCCGAACATGATCCCCAACACCACGAGGGAGATCAGAATCGAGTATTTCAAACGTTGCGACTGAGTCATTGCGAGTTCCTGAACCTGAAAAATGTATCCGATTTGTATCAGAACGCATGCCAAGCCCCTACGTTTCTGCGGGGATGGGACGCTACAAACGGGGTCTCATGTTACAGCCGATGAAGAGTTTTGGCTTCATAGCGGCGATAACCATGAGGATTTTGAAATGTTCCGTCGAATCACACTGCTGATTCCCCTGCTCGCTCTCCTGACCCTGAGCGGCTGCATCGTTTTCCCCCACGGCGGCTGGCACGGTGGTCACCATTACGACCGTGGCGGGCCCGGGTATTACCAGCATCGATAATGGTTGGTTGTGCCATAAAGCGTGAATAATTGAATATTCATTCGTAAGACATATACCCCACCCAATAACTACTGAACAAATGCCTGCCCTGTCGCGGGCATTTTTCGTACATGGGTATTCACTTCTTGTTTCCGTCCCTGTGCACGTCGAAACATAGCGATAACCATTGAAGCTTTCGGTCTTAATCGACCATTTGAGCTATTCATATTCGATGATTACTCTCGGTGCATCGCAATAAACCCGTTATTAAACTTCGAGCAGGAACAGGGATGCCATGCACAAGCCTTTAATCAATATCAGCCCTCACCATTTGTTTGGCTTTTGCCTTGCAATAACTTTTTTCGAACTGCTGACCTATATGGCCAGCGACATGATCATGCCGGCCATGTTGACCGTCACCCATCAACTGGATGCCAGTCCTGATCATGTCCCCTACGCCTTCAATCTTTATCTGGCCGGCGGCATTCTTCTGCAATGGCTTATCGGCCCGCTGTCCGATCATTTCGGCCGCCGCCGGATGTTGCTCATCGGTTGTGCGGTATTCGCCCTGGCCTGTGCCGCCGCGTTCAACGTGCAAAGCATTTATGCGTTCAACGGCTTGCGACTGATTCAGGGCATGGGGTTGGGGTTTGTCATCGCGGTCAGCTACCCGGCGCTGCAAGAAGTTTTCTGCGAAGCCGACGCGGTCAAAATAATGGCGTTGTTGGGGAACGTTGCGCTGCTCTCCCCGCTGCTGGGGCCATTGCTCGGCAGTCTGCTGCTGGAATGGTTGTCCTGGCGGGAGCTGTTTTTACTGCTGGGTATCGGCGGTGTGATGGTCTGGCTCGGGCTTTACCTGTTCATGCCGGAAACCGTGGGCACCTTGCGCCACGACGGTCAGCGACTGGAAGCAGTGCGCTTTGAATGGCACGGCACCGTGCGCCGCTATGTCGCATTGCTGACTAACCCGCCATTCCTTTGCGCCGCAGTCGCGCTGGGCGTGATGAGCCTGCCCTTGATTGCCTGGATCGGGTTGGCGCCGCTCTTGTTGATCCATAACCAGGGGCTTTCAACGCTGCACTATGGCCTGTGGCAAATCCCGGTGTTTGCGGCCGTCATTCTCGGCAATCTGATCCTCAACCGACTGATTGCCAACGTTGAACTGCCACAACTGATTTGCTACGCGCTTTGGCCGTTTTGCAGCGGGCTCATCGCATTAGTCGCCGTCAGCGTCTACGGCGTTTCGACAGCCGTGCTGATCAGCTGTCTGGCGCTGTACGCCGTTGGGCTTGGCATGAGTAACGCAGCACTGTACCGGCTAGCGCTGTTCGCCAGCGACGACAGCAAAGGCCTGGTCTCGGCCATGATCGGCATGATCTCGATCGCCGTCATGGGCGGCGGCGGCTCGCTTATTGCCGCCGCCGGTGCCGGTGACAGCCACGATTCCTTCGCTTGGATGGCGGGTATCGCGGGGCTTCTGAGCCTGGTGCCCCTACGCCTGTTTCTGCGGCGCTCTCACATCGCGCTTGCCATCTGACACCACACAGTAGGTCTTTTGATGATCCATTTACCCCACACCGATGCGCTCTGCGCGTTAACGCAACCCTATTGCCTGGATTCCGTACCCGAGGGCCTGTTTGACCAGGCGATGGGGGAAATCAGCCTGTTTCATTGTCACCACACGCCTGGCTACGAACGCTGGCTAAACGCTAACGGGCTCGATGCAAAGGACCTGGAGACACTGGATGACTGGTCCAGGTTGCCACCGATTTTCGCCAACTATTTCAAACGTCGCTTGTTGTTCGGCCCCACTGGCGAAGGCGCGCTGGAGCTGACCTCATCGGGCACCAGCGGCCAGAAAAGTCGCATGCGCTATGACCCTCGCAGCATGGCAGCGGCTCAAGGCATGGTGAGCCACATTTTCCGGCATTACGGCTGGGATACTCCGCACAGCCCCTGCAATTATTTGCTCCTGAGCTACGAGCCCGAGGCTGCCATCACCTTGGGCACCGCTTACACCGACCAGTTTCTCTGCAGCTATGCGCCCGTCAATCGGGTCGTCTACGGATTACGCCGGACGGGTAAAAGTCACGAGTTCGACCTGTTTGGCGTGATTCGCGCCTTGCAGGAGTTTGCCGACGAGGGATTGCCCGTGCGGATTCTTGGATTTCCGGCGTTCCTTTCCCATGCGCTACAGCACATGGAAAACACCTGCGCACCGAATCTTGAGCTTCCCGCTCAGTCATTGGTGTTTTTGGGGGGCGGCTGGAAAACCCAGGCAGCACAAGAGATTCCCCTGCTTGAGCTGTACGCCCGAATCAATCGGCAATTAGGTATCGACCTGTCCCGCTGTCGGGATGGCTACGGTGCCGTTGAGCATGCCGTGCCCTATATCCAATGTGCCCGCCATCATTTTCATGCCCCCATTTACTCGAAGGTTTTCGTGCGCAACCCATCCGATTTCACGGTCCAGCCATACGGCCAGCGCGGCTTGCTGGAATTCGTCTCCCCGTACATTTCGTCAAGCCCTGCTCACGCGGTGGTCATGGGCGATCTGGCGACATTACACCCCGGCGCACACTGCGGATGCGGCCTGACGACCGATTGGTTCGAGCTGCACGGACGCGCTGGCACCACCACCAGTCGCAGCTGCGCCATGGCGGCTTCCGAATTGCTGGGAGGGGCTTGATATGTACCTCATCAATGGCCAACTGCGTGACGACGTTACCCCGCAAATCGCCCTCGACAGCCTTCGAAAACAATTGCCCGGGTTGCTTTCTGCACCGATCGACAGCGAGACCGTCATCGAAGCCGCGGCTCGTTTTGCCACGCAATTACAGACTCGCAGCCTTAACCTGCCTCTGGACGACGATCAATGTCAGGGGCTGATCGAGTTCTGCCAGCGCAGCAACCTGAACATGAAGCTGGAGCGAGAACTGGGTTCGCAACCCCGTTCGCTGAGGCGTATTGACTACCAGCAGCCACACTTTGAAAGCTGGCACCCCTTGGGACTGGTGGTGCATGTGACGCCAGGCAATGCGCCGATGCTCGCGTTCTGCGCGGTTCTCGAAAGCCTGCTGGCCGGTAACATCAACTGGTTACGCCCCAGCACCAGCGATGCGGGTTTGACTGCGCAATTGCTGGCTGCCTTTGTGCAGTGCGACACCTGCGGCAGGCTTGCCGAGTTCGTCGCGGTATTGCCCGTGGGCACTTCCCGGATAGCCGAACTCTGCGTTCAGGCCGATGGCGTGTCAGCCTGGGGCGGTGAAAAGGCGCTCAAAGCGATTCGTCAGCAGATCCCCGCCGGATGTCGCTGGATCGATTGGGGGCACCGGATCAGTTTCGCTTATCTGTCGCCTGACGCGGCCAGCCCTTCGGCGCTGGATGCGTTGGTGGATGAGGTGTGCAGTCTGGATCAACAAGCGTGTTCCAGTCCGCAATGGATGCTGGTGGACAGCAATGATCCGGCCATCCTGCAAGACCTGGGCGAGCGTTTGAGCCAAGCCTTCAAGCGTCGTGCATCGCACTGGCCGGCGCTGGTGCCCACGGACCAGGAAGCGTGCGAGATCACCACCCGCACGGCCATGGCGCAACTGGATTACTGTTTTGCGAACCAGAACGGCCAAGTCTGGGCCGGCCACGGATGGCGGATCATCTGGGAACATCATCAGACGCTTGCGCCTTCGCCGCTGTTTCGTACGGTGCTGCTCAAACCCGTGCCGCAACACTTGATCACCGAGACGCTGTTGCCCTGGCGCACGGTCCTGCAAAGCTGCGCACTGATTTGCTCCGCGACAGAAACGCCAGGACTTGTGCGAACGCTGGTCAACGCTGGGGTCACCCGTATTGCGCCTTGCGCGGGGATTCATGACGGCTATGCCGGTGAGCCGCATGATGGTGTCTATGCGTTGACGCGTCTGAGTCGCCGTCTCTCGGTGAGTCTGGCACCTGATGTGCTGACGGGCCGGGCAACGCTCGACCCGATCCCTCCCGCCCCCGACACCGCCCGTGCGCCGATCATGGACAAAAACGCCTTCACAACCCAGCCGATGGGCACCGCAGCGCAATTGTATTTTCGCTCTGGAGGCAGCAGCGGCACTCCGGCCCTCGCCGGTTTCAGCTATCGCGACTTTCAACGGCAGATGCGCGCAGCGGCCGACGGCCTGTTCGCCGCCGGGCTCGATCCTGCACAGGACCGGGTCATGAACCTGTTTTACGGTGGCAGCCTGTACGGAGGGTTCCTCAGTTTTACCAAAATACTGGAACAGATGGGCGTCACACATTTCCCCATGGGTGCGCCCCAGGACGATGACTTCAGCGAAATCGCCCAACTGATCGTTGACCAGCGTGTCACCGTACTGATTGGCATGCCGAGCACCTTGCATCGTCTGTTCTTCAACGAGCAGGCTCGACTCCGCAGGTATGCAGGTATCAGCAAAGTGTTCCTTGGCGGCGAGCATCCGGGCCAAACCAGCCTCAGCCTCATGGAAAGCTGCGGGGTCTCGATGATCCGCTCGGCGATCTATGGTTCCGTCGACGCAGGCCCCTTGGGGCATGCGTGCGCCGCCACCGCGAACGGGGTGTTTCACTTGATGTGCGATACCCAGCATCTGGAAATCGTGCAGATCGAACAGGATGAACCGGTTCAGGCCAATGAGATCGGTCGCCTGCTGTTTACTTCACGAGCACGGCAAGGCCAAACAGTGCGCCGGTATGACGTTGGAGACACCGGTCGCTGGATACCCGGAGCCTGTCCGTGTGGGCTGGACTCACCCCGCTTCGAACTGCTCCAGCGCCACGGCAAACTGGTGCGAATGGGCACGGAGTTCATTTCGCCATCGGCTCTGCAGGATAGCGTCGGCGCGCCCATTCAGATTGTTCTGGACCACACCCCTGATGGCGTCGAGCGACTCAACGTTCTAACGGATGCAGACATCAACCAGGTTCGCAACGCATTGCTGAGCCATGAAGCGCTGGCCAATGCCGTAAACGCCAACCTGGTCACTGTCGAAGTTCAAGTGTGCACGGAACAAGCGTTCACTCGAAACAAACACAGCGGCAAAACACCGTTGGTGATTGATAAAAGAAAATAAAAATACCGCCAACTACTCACAACTTGTTTTTTAACCGTCTAGACGTCTGATAAAAAAAGAGAATCCAGTGAAATCAACTTATTCGCTCGAACAACTGCTGTCTTATATACGGCGACATTCAAACTTCTACCGCCAGCAACTGGAACACTTACCGCCGCAGGGCATTACGTTACAAGACCTACCGCTGACCAACGCCGTGGACTATTGGTCTGACAGCAATGACTTGAGTCATTGGCCGGTCCTGACCGGAAAGGTCGATGATGCGCTGGTGTTTAAAACCGGCGGATCGACCAGCCAGGGCAAACTGACGGTGTACACCTATAACGAATGGCAAGCACTGGTCAGCACGTTCGGTGAAAGTATTTCCTCTCAGCTGAACGACGGCGACCGTGTCGCCAATCTGTTCTTTTCCGGAGATCTTTACGCCAGTTTTCTGTTCATCCACGACTCCCTGGCACACGTCAGGCGATCCATCTGCGAGTTTCCGTTTACCGGACACGCCGAGCTGGACGCACTGGCCGATGCGATTGATCAGCATCAGATCAACGTGCTGGTCGGCGTCCCGGCACAGTTGCTGCGATTCGCTGCCTATCTGAACCAGCATCGGCGAGTACTGTGCGGGGTTGATACGTTGCTGTATGGCGGCGAAAGCCTGTTTGCCCAGCAGGTGACAATCCTCACCGACGTATTTCCCAACGTGCGCATTGCTTCCATTGGCTACGCCAGTGTGGACGCCGGCCTTATCGGGGCCAGCGGCCGCGACTGCGCCTTGGGCGAGCATCGGGTGTTTGAACCACAAACCGTGCTGGAGATCGTCGATGAACTCACCGGTGAAGTCATCGAAGAATGCGATCGCACCGGATTATTGGTGGTGACCAATCTGACTCGCCGGCTCATGCCACTGCTGCGTTATCCGGTGGGCGACCGTGCGTGCTGGCGCGAACCCGGCTCAACCCCGAAGCGAAAATTCGCCCTCAAGGGACGTAGCGCGCACAGCCAGCGAGTGCGCGTCGGGGTGCTGTCGCTGCTGATCGATGACATCCAGCAGATCGTCCAGCGCATTGCCCACAACGACCAATGGCAATTGCTGATCGAACATGACGGCTACAAAGATATTTTGAGTGTGAAGTGGGTGCCCTCGGCGCTATCAATGGCCACCGTGCCGCTGTGCCAAGCGTTGTACGCGGCGCTGGTTGAACACTATCCCGCCATCGAGGAACTGTGCCGCGAGGGCCTGTTGGAGTTGCGAGTGTTGTCCTGTGCGGTCACCGCATTGAAGCTTCACCCACGCTCCGGCAAACAACTGCGGGTCCTGGACTTGCGCGTGTATGACGCACTGTCGCCGGAGCCCGCATGATGCCGCATTTGATTTTTCGACCCTATCGGCCATCCGATGCACGTGCCGTGAGCCAGTTGTTTCGCGAGGTCTACGGCGATCATTACGTGCAACCGGATGTTTACTTGCCGAACATGATCAATCAGCACAATGCCGAGGGGCGCTGGAAGTCGATGCTGGCGGTGGACGACGTACGCGTTCTGGGGCATGCCGCGTTGTGCCATGACACACCTGCGGACACCACCGAGCTGGCCCTCAGTGTGGTGCATCCCGCCGCGCAGGGGCAGAGTATCGCCACCCGTCTTGGACGGGAGTTGCTGTTGCGGTCAGGTTCCATGGGGTTCAAGAGCGTCTCGATCAAACAAGTGACACACCATCCCTACACGCAACGCATGGCAGCAAACATCGGCTTCCACAGCACGGGTTTGCTTCCTGACTACGTCCCTTCGCCCTTCGCTGAGCCGCTGCCGGAAACCATCGTGATGGGTTGTCATGTCGTCGAAGGACATACGCGCCCACTCCCCGACATCCCATGGCCTGACAGCTGCCGGGGGTTTATGCAGCACCTGTGTTCCGTGTTCGGGACTCATCCGGACACGACGCCGTTGTCTTCTCTGCCCTTGCAACTCAAGCAACACCATAAAAGATTCGACATGGTCATTCAGCGTTTGACCAAACGTCTGCTTGAGCAGATCCGGCAGTTGCCCAGGCACTGGCTGATATCGACCAAACTTCAGTTGTCACGGCACTTTGCCCAGGACTTTCGCAATTTGGCGGCCCTTGGCTTCACCTTTACCGGGCTGATGCCTGCATCAAACACCCATGGGTGGTTCGCACTGTTTCATCGAGGGGTACAGTCTCGACACCTCAACCTGCACTGCCCGCACATGCAACGCTTGCATGACGATTTACAGCAAAACGCCAACATGCAAAGTAGCGCCGAAGCGCTGAACAGAGCCCGCTCAGCCGCGTGAGTCTTTTCGATAAAAGTCATTGCCCGGCTGCGCATAAAGCTCCACCAGCCAGTCGACAAACACCCTCACCCGCCGGGACAACTGGCGGTGTGGCGGGTAGAGCGCCGTCAGCGGCATCCCCGGTGTCGGCACCGTCCTGAGGACTTCACACAAACGGCCTTCGCTCAGCTGGCGGGCTACGTGGTAATACGGGGTCTGGACCAGACCATACCCCGCCTCACAAGCGGCCAGGTAACCATCGGCGCTGTTGACCGAGACTTGCTTGGGCAGATTAATGAGCTGAACCTGATCATCTACCATGAATTCCAGCCCAAAACGCTTGCCATTGCTGCTGGAGAAATACTCCACCATCTGATGGCCTTCAAGGTCAGCCAGACACTGAGGCGTCCCGAATCGCTTCAAGTAGTCGGGGCTGGCACACGTGACCTGGTCCAGCATGGCCAACGGCCGCGCCACCAGTGAATCGTCCAGTGAGTCGCCGCCCCGCAATACGCAATCGACGCCTTCGCGTATCAGGTCGACAGGCCGGTCGTTCAAGCCGATTTCCAGCTCGATCAAGGGATATCGAGCAGTAAATTGCGGTAATGCCGGGATCACCATCAAGCGTCCCACGCCCGCCGGCATGTCAACGCGCAACAGCCCCTTGGGGTTATTGCGTGCAGCGCTGAACACCGCTTCGGTTTCCTCCAGGTCGGCCAGCAACCGTACGCAACGAGGGTAATAGGCCGCTCCATCGAGCGTCAGGCTGATCTGCCGCGTCGTGCGTTGCAGCAACTGCACACCGAGATGCGCCTCCAGCTGCTTGATCAGAATGGTCACTGAGGCCCGGGGTAATTGCAGGCTATCCGCCGCCTTGGCGAAACCGCCCAGCTCGACGATTCGGGTGAACACGCGCATCGCGTTAAAACGGTCCATTGCTTCTGCTTACCGGCTGATTATTTAGAAATGACGAATAGTGATAGCAGTTTTAGCCGGTTTATCTTGCTTCTGTCGAGGTCAACAATGGACGCCACATACACAGGGAGCTGATTTCATGCAAACACGTCAACTGGGAAAAAACGGTCCACTGGTCAGCGCGATCGGTCTGGGCTGCATGGGCATGACCGATTTCTACACGACGGGTGTGGACATCCGCGAAGCCACCGCCACTCTGCACCGCGCGCTGGAGCTGGGGATCAACCTGCTCGACACCGCCGACATGTACGGCCCGCACACCAATGAAGAACTGATCGGCAAGGCCATCGTCGGCAAACGCGAGCAGGTGTTTCTGGCCAGCAAATTCGGGATCGTCCGCGACCCGAGCAATCCGGTAGCGCGGGGCGTCAACGGCCGACCGGAGTACATTCGCGCCTCTATCGACGGCACCCTCAAGCGCCTCGGTGTCGAGACCCTGGATTTGTACTACCAGCACCGCATCGATCCGCAGGTGGCCATCGAGGAAACCGTCGGTGCCATGGCCGACCTGGTGAAAGCCGGTAAGGTTCGGTACCTGGGGTTGAGCGAGGCCTCGGTCGCAACGCTTGAGCGGGCACACAAGGTTCATCCGATCAGTGCGCTGCAAAGTGAGTATTCGTTGTGGAGCCGTGACCAGGAGGAAAACGGTTGTCTGGCTGCGTGTCAGCGCCTGGGGGTTGCCTTCGTCCCCTACAGCCCTTTGGGCCGTGGCTTTCTCACCGGCGCGCTGAAAAGCCCTGATGATTTCGCGGCAGACGACTACCGGCGCTTCAGCCCGCGTTTTCAAGGCGAGAATTTCGCCAAAAACCTGTTGCTGGTGCGGCAAGTGCAGGACCTGGCCGCAGAAAAAGGCGTGACCGCCGGCCAACTGGCGCTGGCATGGGTACTGGCTCAGGGCGATTACGTGATTCCGATTCCGGGAACCAAACAGCGTAAATACCTGGAAGAAAATGTGGCCGCGCTGGATGTGAAGCTCAGCGGCGAAGACTTGCAAGCGCTGGAAGCGATATTCCCGGTCAATGCCACGGCTGGCTTACGTTACCCGGAAGAAGTCATGGAGTTGCTTGACCGGTAACCGATACCTGGCCCATTCGACACGTTGAGTGGGCCAGGGCAATCGGGCGTCACGCCTTGGAGCTGACGCCCTTGTCGGTCGGCACCGTCGTGCCGTTACCCTTGCCGTAAGTGTGTAAATTTTGCAGCACGTAGATCGCCGTCTTGTATTCCGGGATCAGGCCGACAGCGTACTTGTCACCCCTGATACTGTTGTTCTGAATCGTGTCCAGTTGCGTGGCGAAATACTCCAGTGCGTTGAATTTCGCATCCGGGTCTTTCTGAACCCCAAACCGGTCAAACTTGTCACCGGCATTCATTAGCGTCATCGACGTAATATCGGAAATCAGGCCTTTACCTCTCAAGAAGGCGCTGAGATTGCCCAGTTGTTTGGCGGTGACATTTTCCGGGTCGAAACCTTTGATGTTCCTGTGCAGTTTCTGCTCATCCATTTTCGCGGTGTTCAGCAACGTTGGATTGGTACCCACCAATGCCAGCATCTGCTTGACCCTGGCGCTTTGCGTCACAGGCTTGCCGGCGCCCGTGTCCTTGACCAGCAAACCTGCCTTGGCCGTCCAGGCCCCGGTATAGCCGATAGTCATGACCGAACTCCCGATTGCGCTAACTGATGCGGACGTCCATGTGAGGCGACCATAAAAAGTTCCTTGTTTAGTCTGGTTTAGAGCGGGCGAGTATCAGCCTGGCCACTGGCCACACCAACAATTATTTCCGATTTTTACAATTCTCGTACATTTACGATACAACCGGGCAAGTGCCCTGTTTTATTGGTCTATACATTAATTTGGAAAGTGGTGCAGACACTAAACATGTACTACTAACCTGTTAGTTAGTTAGTTAGTTTGTATCCATTACGACACCTCTCAATGCGCACCGTCCGTCACCGCGTGGCGATCCCCTGAGTGCTGTCCCCGGCCCTCAGCAGCCAACCTGACAATCTTGTAATGTGCGCCTCATCTGACTGACAGCTTTGATCTACGATGATCAAGGCTGCCCGGCTTTGTATTACTTCGAAACACTCCTTGGATGCCTGGCCAAAAAAAATGGTCAAAATGCATTTTTTTGGCCGCAATTCGAGACGAGATTCCCCATGCGAACCCACCTGCGTCTGGTCGCCCTGAGCGCCCTGTTCATTTCCTCCCTGGCCCAGGCCGCCGACCTGATCCCGATCGAGGTTCACCGCGATGCCAATTGCGGTTGCTGCAAAAAATGGATCAGCCATCTGGAAGCCAACGGCTTCAAAGTCGACGATCACGTCGAAGCCAATATGAGCGAATTCAAGCAACAGCACGGCGTGCCTCCGCGCCTGGCGTCGTGCCATACCGGCTTGATCAACGGCAAATTCGTTGAAGGTCATGTCCCCGCCGATCAGGTGCTGGCCTTGAGCAAGCGCAACGATCTGTTGGGCGTTGCCGCCCCCGGCATGCCCATGGGTTCACCCGGCATGGAAATGGACGGCATGAGTGATGCGTATCAAGTGATCGGTCTGAAAAAAGACGGCACTGACGTCGTGGTGGCGGACTACCCCGCCCATTGATGTTCGGTGCGTACATCGGGCTGTTCTTCGTCGCATTCGGCGCAGCCACCCTGCTGCCCTTGCAGTCCGAAGCGGTATTGGTGGGGCTGTTGCTCAGCGGCAAGTATTGGCTCTGGTCGCTGCTCGCCGTAGCGACATTGGGCAATGTTCTGGGGTCACTGCTGAACTGGTGGCTGGGGCGCGGTATCGAGCGGTTTCGTGATCGGCGCTGGTTTCCGGTCAGCCCGCGCCATCTGGAAAAAGCCCGAGTCCATTATCAGCGTTACGGTCATTGGTCGTTGCTGCTGAGCTGGGTGCCTGTGATCGGTGATCCGCTGACCCTGGTGGCCGGCGTGATGCGCGAGCCGCTGGGGCGATTCCTGCTGATCGTGACCTTTGCCAAAGGCGCCCGTTATGGTGTGCTGGCCATGGCCACAGTGGGCTGGATGGGTTGAACGATCATCCACGGCGATTGCCTGTGTTTAATGTCGCCCTAATCACGCCGATCCAGCATCGGCCGATTTCCAATGGAGTTCGCCCATGTCCCTCACCCGCTTCCGCTGGCTGCCCGGCCTGCTGCTGACCGCTGCATTGCCTATCATCGCCCACGCCGAAGGCCCGGAATACGGGCCGGAGCTGCAAGGTTTCGAGTATCCCTACACTGTCAAGCATTTCGCCTTTGAGTCCCAAGGCAAATCCCTGCAAATGGGTTACATGGATGTCGCCGCCCACGGCAAGGCCAACGGTCGCAGCGTGGTGCTGATGCACGGCAAGAATTTCTGCGGTGCCACCTGGGACAGTTCGATCAAGGCCCTGAGTGAGGCCGGTTACCGCGTCATCGCCCCGGATCAGATCGGTTTCTGCACCTCCAGCAAACCCGACCATTATCAATACAGCTTCCAGCAACTGGCGACCAACACCCAGCAATTGCTCAAGGCCCTCGGCATTCAAAAGGCCAGTGTTCTCGGGCATTCCACCGGCGGCATGCTCGCCACTCGCTATGCGCTGCAATACCCCGATCAAGTCGAACAACTGGCACTGGTCAACCCCATCGGCCTGGAAGACTGGAAAGCCCTCGGCGTGCCCTATCGCACGGTTGATCAGTGGTATGAGCGTGAGCTGAAACTCACCGCCGACGGCATCCGCACCTATGAACGCAACACCTATTACGGCGGCCGCTGGAAGCCGGAATTCGATCGTTGGGTAGACATGCTCGCCGGGCTGAACAAAGGACCGGGGCATACGCAGGTGGCGTGGAATTCGGCGCTGATCTACGACATGATCTTCACCCAACCGGTGTACTACGAGTTCAAGGACCTGAAGATGCCGACCCTGCTGCTGATCGGTACATCCGACACCACGGCCATCGGCAGCGACATTGCACCACCCGAGGTTAAGGCGAAACTCGGTCACTACGACGTCCTCGGCAAGCAGGTGGCGAAACTGATTCCCCGCTCGATGTTGGTCGAATTCCCCGGCATGGGCCACGCGCCGCAAATGGAAGAACCGGCGCAATTCCACCAGGCCCTGCTCGCCTGGCTGAACAAAACCAACCCCGTTCATTGATGAGGTAAGGCTGATGGCAGTGCAGATTGCGGTGATTGATGACTGGCAGGACGTGGCCCGTGACGTGGTGGACTGGTCGGTGCTGGACCCCATCGGCCAGGTAAGCTTCATCCATGACTACCCTGCCGACAACGAAACCCTGGCAGCACGACTGGGCGAGTTCGAGGTGATCTGCGTGATGCGCGAGCGCACCCGGTTCGATGAGGACCTGCTGCGGCGCTTACCGAAACTCAAGCTGCTGGTCACCGGCAGCATGCGCAACGCCGCCCTGGACCTGAAAGCCGCCGCTGCGCTGGGCATTCAGGTTTGTGGCACTGACAGCTACAAGCACGCTGCGCCGGAACTGACCTGGGCGCTGATCATGGCGGCGACCCGCAACCTGGTGGTCGAAGCCAACGCTCTGCGCGCAGGTGGATGGCAGCAAAGCCTGGGTGGCGACCTGCACGGCAAGACCCTGGCGATCCTGGGTCTGGGCAGCATTGGCACTCGCGTTGCCCGGTTCGGTCAAGTGTTCGGCATGCGGGTGATTGCCTGGAGCGAGAACCTGAACGCCGAACGCGCAGCCGAAGTCGGCGTGACCTACGTCAGTAAACAGGAACTGTTCGAACAGGCCGATGTGCTCTCTGTCCATCTGGTGCTCAGCGAGCGTAGCCGCGGCTTGGTGGACGCCCAGGCGCTGGACTGGATGAAGCCCTCGGCGCTGCTGGTCAACACGGCGCGCGGTCCGATAGTCGATGAGGCAGCGTTGATCAAGGCGTTGCAGAAACGGCGACTGGCCGGTGCTGCGCTGGATGTCTTCGAGCAGGAACCCTTGCCGCCTCATCATCCGTTCAGAACCCTGGACACCGTGCTGGCCACGCCCCACGTCGGGTATGTCAGCCAGCAGAACTATCACCAGTTTTTCTCGCAGATGATTGAGGACATTCAGGCCTGGTCTGCGGGAAAACCGATCCGCGTACTGAGCTGATACCGACTCATCGTTCTTCGTCGGAACGCAATCATCGCTCTCAACTGCGCATCAACCTTCGCCCTCGATTTGAGCTTCCTTGCACAGACCGCCAGAAACAAATGAATAATTGTTCAGCCTGTGGTGTTCACCTTGCATCGCCCCTGAGAACTAACCTGTGGAGCATCGCCCATGAACACTCGTTTCTCTGTACTAACCGTCCAGTTGTTCCTGGCAGTCGCATTGACCAGTTCGCTGGCGTTCGCCAATGGTGGTGGCGATGACGCCCCCGCAAAACCCAATTGCCCCAAAGGGCAGGTCTTCGACTCCCGGTCGCAAAAATGCCTCAAGCAAACCAGCAGCCTGGTCCCGGACGCCGACCGCACCGATTACGCCTATCGCCTGGCCAAGGACGGTCGCTATGAGGAAGCGCTGGCCCTGCTCGACACCCTCAAACAGCCAAACACCGCCAAGGCTTTGAACTATCGCGGCTACGCCACGCGTAAACTGGGGCGTACCGACGAAGGCATCAGCTATTACCTGCAATCGGTCAAACTTGACCCGCACTACGCGCAAGTTCGCGAATACCTCGGCGAAGCGTATGTGATCAAAGGTCGGCTGGACCTCGCTCAGGAACAGTTGCAGCAGATCAAATCCATCTGCGGCAGCACCACCTGCGAGGAATACCAGGACCTGGCCGAAGCCATCAATGATTCATCGCAAACCTGACACACCGAGCAGACGGAGGTCGCCATCGCCAGCGATCAGGCAATACGGGCAGAACTGGGCCAGCACCTGGCGCGTTTATGGCGCTACGGCCTGCTGCTGTCCCGGCAACGGCATGTCGCCGAAGACCTGGTGCAGGCCACCTGCGTGCGGGCGCTTGAACGTGCCGGGCAGTTTGTCCCGGGCACCCGCATGGACCGCTGGTTGATGAGTATTCTGCATTCGATTTGGCTCAACGAAGTTCGCTCCCGAAGAGTGCGTCATGGACAGGGGCTGGTGGATGCCGACAACGCCTTGTCGTTCGATGGTGAATATGCGGCGCAAACCCATGTCCTCGCAGCTCAGGTGATCCGGCGTGTGGATGCCCTGCCCGAATCCCAGCGGGAAACGGTATTTCTCGCCTATGTCGAAGGTTTGTCCTACCGCGAAGTGGCCGAGGTGCTGGACGTGCCCATCGGCACAGTCATGAGCCGCCTGGCTGCGGCACGCGCGAAACTGGCCGAGTACCCGCCATTGCACACCGTGCCGAATCCTTCCACTGGAGAACGTCGATGAACGATCACGCCCGCCCGACGTTCCCCTCGGATGAGCAACTGGTGGCTTACCTCGACGACCAGCTTGATGGCGAACAGCGCACCCGCATCGACGCGGCCATTGCCGAGGACCCGACGCTCAACCTGCGCCTGCAATGGCTGGCCCGCAGCAGCCTGCCATTCAAGGAGGCCTACGATGAATTGGGCCGACAGGCGCCCGTGGACCGCTTGCAATCGATGCTCGACACCTTGCCTTCACCTGAACGCCCGGCCATGAATCGGCGCTGGTTTCTCGCAGCGGCCGCCGGATTGGTGGTGAGTAGCGTGGTGGCGGACCGGCTGTTCCTCGGTTGGCAGTTGAGCCAGCAAAAGAACAACTGGCGCGCACTGGTGGCCGAGTACATGTCGCTCTACGTGCCGCAAACCCTGGACCACTTGCCCACTGACGAAGCCGCTCAACGAGCACAACTACGGACCATCGATGCGCGTCTGGGCCTGAATCTTGTGCCGGCACAACTGGCCTTGCCACGCTCCGAGTTCAAGCGCGCGCAAATCCTCGAGTACGACGGGGTCGCCATTGCCCAAATCACCTATCTCGACCCGGCGCACGGCCCCATGGCGCTGTGCGTCACCCGCTCCAACAGCGGCAGCCGGCATTTCGCCCAGGAGCGCCGGTACGAGATGAACATTGTCTATTGGGCTGACATGCAACATGCCTGGATGTTGATCGGGCATAACCCGGTGGCGGAACTGGAGGACATGGCGAAATTGTTGAGCTCACGTCTCAACGTCTGAACAACGTTGCAACTAACACCGAGCTCCTGTGGCGAGAGGGCTCGACAGCTGCTACAAAGAGTGCGTCAGGCTGAGGTGGGCAACCACAAACGGAACCGTGCCCCACCCAACGGCGAGGCTTCGACTGTGAGCGTGCCGCCCTGAGTTTCCAACGCCCGACGACTGATTGCCAACCCCAGACCAAATCCGCCCGTGGCGCGATCCCGACTGCGATCCAGCCGATAGAACGGTTCGAAAATCCGCTCCCGCTCCTCATCCGGAATACCGATACCGTCATCGTCCACCCAGATTTCAGCCCCCTTGGCACACACCTGCACACCAATCTGAATGCGTTTTTCGCAGTAGCGCATCGCATTGCGTAGCAGGTTTTGAATAGCGCGAGCCGTCAGCCTTGGGTCGAGGATGAAGCGTTCAAGTTGTCCATGCAGGAGTACATCGATAACGATGTCTGGAGATTCAAGTTCTTCGTCAACGCTGCCAAGGATGCTGTCGATAAACTCATCCAGCGACACCTCGACCCGCTCCGGCAGCCGCGCCGGGTTTTGCAGGCGGCTGTAGGACAACAGCTCCAGCACCAGCTCATCAAGTTCGCGAATGTGCGCGACCAGACCTTGCAGACGCTCGCGACTGGCGGCCGGTAAATCGTCGGACAGCGCCAGCGCCAGACCGAAATCCAGTCGCGTCAGGGGCGTGCGCAATTCGTGAGAGACGGCATTGAGCAGGTCTCGCTGCTGGTTGAGCAGGTTCTCGATATCGCCAGCCATGGTGTCGAAGACGTTGGCCAGGCTACCGATGTTGGAGCTTTTGGAAATCTGTGTGCGCTCGCTCAAGTGGCCCTTGCCGAAACGTTCGGCCGTGCCTTTGAGGCGTTCCAGGTCATGCCAGTGCGGGCGCAACCACAGCAACAGGCAGGCGAGCATGGTCGCGCCGATCAGCACGTTGATGCTCCAGTACAACAGGCTGACGTCCATCGGGTCCGGCGGTACGACCATCTCCACCACCGTCCGCTCGTTCAGCGGCGACACCGCCAGGGTGCGCCAGCCCCAGTCGCCAATGCGCACGACGTTCTCGCCACGCTGCAAACGCTTGCGCTCATCAGCGGTGAAATCGGCATCGTCGTTACCGGTCAGGACGATGTGCAGCGGCTGGAATTCCTTGTCCATCTCCGCGGCCAAGGCCGGCCACTGCTCCGGGGGCACGGCGTGAAACTGTTTGACGATGAGGGTTTGCAGCCCGCGGGAATAGTCGAGGTTGTAGGTGACAAAGCGTTCCTGGAAGACCTTGATCACCACGTCAGGCACCAGATAGATCGCCGCGCTGTACGAAACGATGGTCACCAGATACAGGCGAAACAGGATTCTGAACATCGACTCAGCATTCCCACTCGGAACGGCTGAACAGGTAACCCTTGCCCCACACGGTCTTGATCTTGCGCGCCTCGCCAGCGTGGTCGTCGAACTTGCGCCGCAGCTTGGAAATCGCCACGTCCACCGAGCGGTCGGTGCCATTGAACTCGATGCCGCGCAGGCGTTGCAGAATCTGGTCGCGGCTGAGCACTTCGCCGGCATGCCGAGCGAGTACTACCAGCAGGTTGTATTCACCGCTGGACAGTTCGACCAATTGCCCGCGCCAGGTCACGGTGCGCTCGGACAGGTCGATGCACAGATTGCCCATCAGAATACGGTCGTTGGCCGTCTGCGGTTCAATCAGGCTGCTGCGCCGCAGCAACGTCCGCACCCGGGCCAGCAATACGCGCGGTTCGCAGGGTTTGGTGACGTAGTCGTCGGCGCCCATTTCCAGGCCCAGCACCTGATCGTGACTGTCGTCGCGGGCGGTGAGCATCAGGATCGGCAACGTGGCCGAGTCGGCGCGCAGCAAGCGGCAGACTTGCAGGCCATCGAGCCCCGGCAGCATCAGGTCGAGGATCACCAGGTCCGGCGGATTGACCCGCGCACGTTCGCGCACATGGTCACCGCGGCTGATCACGCTGACGCTATAGCCGTTGCGTTCCAGGTAGCTGGCAATCAATTCGGAGAGCGCGGTGTCGTCTTCGACCAGGAGGATGTTGGGCATGGGTGTTTCCAGGGAGTGCAGTGGTGCCTGGTCCGGCCTCTTCGCGAGCAAGCCCGCTCCCACAGGGGATTTGTGAACACCACAGATCCAATGTGGGAGCGGGCTTGCTCGCGAAGGCGGCCTGGCAGGCGCATACGTAATCAAGCCGTCAAGGATATACGCCCTCACGCCCGCCTGAGTAAAACCCTTACACAATTTCACACAGCGCCTACAAAGCTTCACCGCTACCCTCGTCGCCTCCCCGTAGGATGCGGGGGGTCATTATTGGGGTATTACATGTCAAAGAATCTGCTTGCCAGGCTCAGCCTGATTGCACTGGCGGTGACGCTGAGCGCTTGTGACAAGGCCTCGACGGCCGAAGAACAGGCGCCTCTGGCCACGGTTCGCATCGAAACCATCCAAGCCAGCCCCCTGTCGATCACCAGTGAACTGAGCGGGCGGATTGCCGCGCCCCGCATTGCCGAAGTCCGCGCCCGGGTTGCCGGGGTGGTGTTGCAACGGGCGTTCCGTGAAGGCAGTGATGTGAAAAAAGGCGAAGTGTTGTTCCGTATCGACCCGGCGCCGTTCAAGGCTGACCTGGACAGCGCTGAAGCGGCGCTGCGCAAAGCTGAAGCCAATGCGTTCCAGGCGCGCCTGCAAGAGCAGCGTTACGCGCAGTTGATCGAAGGCAATGCCATCAGCGGTCAGGACTATGACAACGCCCGGGCCAGTGCCCATCAAACCGCTGCCGACGTCGCCGCGAACAAAGCCGCCGTGGAACGGGCGAAACTCAACCTGGGTTACGCCACCGTCACAGCGCCGATCTCCGGGCGCATCGGCCGCGCGTTGGTGACCGAAGGCGCACTGGTCGGGCAGAACGAAACCACACCGCTGGCATTGATTCAGCAACTGAACCCGATCCACGCCGACCTCACCCAATCGACCCGCGAACTCAACGACCTGCGCCGGGCGTTCCGTTCCGGCCAGTTGCAGCAGGTCGGTCAGGACCAGGCCAAAGCCACGCTGATCCAGGACGACGGCAGTCTCTATCCGTTGCCCGGCAAGTTGCTGTTCGCCGACATCACCGTCGACCCCGGCACCGGTCAGATCATTCTGCGCAGCGAATTCCCCAACCCGGACCTCGACTTGCTGCCGGGCAGCTTCGTGCGCGTGCGTCTGGAGCAAGCGGTCAATCAACAAGGCATCAGCGTGCCGCAACGGGCCATTCAGCGTGACAGTGCCGGCATCGCCCAAGTGCTGTTGCTCGACGCCGAGCAGCGGGTCGGCCAGCAACCGGTCGAATTGGGCGCCGTGCAGAACGATCGCTGGATTGTCACCAGCGGCCTCAAGCCCGGCGACCGCATCGTCACCGAAGGCCTGCAGCACGCCCGTCCCGGCGAAAAAGTGCAGATCGACGACACCCCTCTTCCACTTGCCCAGGCTTCTGGTCAGTAAGCAGGACGCTTCTTTATGCCGCAGTTCTTTATCGATCGCCCGGTATTCGCCTGGGTGGTTGCCCTGTTCATCCTGTTGGCCGGCGCCCTGGCCATTCCACAGTTGCCGGTGGCGCAATACCCCAACGTCGCGCCGCCGAAAGTCGAAATCTATGCCGTGTACCCCGGCGCTTCGGCGCAAACCGTGGACGAAAGCGTGGTCAGCCTGATCGAGGAAGAACTCAACGGCGCTGACCATCTGCTGTATTTCGAATCCCAGAGCAGCCTCGGCAGCGCCACCATCACCGCCACGTTCCAGCCGGGCACGGACCCGGAAATGGCGCAGGTCGATGTGCAAAACCGCCTGAAAGTGGTCGAGTCGCGTCTGCCTCAAGCGGTGACGCAGCAGGGCTTGCAGGTGGAGAAAGTTTCCGCCGGCTTCCTGCTGCTGATCACCCTCACCTCCAGCGACGGCAAGCTCGACGACGTGGCGCTCAGCGATTACCTGGCGCGCAACGTGATGAACGAGATCAAGCGTCTGGACGGCGTCGGCAAGGCGCAGTTGTATGGCGCCGAACGGGCCATGCGGATCTGGATTGACCCGCAGAAACTGATCGGTTTCAACCTGACGCCAGCCGACGTCAACGCTGCCATCGTCGCGCAGAACGCTCAAGTCTCTGCCGGCAGCATCGGCGATTTGCCGACCCGCACCACCCAGGAAATCACCGCGACCATTCTGGTCAAAGGCCAGTTGTCGACGCCGGAAGAATTCGCCGACATCGTTCTGAAAGCCAATCCCGATGGCTCAACAGTGCGCATCAAAGACGTGGCGCGTGTCGAGATCGGCAGTCAGGAATATCAGTTCTCCACTCGCCTCAACGGCAAACCGTCGACCGCCGTCAGTGTGCAACTGGCACCGGGCGCCAATGCCTTGAGCACTGCCACGTTGGTGCGGGCAAAGATGGACGAACTGGCGCGCTACTTCCCGGCTGGCGTGGAATACAAGATTCCGTACGACACCTCGCCCTTCGTCAAAGTCTCGATCACCAAAGTGGTTTACACCCTTGGCGAGGCGATGTTGCTGGTGTTCGCCGTGATGTTCCTGTTCCTGCAAAACATCCGCTACACGCTGATCCCGACCCTGGTGGTGCCGGTGGCGCTGATGGGCACCTTTGCGACCATGTTGGCGCTGGGGTTTTCGATCAATGTGCTGACCATGTTCGGCATGGTGCTGGCGATCGGCATCCTGGTGGATGACGCGATTGTGGTGGTGGAGAACGTCGAGCGAATCATGGCCACCGAAGGCCTGTCGCCCAAAGAGGCCACGCGCAAGGCGATGAAGCAGATCACCGGGGCGATCATCGGCATCACCCTGGTGCTGGTCGCGGTGTTCATTCCGATGGCGTTCATGCAAGGGTCGGTCGGAGTGATTTACCGGCAATTCTCGTTGTCGATGGCGACGTCGATTCTGTTCTCGGCGTTCCTCGCCCTAACCTTGACCCCGGCGTTGTGCGCGACGCTGCTCAAGCCGATTGCCAAGGGCGAACACCATGAGAAGCGCGGGTTCTTTGGCTGGTTCAACCGGCGTTTCGAGCAACTGACCGAGCGTTATCAGGGCTGGGTCGCCTATGCGCTGAAACGCACGGGCCGTTACCTGCTGATCTACGGCGTGCTGCTGATCGGATTGGGCGTGTGCTTCAGTCGACTGCCCTCCTCGTTCCTGCCGGTGGAGGATCAGGGTTACACCATCACCGACATTCAGCTGCCGCCGGGTGCAAGCAAAAACCGCACGGTGCAGGTGGTCGAGCAGATCGAAGCCCACAACGCCACTGAACCCGGCGTCGGCGACAGCACGGTGATTCTCGGTTTCAGCTTCTCCGGTAGCGGGCAGAACGCCGCGTTGGCGTTTACTACCCTCAAGGACTGGTCTGATCGGGGCAGCGACGACTCGGCCAGTTCCATTGCCGATCGCGCCAACATCGCGTTGAGCCAGATCAAGGACGCCGTAGCGTTTGCGGTACTGCCGCCGCCGGTGGATGGCCTTGGTACCTCCAGCGGTTTCGAATTCCGCTTGCAGGACCGTGGAGGTCTCGGCCATGCCACGCTGATGCAGGCGCGTAGTGAGTTGCTCGCTGCCGCCGAGAAAAGTCCGATCCTGATGAACGTGCGCGAAAGCGCCCTGGCCGAAGCGCCGCAGGTGCAACTGGAAGTCGACCGCAAACAGGCCAACGCGCTGGGCGTGTCCTTTGCCGACATTGGCAACGTGCTGTCCACCGCCGTCGGCTCGGCCTACATCAACGACTTCCCCAATCAAGGGCGGATGCAGCGGGTGGTGGTGCAGGCTGAAGGCAATCATCGCAGTCAGGTCGCCGATCTGCTGAAGATTCACGTGCGCAACAGCACCGGGGAAATGGTGCCGTTGTCGGCCTTCGTCCAGGCCAAGTGGACCCAGGGCCCGGCGCAATTGACTCGCTACAACGGCTACCCGGCGATCAGCATTTCCGGTGAACCGTCGCCCGGTCACAGCACCGGCGAAGCCATGGCGGAAATCGAGCGTCTGGTGGCGCAAGGGCCGGCGGGGTTGGGGCAGGAATGGACCGGGTTGTCATTGCAGGAACGCTTGTCCGGCAGCCAGGCTCCGATCCTGCTCGGTTTGTCGCTGCTGATCGTGTTCCTGTGTCTGGCCGCGTTGTATGAGAGCTGGTCGATTCCGACCTCGGTGCTGCTGGTGGTGCCGCTTGGCGTGCTCGGCGCGGTGCTGGCCGTGACTTTTCGCGGGATGCCCAACGACGTGTTCTTCAAGGTTGGAATGATCACTATCATCGGGCTGTCGGCGAAGAACGCGATCCTGATCATCGAATTCGCCAAGAGTCTGTACGACGAAGGCCATGACCTGATCGACGCCACGCTGCAAGCTGCGCGCCTGCGACTGCGGCCAATTGTGATGACGTCGCTGGCGTTCATTCTGGGTGTGGTCCCGTTGGCGATTGCCACCGGGGCCAGTTCGGCGAGCCAGCAAGCCATCGGCACCGGGGTGATTGGCGGGATGATTACGGCGACGCTGGCGGTGGTGTTTGTGCCGGTGTTTTTTTTGGTGGTGATGAAATTGGTGCGCAAAAGACATAAGGATATCTAACCAACAAGACATTTCGAATGTGGGAGCGGGCTTGCTCGCGAAGGGGCCATCACATTCAACATCAATGTTGACTGACTATCCGCCTTCGCGAGCAAGCCCGCTCCCACATTTTGATCTCATTGGTTTCAGGACTGCGCTGGGCTAAGGTGTTTACATACCCAGGCCCATCGAGTTCACATGCCCTTCCTCGCCCGCACCCACCCTCGTCTCTCCTCCGCCGCCACACTTGGCATTGCCGTGGGCATTCTGGCGCCGGCCGACTCGATCATCAGCAAAATCCTCTTCGGCTGGAACGCCGGCGTCTGGGCTTACCTGATCCTGATGCTCTGGCTCACCGCGCGCGCCAAAGCGCCGGATGTGAAACGCATTGCCGAGGTCGAAGACGAAAATGCCGGGCTGGTGCTGTTTGTTGTATGCATCGCCGCGATAGCGAGCCTGGCGACCATCGCCTTTGAACTGGCCGGGAGCAGGGAGCTGGAAACCACCCGCAAACTGTTGCACTACGGCTTTACGGCATTGACCGTGATCGGTTCATGGCTGCTGATCGGGGTGATTTTCAGCGTGCACTACGCCCGTCTGTTCTACACCTGGACGGGCAAAGACCCTGCGCTACGTTTTGCTGAAGGTCTGACAACGCCCAACTACTGGGACTTCCTGTATTTCTCTTTCACCATCAGCGCGGCAGTCCAGACGTCCGATGTCGGCGTGGCGACTCGGGATTTGCGCAAGATTGTCCTGGCGCAGACGCTGATCGGCTTTCTGTTCAACACGGCCATTCTGGGGTTCTCGATCAACATCGCAGCGGGACTGTTCAACTGATCAGTGCACAAACGTTCTAGTCATCACTCTCGGCGCGGGCGTTAAATAAGTCGGTAATCCGTCTCGCAGGTGCAGCATGACTTCTCACAACTGGATCGATCTGGCCCAGGACGCCGACACCGGCATCGAGACCCTGCGCGCGCATTTCGAAGGCCATGCCTACGATCCGCACTGGCATGACAGCTATCTGGTGGGCGTCACCGAACAAGGGGTTCAGCAGTTTAATTGTCGGCGAGCAAAGCACCAAAGCACGCCGGGCAAGGTGTTTCTGCTCGAACCGGGCGATATCCACGACGGCGAAGCACCGAACGAAGACGGTTTCACCTACCGCATGCTGTACCTCGACCCGCAGTGGCTGAAACGTGAACTCAGTACCGTCTTCGATAACGCCCCCGACAACAGTCAATTGAGTTTCGCCAACACCCTGGCCAGCGACTCGCGACTCGCCCACGCCACCAGCCTGGCGTTTCAAACCCTGCATCACGGTGAGCTGAAAATCGTCCGCCAGACCGCCCTCGACGGTTTGCTCGAACGCCTGACCAGTCACCTGCACTGGCGCGCCCGCTATGGCGAGGATCCGCGCCTGCCGCTGGTGGCGCAGAAGGCACGGGAGTACCTGCACGCCAACGCGCAATACGACATCGGCCTCGATCAACTGGCCGCCGTCACCGGAGTTGATCGCTTCCGCCTGACCCGCGCCTTCAAGGCCGCTTATGGCATGGCACCCCACGCCTACCTCGTACAATTGCGCCTGGCGACCGCCCGGAGAATGCTGGCCCGTGGCGAGCAACCGGCGACGGTGGCGATGGAGTTGGGGTTTGCCGATCAGAGCCATCTGGGCCGCTGGTTTGTCCGGGCATATGGCTTGACGCCGGCGTTGTATCGCAAGCGCTGCTCAAATCTTCCAGACGCCTGAATCCCCCGCTGTGAAGATCGGCTCCTGTGACTACTCAAGGAGCCCATTATCATGTTGTCCACCTTCCCCAGCCTGCTGCCGTTTTTGCTGTTCGCCTTCGTCACGTCCATCACGCCGGGACCGACCAATATTCTGGTGCTGAGCAACAGCGCCCGATATGGCTTCAAGGCTACTTTGCCTATCATCTTCGGTGCCTGCGCCAGTGCTGCAGCCATCGTCCTGCTAGTAGGTTATGGTTTGGGTGAACCCCTGAAACAGATTCCATTGCTGCAATACGCCATGCAGTGGCTAGGTGTTACCTGGTTGAGCTACCTGGCCTGGCAGATTTACCATTCTGCGACCGAGACCTTCGATCCCGATGTATCCGGCAATCAAAAACGTCCGGGCCTTTTGACCGCCGCAGGCCTGCAATGGATAAACCCAAAAACCTGGATGATGGCCATGGCCGTCGTCAGCGTGTTTGCCGACAATGGTGCCCATCGGGCGAATCACGTCGCCTTTTTAAGTTTGGCGTTTTTCGGTACGGCTCTGCCTTGTATGACGATCTGGGCAGTACTGGGATCTAGTGTCAATCAATGGCTTCGGTCGACCAGAACCCTGCGAAACTTTAATCGGTCCATGGGGTTACTGCTGGCGGGCTCGACGTGGCTAAGTGCATGGATGGGTTAATAAAATCTTCCTTTCGCTTTGAACCGCCAAATAAAAAACACATTAACAAGGCTATGTAAACTGTCAGTCTTGACAGTTTACAGGTCACCTATATTGCGCTTCCATGATCATGCCAGTTACAAGGCACCCAGCGCTTCAGGATAACTTCTATCTAAATTGGAGATTCCCATCATGACCGCAACAGCGCAACGTGTATTCTCACCCAGAGTCAGAAACAACCAGGAAAGCCGATTCGAAGGAACAGTGGATGGAATAGTTTATAAAGCAAACTATTTTAATCTGCTAATGGAGCCTCATCCTGATCCAATTGGTGATCGCTTGGTGGTTCGCGTGCACCATAGAGCGAGCGACCTTACTTATAAGCAGATAAGCATTTACATCCCTGCTAACCTGGAAGGCGGAGAGCATCAGTTAGCCAGAATGAACAAAAACATTTTTGTTGATTATGTCAATTACTCCGACCCCGAAAACCCCACTGCTCACAAGAGCGTTGGCGGCACTTTGGAATTCTCATTCGACGAGCAGTCGAATTCAATTACAGGTAATTTGAATGCAATCATGGACAATTCAGGTAGCGACGGCGGTGGAACATTTGCGATTGCCATCATCGACTTTCTAGTGTCTGGAAAGCAGGGCTGAACAAGACCGGAGCATGCACCTGTATGCTGCTCCGGTTTTCGCCTGTTTAGTAAATCACGAGCGCTACCATTGATAACGTAATCCCAAACTGATGCCGTAAGGCTGCTCGAAATTTTTACCTTTGATGTAGTCAAATTCTGCGTGACCTTGCAGCGCCTGACTCATCGATACCGCAAGACCAGTTCCCCATGCAGCGCGACTGCCAGACAGATTATTGTCGAACACGTTATTGTTGACCGTTACCTGGTTATTTTCTTCAAACTCGTGTTCCCAACTTCCCTTCAAATAGGGCTCCACCGAAACACCCTTTTCAAAGTTGAATGTACGACCGACCCTCATCCCGACGCTTCCTAACAAAGAACGGGCGCTATCGCCTTTGGCCTCCATGCCATTATCCAGACTGAAATCATCTCCCTGAATAACCACTGCCGAGAGCCTCGCGAATGGCTCGATGAAGGATGTGTCGCTAAACATGATGTGTCGCCCGAATTCGCTTTCCCAGCCTATGCCTGAGGTATTGTTGTGGCCTTTGGTCCGGGTTCCATCGCTCAAGGAAACGTTTGACTCGTTGCGATAGTGATTGAATTTCAGTAAGCCATCAAAGTAGTAACCGCTGGCCCTGTCAATCCACGTAGCGTAGGTACCCAAATAGTAACTATTGATTGTGCCGGAGGTGCCGTAATCAAGGTTCAGGTTCGACCGACTCTGCCCTGCAAGCACGCCAATCACCCATTGCTCATCACCGAAGGGTAACGGAGCATCAGCCCCTAACGAGAAACCTTGTTGTGTCTGCTGGTACCCCACGCCGGAGCCATCTGCCACGATGTATTTCTTCCCGTAAACCCGTCCCCAGGCACCTGTATTGCCTTCACTGCTGCGCAATTCACCCAGTCGGGTGTGAACAGGTGCCATGTCGCCGTACCAAACAGGGATTGCCGTATTAAACAATGCCAAAATTGAACGCGCGCCAGGGCTCACAGTGCTCGTCGTAGGGTCAAGGAACCACTCATTCCCACTGTTTGCCAGCTTGTACCTGAAAGTACCAAGATCAACAGCCCCGTCGCTCAAGCTGAACTGCGCATCCCCGCCGCCTGTACGAACTAATGTGATGGGTTGTCCGCTGGCTGGGTCTTTGCCGCTACTGGAGACGACCAATTTATGGTTGCCTGAGGCCTCGTCACGGATGTTTAGGCTGTCGGTGTCACCTGTTGCAAAATCGGTTTTCAATTCAAAATTGCCACCGCTTCCAGCCAGGCTGTTGAGATTCAACTGATAGAACCCAATGGTTGAATGCATCGACACCGTCCCACCGTTCATCTCCAGCGAACCGACGTTGCTGCTACCCGTCACATTCCATTGTCCCGTTCCATTGATGGTGACATTGGCTACATTTTCCATTCGTCCATTGAGCAGCGTTTCATCGCCCAGGACAACAGAAGTCCTGCTCGCAGAATCGCTCACTATGTCACCTGTCAACGTGCTGCGATCGACGTTCATCGTCGCGATGGCTCCCCCCCTGACATCAAGAATGACACCGTTACCACCCACCAACGACGAACCATCATTGACGTCGATCTGCACGGTAGAACCGGAAATGCTCGGCACGTCGACGAGAATGGCTGCACCGTTTCTACTTTCGACCTGTGAGTGGTTTAGGATCAGTCGACTGGATTGTGTATCGGTTGGGTCTGCATTAAAGACAACGCCGTTTTGTACACCCACAATGCGGCTATCGGCCGCAACATTGGCACTTCCACCCGACAACGCGAGGCCGAAACTGTTGGCCCCTGTGCCCTCGACGCGAGTATTGGAAAGATTAAGTATGCTGTAGGAAGAAACGGCGGCTCCTCCGATAACGCCTGAAATAACGCTGTCGTTCGCATTAACTACCGAGCCGGTCGAACTGTTGGCGGTGCGTGCGGCCTGCAGCCCCATTCGATTGCCCACTATGGTGCTCGCGAATATATCTGCAGTGCTGTTGGTGATCTGAACAGCACTCACACCGCTGCTGCCAGTCGTTGTAACGCCATTAAGAACAACAGATGACGCACCGCTGGCAGCGATGCTAAGTGTGTTTCCGCCGTTTATCGTCAGAGAACTACGCTGCCCGGCACTCCATGTTTCAGCCGGAGAAGGATTTGAAACAACGGCAGTTTCGCCTGGAAGAAGTGTTCTGGCGAAGGCCTGGTTGTTGACCAGTAACGGCATGACAACCAACATAATGTAACGCGAAGATAAATGGCCGAAAGTGTATTTTAACCTGAGTGACATAGCGATCCCCTATGATGGCCAGTTCAAGAGCGATAGCAACCGCTCTCCCTGTAATTGGCGGCGAGAATATCGACCGGATCAACCACGGTATGTAGGAATAATCCCTAAATGCATCGGAAATGTACTGACACCCCTGATCGTCATCCATAAGCGCAAAAGGGGACGGCGGCAACCCTCCCCAATCACACGCTTCATTCAACTATGGCTTGTCGTCGTCATATTTCGTCCCATCACAGTATGTAAAATCCACCCTGATCAGAATCACTTCATAATCAGACTCTAGTGAAGGCGTCGGTGTGGGCGACCCACCTATATTAACCTCATACCACACCTTGGCTGCACCAGAGTAAGTACCCGGTACACTTACATCAGGCTCGGCGGTGGAGTATTTAATAACAGGATTGAACGGAGTCACGCGAACCTTGAACCCTGTAGTCTCCTCTGCTTTCGATACTGTGTGTAGCACACTAAAGGGGTTAGCATCTGGATTGGGAGTAACCCCTGGGAAATCCGAATATCCCTTAAAGAAAACTGTCACCTCCGCATTCTCTTTCAAGTAAGTTGGATTAGGTGGCACCACGATGCTGATTTCATAATCAGGCGCAACCAAGGTTGGACAACCAATCTTCCCGCCCCTTGAAAATTCTACCGTAGGCTCTTTCAGTTCTATTTTAATAGCGCCGAATGTCACGTCTGTTTTGTTTGATTCCGGTGTATTCACACTGCCGATTGTAGTGACAGTCCAATAAGCCTTGATTTCACCCGGCACGGAATCTTTAACGCTATCCCAAGGAAGTTTATGCGTCAGCTCTTTCCCCTCATCGCCATCATTCAAAAATATAACGGGCGGAACAAACTTGCCATCAAAATAGACTTTAACCTCTTGGCCATTTTGTGGCTGCCTGCCAGGTTCATCCCATAGTTTTATGACCATCCTCGCTTCTTTCTCAAAATCTTCGGGTGTTAATTCATTCTTCAAATCCAAAACACCGTAAACCTCCAAGGGAACCATTGCAGGGTTCACATCGCTAGGATGATCAGGGTTTGTCGGACCTGCATATTCCAGGTTCACGAGAATGTCGACCGTTACCTCATTGCCAACTTTGATAGGCCCCCGCGACAAACTGCATTTAACGGTTAAAGACTGATCGCCACCTGTTGCGTCAATGTACTTTTTGGCTACGTCAGCCTTATCGACAGGTATCGAATACGAAGTCGCAGTTCCTGCTTCTTCGTCATAGATGATTTCGTCTCCATATTGAACTACGTAATGGTCAGTATTCTGTACATTGTCCCCTCTTTGCATCTCGACCGTGACACCGTCGACGCAATCCTGAATATTGATAACAGGATCCGCCTTCGGAACGGTGATTGCTTTCAACACCGGCGGAGGCAGCAACTGCACGGCCTTTCCTGCAGGCACTGAAGTTGCGCTCACATTTTTTGCGAAATCAGTGAGTTGGTACCAGACGTACACCGTCTGACCCAGCAGTTTTGCCACTTCTTCAATTGGAATCGTGACTTTTCCGTCTGCTGGCAACTCTCCCGAACTAACGGGTAAAAATGTCGGCGTAGCCGAATAACTCGCGCTCATCCAACATTCGTAAGTATCACCATAAGGTGGTGACAAAGGATTGTCGTAATCCTTAGGGATTGTCATAACCAACCCGCCTGGGTTGTTTGCAATAAATGTATCGTTAATTGGGTTGTTCAATAAGTCGGCGGGCCATGTTGCCACTTTAGGTTGAGCTTTCACGCCCGTCGCCTTGCTTTGATACGGTGCCGTGCGGTCAACGATGATCTTGGTGGAATGGGTTTCTATGGGGTTGATATTAGCTAACCAGATGACTGCCCAGATGTAATACGTGGCGGGGCCGGGTACGTTCGGGTCCTCTTTTAACCAATCGGGCGTTACCTCTACATTAACGGGGCGATCAATAATTGGCCCAGCATCTTTTTCATCCAGAATATCTCCGTCGGTGAAAGGATCCGCGGGGGGGTTGTCCTTGATAATTCTGAATTCAATAAAGTCACTTGGATTTTCATTACCCCACTTCGGAATAATTACTGGTAATGGGCTACCTACAGGAATGAGAGCTACCGGCAGTGTTCCATCCACAAGAACCCCTGGGACCTCTGGAGCTTTTTCTGCCAAAAGCCCCGGTGTACGCCGCCGACTGCTTGCCGGACGAATAACTCGGGATCCAGCATTAGTCATGTCATTCATTTTTTCATCACTCCAATATAATTAATTCCCGACCAACCACTCTTCGAAACTCAACTTACTCAAAACACCCTTTCCTTTAGGCTGGACCACAGGGAATCAACTCCCCTGAAATAATTCTATCAATATGCACCAGCCCAGTTTTTGACCTCCTTACTATTCGACCATTCCTTTCAAGGGAATATCGAGCGAGTGCAGACGCCTTATCTATCATTGGCTCGATGTGAGGTACGAATGGTTCAATCAACACTTCAACACCTTTATCCAGCTCTTCCAGTGTCAATATTGTCTTGCGTATCTGCTTATAGGTGTTAGCGATTGGCTGCCCACTACCATTAGGGCTTTTAAAACCTTCCCAATTAACGATAAGCACATCCCTAAGTTCAAAGCCTGGATCTGGTGGCACCTTTACTCGGACACCATCCCACAATGGAGGGTCAGCGTCACAATTCAGATACCCGTAGAGATTCGCACTCGGAAATTCTGGCGCAAGAAGATCAAATGGAGCGCTGTTTATTGTCAACTTTCGTTTTGCAGAACAAACGGGATTGAGATCCTCCAGAGAAACTACATACCTTAAATATGCCACGCCATCTTCCGCCAAAAAGCTCGGGTCAATTTTTATAATTAACTGCTCTGGCGGGATCGGATAAATCAGTTCATCAAACACCCACGTGACCGTGCCAGCGGATTCCCAGGCCACCTTTAAGCGGTCTTTTCTAGGCGGTTTGTCCGGATAATTCTCCCACCGTTTAACTATTACATCTAATCCCTTGGTGATAAGTTCTATAGGTATTATCCCTTCCGGGTCGTCAACATCTACACCAACAACTTCAGGCGCATCGTATTCGTCAACGCCCGCTGACAAGGATGAATTTTCCGCCTCTTTAATTTTGTCATTCGAAGTGGCCATTAATGCTCCATGCCGAGACGTATTAATATCTCGATAAGTTTTAATTTCTTTTGGTTTTCATTTGAAATGATTAAGCGCGACTTTTATCGACTGGTCTACTGTCATATCTGACAGGTTTAACGACCGTCTGTCGGTTTTTTCGCGACCCCTTCCTTAATCAAACTTGACGAAGAATCAGTTTTTGGCGCTTACTGAAACCGGTTTCAGCCCAATAAAATCGAATACAAGAACAAGGCCCAATTCCGTGAACGATTTCTCCGCCGCCCAGCGCAGCCGCGTGACCATGCTCGACGTCGCCGAACACGCCAAGGTCTCCAAGGCCAGCGTCTCGCGCTTCATCGGCGACGACCGCGCCCTGCTCTCCGATGCCATTGCCCTACGCATCGAACAGGCTATTGCCGAACTGGGTTATCGCCCGAACCAGATGGCCCGTGGCTTGAAGCGCGGGCGCACTCGCCTGATCGGCATGCTGGTGGCCGATATCCGTAACCCATATTCGATTGCCGTGATGCACGGGGTGGAAACCGCCTGCCGTCAGCACGGCTACAGCCTGGTGGTGTGCAACACCGACCGCGATGACGAGCAAGAGCGTCAGCACCTGGCGTTGTTGCGCTCGTACAACATCGAAGGCTTGATCGTGAACACCCTCGGCCATCACCGCGACGAGTTACGTGAACTGCACCGGGAAATGCCGCTGGTGCTGGTGGATCGCAAGGTCGAGCAGCTGGAGAGTGATCTGGTCGGCCTGGACAATCCGGCCGCCGTTGAAATGGCCCTCGCCCATTTGCAAGAACGCGGTTATCGCGATGTGCTGTTGGTCACGGAACCCTATGACGGCACCAGTTCGCGGATCGAGCGGGTCAGCAGCTTCAAGGCGCAGATCGAGCAACGTCCGACGCTTCAAGGGACCATCGCCGAGACCGGCAGCGATCTGAGCACACGTTTGAAAACCTTCCTCGACACGCCCGGCCCCGGCCCGAAAGCGCTGTTCTGCGCCAACGGAATCGCCGCGCTGGCCAGCACCCATTCGTTGCGTGAACTGAAGTGCAACCTGTTCGAGGACGTCGGCCTGATTGCCCTCGATGATCTGGATTGGTATCCGCTGGTGGGAAGCGGGATCACCGCCCTCGCCCAGCCGACGGCTGAAATTGGCGCCAGTGCGTTTGAGTGTTTGCTCAAGCGCTTGCGTGGTGATGACGGGCCGGTGCGGACCCTGGATTTTTCGGCGCGGTTGATTGTGCGGGGGTCGACCGATGGACATTCTCGGTGACTGGACTGGCCTCTTCGCGAGCAAGCCCGCTCCCACAAGTGCACCGCGTTCCAAGGTGGGAGCGGGCTTGCTCGCGATGAGGCCGGTAAATTCACCACAAAACATCATCAATATTTTTTTGAACAAAAATGAAACCGGTTTCAGAGGTATACAACAATGAATAAACCACCCGTTTCCATCAGCCTGTCGAGCTACGGCGCCGACCTTGTTCGCCAACGCGGCCAAGGCAGCTTCATCGACGTATTGGCCGCCGCGGGCGCCACGCGCATCGAATGGCGCGAAGAACTGCTGACCGTCGAAGACCCCGCGCAACTAGCCGATGCCACGCTGGCCCAAGGCCTCGAAAGCGTGTATTCCTCGCCGATGGAGTTGTGGCTGGCCGGCCAGTCAAAACCCAATCCCGAACTGATCTCTGCGCTCCAGCGCGCCCAGGCATTCGGTGCCAAATGGCTGAAAGTGTCCCTGGGTTATTTCACCGACAACAGCGACCTCAAGGCCTTGTCCCGCGTACTGGGCAAAAGTGCGGTGCAGTTGCTGGTGGAAAACGATCAAACCCTGCACGGCGGCCGCATCGAACCGTTCCAGCGCTTTTTCACTGAAATCGAGCAACATAAGCTGCCGGTCAAAATGACCTTCGACATCGGTAACTGGCATTGGCAAGACCAGTCCGCCGCCAGCGCCGCGCGGTTGCTCGGTCGCCACGTCGGCTATGTGCACTGCAAAGCCGTGTCGCGCCGGGCCGACGGCAAACTGGTCGCCATGCCGCCGGCCGCCAGTGACCTGCATCTGTGGGAACAACTGCTGCGGCACATGGCCCAAGGCGTGATGCGGGCGGCGGAATATCCGCTGCAAGGCGACGACCTTGTGCAGTTGACAACCGAGCACGTCGCCACCCTCGCCCGCCTCGGTCAAACCCGGTTGGAGAGCGCTCATGTCTGAGATCGATATTCTGTCGTTCGGCGAAACCATGGCGATGTTCGTTGCTGAGCAGAACGGTGATTTGGCCGACGTCGACCGTTTCCACAAACGCATTGCCGGCGCTGACAGCAATGTCGCGATTGGCTTGTCGCGGTTGGGTTTTAACGTGGCCTGGTTGAGCCGGGTGGGCGCTGATTCGCTGGGACGGTTCGTGATCGACACGCTGGAAAAAGAAGGGCTGGATTGCAGCAACGTCGCCATCGACACCGCGCACCCCACCGGTTTTCAGCTCAAGTCGCGCACCGACGACGGCAGCGATCCGGTGGTCGAGTACTTCCGCCGTGGGTCCGCGGCGAGTCACCTGTCGCGGCAGTCGATCGCGCCTGAATTACTGAACGCCCGGCACTTGCACGCCACCGGCATTCCCCCGGCGCTGTCCGAAACGGCGCGGGAAATGTCTTTCGAATTGATGACCCGCATGCGCGAGGCCGGGCGCAGCGTGTCCTTCGATCCGAACCTGCGCCCGAGCCTCTGGGCCAGCGAGCAACAGATGATTACCGAGATCAACCGCCTCGCTACCCTCGCCCATTGGGTGCTGCCGGGGTTGAGCGAAGGCCGATTGCTGACCGGTTTCGAAGACCCGGCCGACATCGCAGCGTTCTACCTCGACCAAGGCGTAGAAGCCGTGGCGATCAAACTGGGTCCGCACGGTGCGTATTACCGCACCCATCTGGACCAGGGGTTCGTGGCGGGCGTGCCCGTGGAAACGGTGGTCGACACCGTCGGTGCCGGCGATGGTTTTGCCGTTGGTATGATCAGTGCCCTGCTGGAAAACCACAGTTTTGCCGACGCCGTGAAGCGTGCCAACTGGATTGGCAGCCGCGCGGTGCAGAGCCGTGGGGATATGGAGGGGTTGCCCAATCGACTTGAGATGTCCGCCGAATTTGAGGCCGCCATTCGCGAGCAAGCCCGCTCCCACATTCAATCGGATTCGCCCTCCCATTCTGTGTATGACACAGATTCAAATGTGGGAGCGGGCTTGCTCGCGAAGAGGCCCGCACAGTCCCTGAAGATTTAACCCGTTACCTGCTGCGACAAAAACAACAAGCTCAGGAGCACCACTATGAAAACCGCAACACTCGCCGCCCGCCGCTGGTGGTACATCATGCCGATCGCGTTCATCACCTACAGCCTGGCGTACCTGGACCGCGCCAACTACGGGTTCGCCGCCGCTTCCGGGATGGCCGCCGACCTGATGATCACACCGGGCCTGTCGTCGATGCTCGGCGCACTGTTCTTCCTTGGCTACTTCTTCTTCCAGGTGCCGGGCGCGATCTACGCCCAGAAGCACAGCGTGAAGAAGCTGATTTTCGTCAGCCTGATTCTCTGGGGTGGCCTGGCCACGTTGACCGGGATCGTCTCCAACGCCTATTGGTTGATCGTGATTCGCTTCATGCTCGGGGTGGTCGAAGCGGCAGTGATGCCGGCGATGCTGATCTATCTGTGCCACTGGTTCACCCGTGCCGAACGCTCGCGCGCCAACACCTTCCTGATCCTCGGCAACCCGGTGACCATGCTCTGGATGTCGGTGGTCTCGGGGTATTTGGTGCAGCATTACAGCTGGCGCTGGATGTTCATCATCGAAGGTTTGCCGGCGGTGCTCTGGGCGTTTATCTGGTGGCATCTGGCCGATGACCGTCCCGCTCAAGCCAAGTGGCTGAGCGACCAGGAAAAGCACGATCTGCAAAGCGCCCTGGCCGCCGAACAGGTGGGCATCAAAGCGGTGAAGAACTACGCCGAAGCTTTCCGTTCGCCCAAGGTGATCATCCTGGCCTTGCAGTTTTTCTGCTGGAGCATCGGCGTCTATGGCTTCGTGTTGTGGCTGCCGTCGATCCTCAAGGCTGGCGCACAGATGGACATGATCGAAGCCGGCTGGCTCTCGGCACTGCCGTACCTGGCCGCGGTGATTGGCATGCTGCTGGTGTCGTGGGGCTCGGACAAAATGCAGAAGCGCAAACGCTTCGTCTGGCCACCGCTGCTGATCGCCTCGATTGCTTTCTATGGTTCCTACGCCTTGGGCGCTGAACACTTCTGGTGGTCCTACACCCTGCTGGTGATTGCTGGCGCCTGCATGTACGCGCCTTACGGTCCGTTCTTCGCGATTATTCCGGAAATCCTTCCGGCCAACGTCGCGGGTGGCGCCATGGCGCTGATCAACAGCATGGGCGCGCTCGGTTCGTTTGGTGGTTCGTATCTGGTCGGTTACCTGAACAGTTCCACTGGCTCGCCGGGTGCTTCTTACCTGTTGATGAGCGGCGCGTTGATGCTCTCGGTGGTGCTGACGATTTTCCTCAAGCCCGGCGCCAGTGACCGGGTCGTGGCCAAGGCCGTTGTGCAACGGTCCACAGCCGCTCATTCCTGAATTGAAGTTGAGATGATGACGATGAAAAAGCACGTTGTGCTGTACAAGAAACTCTCGCCGCTGCTGATGGCTCGCCTTCACGAGCAGGCCGAGGTGACGCTGATCGACAACCTCAATGCCGACGGCTTGGCAGCGCTGCGCGAGGCCCTGCCCCGCGCCCACGGGTTGCTCGGTGCGAGCCTGAAACTGGATGCCGGATTATTGGATCTGGCACCTGATCTGGAAGCCATCGCCAGCGTCTCCGTTGGGGTCGACAACTACGACATCGACTACTTGACCGAACGACGGATCCTGCTCAGCAACACCCCGGACGTGCTCACCGAAACCACGGCCGATACCGGTTTCGCGCTGATCCTGGCGACCGCCCGGCGCGTGGTGGAACTGGCGAACATGGTTCGCGCCGGTCAGTGGAAGCGCAATGTCGGTCCCGCACAATTCGGTACCGATGTGCACGGTAAAACCCTGGGCATCATTGGCATGGGACGGATCGGTGAGGCGCTGGCCCAGCGTGGGCATTTCGGGTTTGGTATGCCGGTGATTTACCATAGCCACTCGCCGAAACCGGCGGTGGAACAGCGGTTCAATGCGCAATACCGCAGCTTGCCGGAGCTGTTGCAGCAGGCCGATTTCGTTTGCCTGACCTTGCCGCTGACCGCTGAAACCGAAGGGCTGATCGGGGCCGAGCAGTTTGCCTTGATGCGCCCCGAAACCATCTTCATCAACATTTCACGGGGCAAGGTGGTGGACGAGGCGGCGCTGATCCGGGCCTTGCGTGAGGGGCAGATTCGCGCCGCGGGGCTGGATGTATTCGAGCGTGAACCGCTGAACACTGACTCTCCGCTGTTGCAGCTGAACAACGTGGTGGCGACGCCGCACATTGGCTCGGCGACGCATGAAACGCGGGAGGCGATGGCCACGTGTGCGGTGGACAATCTGCTGGCGGCGCTGGCGGGTGAGCGGCCGAAGAATCTGGTGAATGTCGGGGCGTGGAAGGCTTAAGAAATTCGGCGCCTGTCAGGCAGCCTTCGCGGGCAAGCCCGCTCCCACAGGGTTTTGTGAACGCCAGAGATCCCTGTGGGAGCGGGCTTGCTCGCGAAGAGGCCGGCAATGGCAATACAGCTTTCAGGCCCGACGCGCTTCCAGCAAGTCCGCCGCACACAACGCAATCCGCCGGCACGCATCCGCCAGCTTCAGCTGATCCACCACCAACCCCAGTCGAATATGTCCCGCCGCACTCGGCCCGAACGCTTCACCCGCCAGCACCGACACGCCATAACCTTCCAGCAGCCGCTCGGCAAAACCCTGGGCACACAACCCGGTCTGGCGTACATCGATCATCACGAACATCCCGCCATCAGGCCGGATCGGCCGGATGCCCGGGCAATCCCTCAGACGCGCGCACACCAGGTCGCGACGCTGGCGATACTCCTCGCGCATCAACGCCACTTCCGGCAGGTCCTCATCCAGCGCCAATTGCGCGGCGTTCTGAATGAAATCCGGAATGCCAAACAGCATGCATAACGACAGGTGCACCAAGTGTTCGGCCAAAGGTTTCGGCCCGATCACCCAGCCCACGCGCCAACCGCTCATGGCGTGGGATTTGGACAGGCTATTGATGGTCGCCGTGCGCTCAGCCATGCCCGGCAGGCTCGCCGGGCTGATGTGCACGCCTTCGTACAACAGATCGCTGTAGACCTCGTCGCTGATCAGCCACAGGTCGTGACGAACACACAGCGATGCCAGTTCCTGCCAGACCATCAGCGGCAAACTGGCGCCGGAAGGATTGTTCGGACTGTTGAGCAAAATGGCACGGGTCTTGGGTGTGATCAGCGCCGCGACATCCGCCGGATCGACCCGAAAGCCGTTCTCTGGGCGCACCGCCACCGGCACCACCTTGGCCGCGCAGGCACCGAACACGCCTTCATAGGTCACGTACATCGGCTCGGCGACGATCACTTCATCGCCCGGGTCGAGTAGGCACTGCGCGACCGAATACACCGCACACTGCGCGCCCGGCAGCACGATCACATGATCGGCCTCCACCGCTTGACCACTGCGACGTCGATGGCGCTTGGCAATGCTGTCGCGTAACCCCCGACTGCCACGTACTGACGGGTAGTGGGTGTCACCGGCCAACAAGCTATCGATGCACGCCTGAACGATGGGCTGCGGCGTATCGAAGTCGGGATCGCCGATCGATAGCAACAGCACATCAACCCCCTGCTCAATTAATTCCAGTGCTCGGTCATGAATCTGCCAGGCCGCAGCGCCGTCACCGGCGATTCGTTTGGTCAAGGCTGAATAGCGCATGTAATTCTCCAGTCGCGCAGGTTCCAAGCCACAACCCTATCTGAAATCGTGCAACGTGCCAGTATCTTCGTCTACCTGTCATGTTTGACAGTATCGTGGTGATGTCGAGGCGTGTTTAATTACGGCGAGGCTTGCATCGTTTCGAAGGTGCGGGCAGCGCTTTTCGATCACTCCCATGGAGGGACTTCGTATGGATGCTCTACCGGCTTTACGTATCGTCGATGCACTTGGCATCTACGGCGAATCAAGCGACCCGGTCTATCCGGAAAAAAACCTGTTGCCGATTTGGGCCAGCCGTTTCGATCTGCACTTAGAGGTCTTGAGGCCCTGGCCCGAATCCGCTGTAGCAGGACAAACGGACGTTGTAGAGATACTGTTTGCCGAACCTGGCGGCGAATTCAAACAGGTCGATCAACGCTCTCTGGAGGGCCTTATTACATTCCCCCTCAAGCTTGAGCTGGACAACCAACATTTGGTGGAGGGAGAGAGCCGTATTTTTTTCCGGGTGCGCACCCACAATCAAAACGTATACGAGTCCGAGCCTGCGGCGTTCACGATCGATAAACGCATTCCACTGGACAAACGCCCACCCACGCCAATTGTGGATGAGCCGCTGTATGACGGCCCCGGTGTCACCGAGGGTTATCTAAAAGCCAATTGCGACGTGGTGAAAGTCAGGATTCCCGGCTATCTGGGGTACAAGAAGGGAGATCGCGTCAGCATTCTTTTTGGCCCGCTTAACCCACCTCCGGTAGCTGAAGCATTGATCGATGTTCGCGCCAGCGAAACCGTAGTGGCACTCCCCCGGTATGTTTTTGAATCCCTCAAGAATGGCGTGTACCTGTTGCACTACCGACTCGAAAGTCGTGCGGGAGCCCAGACAGAACTGTCGACGGGGAAGTTTATACGGGTCAACTTCCCGCCGCGCGAGAGTGATACTTAACCTCCAACGAGCCCACGCGGTTATATACGGAAGGGCTAGCGGTTCCTCTCGGCGAGTGCAGGAACCGCGTTCACTTTGCGACTTTAAATGACAAACCGCGCCACCATGGCATTTAAATCCACGGCCAGGCGCGACAGTTCGTGCGTCGCGGCGCTGGTCTGGTTGGCGCCAGCGGCAGACTGCGTAGCGAGGTCACGAATGTTCACCAGGTTGCGATCGACCTCGCGGGACACCTGGGCCTGTTCTTCGGACGCGCTGGCGATCACCAGGTTGCGCTCGTTGATCAATTGGATCGACTGAGTGATCTGCTCCAGCGCCACACCAGCGGCGCGGGCCATTTCCAGGGTGCTTTGGGTGCGTTGATTGCTTTGTTGCATTGAGGAGACCGCTTGGCCGGTGCCGTTCTGGATGCCGGCGACCATTTTTTCAATTTCCTGGGTCGATTGCGCGGTGCGATGGGCCAGCGCCCGGACCTCGTCGGCCACCACCGCAAAACCGCGTCCGGCTTCACCGGCACGGGCGGCTTCGATGGCGGCGTTCAGTGCGAGCAGGTTGGTTTGCTCGGCGATGGCGCGGATCACGTCCAGCACCTTGCCGATGTCGCGCCCCTGAGCGGCCAGGCCCTCGATCATCACCGAAGTGTTTTGCACATCGTGGGTCATGGTCTGGATCGCGCCGACAGTTTCCACCACACGGTCGCGACCTTCGCGGGCGGCCTGGGTCGACTGGTTCGAGGCTTCGGATGTCGACACTGCGTTGCGTGCCACTTCTTCCACGGCGGCGGTCATTTCGTTGACCGCGGTGGCGGCCTGTTCGATTTCGTTGGTCTGCTGTTGCAGACCGCGGGACGCTTCCTGGGTGACCGTGCTGAGTTCTTCAGCAGCGGCCCCCAGTTGGGTGGCGGAACCGGCGATCTGTTCGATGGTTTTGCGCAGGCTGGCCTGCATCGCGGACAAGGCACCGAGCAAGCGGGCCGGTTCGTCAGTGCCGTCGACCTCGATGACGTTAGTCAGGTTGCCGCCGGCAATGGTTTGCGCCGCCAGCAACGCACGGTTCAGCGGTGTGACGATGCTGCGGGTCAGCAACCAGGCCAGCAGCACGGTCATCAGCGCCGCGATGACCGCCACGGCGATGATGCCGGTAATGGCGCTGCGGTACTGCTCGCCCGCTGTGGCCGATGCGGTTTTCGCATCGGAACTATTCAGCGCCACCAGTTTGTTCAGTTGCTCGCCCATCTGGTCCGTACCTTCCTTGATCCGGGTGTTGATCAGCGTGCGCATCTCATCGAGCTTGTTCTGTCGCGACAGCTCCAGCATCTGGTTCTGGGCTTGCATGTAGCTGTCCAGCGTGGCCGTGAACGTCTTGTACAGCGCAGCTTCTTCCGGTGAGGCCGACAACGCGGCATAACTCGATTGTGCGCTGCGAACCTTGTCGACCAGCACGCCGATACGCGTCTGGGCTTCCTGCAACGCGGCTGGATCACGATTGACCAACACCCGGAATGAGAGAATGCGCATGCGCAGTACGTTTTCCGTCAGGTTGCCGAGAAACCCGACGCTGGGCAGCTGCGTGGTTTCCATGTCAATGGAGGCTTGGTGGATGCTCGTCATGCGGTTCACGGCAAACACACCCAGCACGATGACGAGCAAGGCAATGAAGGCAAAACCCAGGAAAGCTCGAGGCGCGATATTCAGATTACGCAGTGACATAGGATGATTCTCGGGTGATGGGGCTACGAGCATCCTTGCGTGATCGCTGAAATGGCGGGCGGCGGCGCACGCGCTTTCAGTTTGGCGCCACTGTTGGAATAGGTTTGTGTGGGCCTATTGGCTGTATCGGCCGGAGATGAGTATTTTTGCGGGGCGTTGAGAAATATATTTCAAGTTTGGAACCGCCCCTCACCCTAACCCTCTCCCCAGAGGGTAGAGGGGACTGATCGCGTGGTTCTTCCGGGATTCTGCGACCTGAAAGTTTTGAGCCGAACTCAGGCTCTGAAAAGCTTGAAGATCAGCGCCCTTTCCCCTCTCCCCACTGGGGAGAGGGTTGGGGTGAGGGGTGGATCTAAAATCCAACGCGACACTCAAGCCTTACGCAAAGCCACTCGCCAAACCCGCGCAACATCACTCGCCCGTTCCCGCAACAACCGCGGTGCCTCGGCACACGCCTGTTCCAGCGTCATCGGTCCACTGGCCAAGGCAAACGCGGCATCGATGCCATGTTCGTACAGCGCCTGATAACCCTCACCCAGTGTTCCGGCGAGGACGATCACCGGCACGCCGTGCTGCCGAGCAATACGCGCCACACCAAATGGCGTCTTGCCACGCAGGGTCTGAGCATCGAAACGACCTTCACCGGTGATCACCAGGTTGGCGCCCTTGACCGCATCGTCCAGGCCGACCAGTTCAGCGACCACTTCGACCCCTGCCTTGAACTGCGCCCCCAGAAACGCCTTGGCGGCAAACCCGAGACCGCCTGCCGCACCGCTACCCGGTTCGTCACGTACATCTTTGTTCAGGACCTGAGCACACCGTTCGGCAAAGTGCCCGAGCGCGCGATCCAGTTGCTGGACTTGCTCGGCTGATGCACCTTTTTGCGGGCCGAAAATCGCTGAGGCACCGTGAGGGCCGCACAGTGGATTGTTGACGTCGGCGGCGATGTCGAATTGCACCTCGGCCAGACGCGGATCGATTTCACTCATGTCGATTCGCGCCAGTTGCGCGAGGGCCAAGCCGCCCGGTGACAGTATTTGCCCCTGGGCGTCCAGCAGTTTGACGCCCAAGGCTTGCATCGCACCCGCCCCGCCGTCGTTGGTGGCGCTGCCGCCAATCGCCAGAATGACCCGTTGCGCCCCGACATCGAGCGCCGCGCGGATCAACTCGCCGGTGCCGAATGTACTGCTGATGCAGGCATCACGCTTGCCCGGCGGAACCAGTTGCAGACCACTGGCCTCGGCCATTTCGATGATCGCGGTGTGACTCTGGGGCAGCCAGCCCCAAGCGGCCTCAACCGTTGCGCCGAGCGGCCCACGGACTTGGGTGCGGCGCAGTTCGCCCTCGCACGCCGCCAGAATGGACTCGACGGTCCCCTCCCCGCCGTCCGCCATCGGGCATTTGACCAGGAGCGCATCGGGCCACACCTGCGCCAACCCCAGAGCAATGGCGTCAGCCACACCCTGGGCACTCAGGCTGTCCTTGAACGAATCGGGGGCGATGACGATTTTCATGCGAATTCTCCAGTTCCAATGCGTTCCATGCTGCCAGCAGGCAAGAACAATAACGCCGGTCCGCTGCACAAGCGGTCATGACGATTATTGTTCATTCCCACAAAACCTCCCTCCACACCGTCCGTTGCAGCCGTTGTGGCGAGGGGATAAATCCCCTCGCCACAACGGCAGCTGCTACAAATTGGTGTTCGGTGCGTCGGTTTGTGGGAGTAGCTGGACACCCAGGTAGAGCGCCAGCATCCCGTCGAGTCTTAGCGGATCAACTCCACTGAGCTCGGCAATCCGCTCCATCCGGTAACGCAAACTGTTGCGATGGATGCCCAGCGCATCGGCACAGGCCTGGCTCTGACCATCGTGATCGCACCAGCTGCGTAGGGTCGCCAGCAGTTGGCCGTTGCCATCCTTGGCGATGACTTTGCGCAGCGGTTTGAGCAACTCGTCCAGCGCGTCGTCGTTGCGGTGCCGCCAGAGCATCACCGGCAACCGATAACGGTTGAGCGTCAGCAAACGGGAATGCGGCAACACCTCTCGTCCATAGGCCAGCAAATCGCCCACGCGTCGATAGCAACGACGCAGCCCGGACAATCCATCCGCCTGCCCGCCCACGGCGATGCGCAGAATGTTCCAGCCGAGGCCGTCGAGTTTTTCCAGCAGCCGGTCATTCTCGATCGCCTGCGCCGCCGGTCGGCACCAGAGCAACGATGACTTGGCCGAACTCACGCACCAACTGTCCGGGTAGCGCGAGGTCAGCCAAGCGCTGAGCGCCTCGACGGTTTGCCCCGGCCCGTGTTCCATCCCTAACTCGAACAGGTACGGCACCCGCGTCATCTGCGGCTTGAGCCCCAGCTGCTGCGCTTCGTCGATCAACCGCGGCGAATCCCCGGCCTCGCTGAGCAGCAGCGCCAGCAGATCGTCGCAACGCTGGCGCCGCCATTGCTGTTCGGCCTGCTGATTGCGCTGGCCGACCAGCATCTCGGCGGTCATCCGCACCAGTTCGGCATACGTGCGCAATTGCTCGGGTTCACCGGTGATGCCCAACACGCCAATCAAGCGCTGATCGAGCAACAACGGCAGGTTGATGCCCGGCTGCACGCCTTTCAAATGAATCGCCGTCTGGGCGTCGATCTCCACGACTCGCCCGTTGGCCAGCACCAGTTGCGCACCTTCATGCCGGGTGTTGACCCGTTCCGGTTCGCCGCTGCCAAGAATCAGGCCCTGGCTGTCCATGACGTTGACGTTGTACGGCAGGATGGCCATCGCCCGGTCGACGATGTCCTGGGCCAGGTCGTGATCGAGTTCGAACATAGCGCGGATCCTTGAAAGCGTGATGGAGCGGATTGTTCACCCGCACAGGCCTTGGTTGCAAACCCTGTGCTCAGGCACAAAGACAATGACCCAAGCGGTGGCCGAGACTCAGCGGGCGGTCAACGTTACCCTTGCATCGCAAAAAATCATAATAAAGAGAGAGCCCGCCATGTCACAGAGCGCCGCCGCTACCCAGGCCATCGTTGACGAAAAAAATGCCGTCTACAAACGCATTACCCTGCGTTTGATCCCCTTCATCTTCATCTGCTACCTGTTCAACTACCTCGACCGGGTGAACGTTGGATTTGCCAAACTGCAGATGCTCGACGCGCTGAAGTTCAGCGAAACCGTGTACGGCCTCGGGGCCGGGATCTTCTTTATCGGCTACGTGTTGTGCGGCGTCCCCAGCAACCTGGCCCTGACCAAATTCGGCCCGCGCCGCTGGATCGCGTTGATGATGATCGTCTGGGGCTCGCTCTCGACCTGCCTGCTATTCATCACCACCCCGACCGAGTTCTACACCTTGCGCCTGTTCACCGGTGCGGCTGAAGCCGGGTTCTTCCCGGGCGTGGTGCTCTACCTTTCGCAGTGGTTTCCGACCTTCCGCCGTGGCCGCATCATGGCGCTGTTCATGTCAGCGATCCCGGTGTCCGGCCTGCTCGGCAGCCCGTTTTCCGGCTGGATCCTCAACCACTTCGGCGCAGGCCAGGCAGGTTTGGCGGGCTGGCAGTGGATGTTCCTGCTGCAAGGCATTCCGACCGTGATCCTCGGCGCCCTCGCCTACTTCCTGCTCAGCGACAGTTACGCCAACGCCAAATGGCTCACGCCGTTCGAGCGCTCGGTGCTGGAAGCCGACCACGCTATCGACCTGGCCAACAAACCGAAAACCACCACCGACTCGCTGCTGGCCGTGTTCAAGAACCCGGCGATCTGGGCCTTCGGCCTGATCTATTTCTGCATCCAGAGCGGCGTCTACGCGATCAACTTCTGGCTACCGTCGATCATCAAGAACCTGGGCTTCAGCGATAACCTGGTGATCGGCTGGCTCAGTGCGATTCCGTACCTGCTGGCGGCGCTGTTCATGTTGATGGTCGGCCGCTCGGCGGACCTGCGCAAAGAACGCCGCTGGCACTTGGTGGTGCCGATGTTGATGGGCGCGGTGGGTTTGCTGATCGCTGTGAACTTTGCGACTACGCCGGCCATTGCCATCCTCGGCCTGACCATCGCCACCATGGGCGCCCTCACCGGCCTGCCGATGTTCTGGCCGGTGCCGACTGCGCTGCTGAGCGCGGGCGCTGCGGCGGGTGGTCTGGCGTTGATCAACTCCATGGGGCAGATGGCCGGGTTCCTCAGCCCCTATCTCGTGGGCTGGGTCAAGGACAGCACCGGGTCGACCGATGCCGCGCTTTACCTGCTCGCGGGCGTGATTGTGTGCGGGAGTTTGCTGGCGTTGCGCATGACCCGTACGCTTCGCGTCTGATCACCGAAGATCCCCTGTGGGAGCGGGCTTGCTCGCGAAAGCGGTGTGTCAGCCGAAAAAATGTTGACTGACACTCCGTCTTCGTCGGAACGCCGCCCGGAGCAAGCCCGCTCCCACATTTGATCTGAGGGTGTTTGAGATTTGCGTTTGCTCTGGGCAGTCATTCTGGTATTTGATTGAGCCTTTCTCCCACCGGTAAAAGGATTTCGTCATGAGCTATCGCACGCTGGGTCATTCGGGTTTACAGGTTTCCACCCTGACTCTGGGCACCATGATGTTCGGCGAACAGACCAGCACCGAAGATTCCCTGCGGATCATCGACAAGGCCTGGGACCAGGGCATCAATTTCATCGACACCGCAGACGTTTACACCAACGGCCGCTCCGAAGAGATCGTCGGCGAAGCGATTGCCGGCAACCGCCACGAATGGGTGCTGGCGACCAAGGTCGGTTTCGGCCCGGTGGACGGCGTTCCGAACCGCAGCGGTTTGAGCCGCAAGCACCTGTTCAATGGCATCGACGCCAGCCTGACGCGTCTGGGCACTGACTATCTCGACATCTATTACCTGCACCGCGAAGACCACAATACGCCGCTGGAGGTCACGGTGTCGGCCATCGGCGATTTGATCCGCCAGGGCAAGATTCGCTATTGGGGTTTGTCGAACTACCGCGGCTGGCGCATCGCCGAGGTGATTCGTGTGGCCGATCAACTGGGCGTCGACCGGCCGGTGATCAGTCAGCCGCTGTACAACATCGTCAACCGTCAGGCGGAAACCGAGCAGATCACCGCCGCGCAGAACTATGGCCTGGGCGTGGTGCCTTACAGTCCGCTGGCGCGTGGTGTGCTCAGCGGTAAATACGCGCCGGACGTAAAGCCGGATGCCAACAGCCGGGCCGGACGTGCAGACAAACGTATTCTGGAAACCGAATGGCGCGTCGAATCCCTGCGCATTGCTCAGCAGATCCAGCAGTACACCCAGGGTCGCGGCGTGGGCATCGTCGAATTCGCCATCGCCTGGGTGCTGAACAACAGCGCCGTCACCTCGGCCATCGTAGGGCCGCGCACTGAAGAACAATGGGATGCCTACACCAAGGCTCAAGCGGTGAAGATTACGGCTGAGGATGAAGCCTTCATCGATTCGCTGGTGGTGCCCGGGCATGCGTCGACGCCGGGGTTTAATGATGTGAGCCACTTTGTGTCGGGACGCAAACCGCGTCTGGCTTGAGATTGATCGGGAGCAGGCTCGCACCCACAGGGGGCGTTTGTCGATTACGGTCAAATGTGGGAGCGGGCTTGCTCGCGAAGGTGGAGTGTCAGGCAACAATGATGTTGACTGACACTCCACCTTCGCGAGCAAGCCCGCTCCCACATTAGGTTTGTGTTGATCGATCGGCCAATATTCAGCACAAAAACCACGTATCCTCCGCACCCGTTTCACGTTCAACTTCGCGAGGACAGTTTGTCTAAAGGTATCGCTCTATCGGTTTCAGCCTCGGTGCTGTTTGCCGTCATGTATTACTACACGTCGTTGCTCACGCCTTTGAGCGGCGTGGAAATTTTCGGTTGGCGAATGCTGCTGACCCTGCCCTGCATGACCGTGTTCATGGTGGTTTCCGGTGAATGGAAACGCGTCGTCGCCCTGTTTCGACGGCTGGTTGGCCAACCAAAACTGCTTGCCGGCCTGATCGTTTCCGCGACGCTGCTTGGCCTGCAACTTTGGTTGTTCATGTGGGCACCGCTCAATGGCTATAGCCTCGACGTGTCCCTGGGCTACTTCCTGTTGCCGCTGGCCATGGTGCTGACCGGGCGGTTCGCCTATGGCGAGCGACTGTCTTACCTGCAAAAGGTTGCCGTGTTTTTTGCGTCCCTCGGCGTGCTCAACGAGCTGTATCAGGTCGGCGGTTTTTCCTGGGCGACCTTGCTGGTCGTCATCGGTTATCCGCTCTACTTCATTCTGCGCAAACGACTGGCGACCGACAACCTCGGCGGTTTGTGGATGGACATGGCCTTGATGATTCCGTTGGCGTTCTGGTTCGTTCAGGGCGGTGAACAGGGTTTCGCCGTGTTCGATCAACACCCGTGGCTCTCGCTGCTGATTCCGTTGCTCGGCGTCATTAGTGCTTCGGCGCTGGTGGTTTACATCATCGCCAGCCGGTTGTTGCCGTTCAGCCTGTTCGGGTTGTTGAGTTACGTCGAGCCGGTGCTGTTGCTCGGCGTCGCATTGCTGCTGGGGGAAAGCATCAAGCCCGGTGAGTGGCTGACCTACATACCGATCTGGTTGGCGGTGGTTGTTCTGGTGTTTGAAGGGTTCAAACACCTGGTCCGGCATCGACGAAAATCGATGTAGGACCGGCACGAAAAAGCCCGGCCAGCATTGCTGCTGACCGGGCTTTTTTACATCTGAAATGGCTTAGTCGGTGGAGAGCACGCCACGACGAACCTGGTCGCGCTCGATGGATTCGAACAGCGCCTTGAAGTTGCCCTCGCCGAAACCATCGTCGCCTTTACGCTGGATGAATTCGAAGAACACCGGGCCCATCAGGGTTTCCGAGAAGATCTGCAGCAGCAGACGCTTGTCGCCTGACTCGGACGAACCGTCCAGCAGAATGCCGCGCGATTGCAGTTGATCAACCGGCTCACCGTGGTTCGGCAAACGACCTTCGAGCATTTCGTAATAGGTTTCCGGCGGCGCGGTCATGAAGCGCATGCCGATGCTTTTCAGGTGATCCCAGGTTTTGATCAGGTCATCGGACAGGAAGGCAACGTGCTGGATGCCCTCGCCGTTGAACTGCATCAGGAACTCTTCGATCTGCCCGGCACCCTTGGACGATTCTTCGTTCAACGGGATGCGGATCATGCCGTCCGGCGCGGTCATGGCCTTGGAGGTCAGGCCGGTGTATTCGCCCTTGATGTCGAAGTAACGGATCTCGCGGAAGTTGAACAGCTTCTCGTAGAAGTTGGCCCAGTAGGCCATGCGACCGCGGTACACGTTGTGGGTCAGGTGGTCGATGATCTTCAGGCCAGCCCCGACCGGGTTGCGGTCGACACCTTCGATGAACACGAAGTCGATGTCGTAGATCGAACTGCCTTCGCCGAAACGGTCGATCAGGTACAGCGGCGCGCCGCCGATGCCCTTGATCGCGGGCAGATTCAGTTCCATCGGGCCGGTTTCGATATGAATCGGCTGGGCGCCCAGTTCCAGGGCCCGGGCAAACGCCTGCTGGGCATTCTTGACGCGGAACGCCATGCCGCACACCGATGGACCGTGCTCGGCCGCGAAGTACGAAGCGACGCTGTGGGGTTCGTTGTTGAGGATCAGGTTGATCTGGCCCTGGCGATACAGGTGCACGTCTTTGGAACGGTGGGTCGCGACCTTGGTGAAGCCCATGATCTTGAAGATCGGCTCCAGCGTGTTCGGGGTCGGCGATGCGAATTCGATGAATTCAAAGCCCATCAGGCCCATTGGGTTTTCGTATAAATCTGCCATGGTTGGCGCCTCATCATTTTCTTGTCAATTAACGGATCGTTAGTTGCTAGCAATGCTGAGACCGGCGGGTGGCGCGCAGGAGATGCCCCGCACGCTGCGGGCGAGGAAGTCACCGTAGATCAATTGAAACCCAAAACTCTTCATTGTCGACCCAAGGCTCTTGCGGGCGAGGCTTCTGCTGCCAGAAGACGATTATTCTTATATGCGTAACCCGATTCTACACAGCGTAAATAGGTTTGTCCGCCTTCTGTATCAAATCCCCTTTTTCCCTGCTCGCGCAAGGGGTTTGTTGCACAGGAAAATCCCTGCGAGGATCAGCCCTCCTCCCAGGCACATCGCCAGAGTCAACTGCTCGCCCAACAGCAGCGCACCGAGGATCACCGCCGTCAGCGGGTTCAGGGCAATGAACACGCCTGAACGCGTCGCGCCGATTTTGCGAATGCCGTCGTAATAGCCAATATAGGCCAGCGCCGAACCCAATACGCCCAGGTACATCAGGCTCATCCATTGCGTGGGTCCGAGGCTGGCGAGTGCAGCCACACTCAACTCACCACGAACAGCGCTGGTCACCCAAAGCATCAGCGTGCCCAACAGAATCGAGTACGTCACCGTTTGCACCGGCCCCAGGGTGTGATTCAAATCTTTGGAAAACAGCGAATAAACGCCCCAGCCAAGCACACAGCCGAAGATCAACAGATCGCCGATCCACGCGTCAGCGTTGCCGGCCAACAATTGTGGGTTACGGCTGACGATCACCAGGCTCGCCCCGGCAATACAGATCGCGATTCCGACAACTTTTGCTCGACTCAAGCGCTCCTTGAACAACAGCCACGACGCCAGCCCGATCACAGACGGGTTCAACGCCACGATCAATGACGCCCGTGAGGCATTGATGTAATGCAGGCCATAAAAGAAGCACAGGTTGTAGAAAAAGATCCCGAAGAACCCCAGCAGCGCCAATCGCAGCCATTGCCTGGGGCTGGGCTTTGCGAGAGGCACACGAGCCAGTAGCAGAAACACCAGCAACGCCATGCTGGCCAGCAAGAATCGCAGGCTGGCGGCAAACAAGGGGCTGAGGCTGTCGGCCAGAAACCGCCCGGCGACAAAGGTGCCGCCCCAGATCATGGTGACGGCGGCCAGTTTCAGATAAACCGGGACATCCGAAGGGCTGGACAGGCTTTGTTCATAGGTCGTCATAGGTTTCCAGAACGAGAAATCGGGAGAGATGACGTATCATTCGGCTAATACCTTCTCATCGTAAAATGAGTAAACACTCATGACACTAACCCAACTGGAGATATTTTCTCTGGTCGCCGAGCTTCACGGTTTTACCGCGGCAGCCAATCGCTTGGGGATTTCCCAATCCGCGGTCTCTCACGCCCTCAAGTCGCTGGAACAGGAATTGGGCGTCGAGCTGCTGCGCCGGCATCAGTCCCGGGTCGAACTCAGCGACATCGGCCAACAGCTTTTGCTGCGCGCCCGGGCGATGCTGGGCCTGGCCAACACCCTGCGCCAGGAAGCAGAGGATGCTCGCGGGATGAAACGCGGCACGTTGCGCATCGGCTCGTTCGGCCCGACCTCATCGATCAAACTGCTACCGCTGATCCTGCAGCATTACCGCGTAGCTCACCCGGGCATCGAGGTCCATATAGATGAAGGCCCGGACCGACAGGTGATCCAGTGGCTGGAGGAACGGCGCATCGATGTCGGTTTCGTGGTGTTGCCCGAGGAGCGGTTCGACACCTTTGCGCTGATCGAAGACCAAATGGTCGCGCTGCTGCCCGTCGATCATCCGCTGGCCCGCCGCGACAGCCTTAGCTTGAGCGATTTGTGCAACGACCCCTTTGTCTTGACCGAGGCCGGTTCGTCGGAACTGGTGTCGCGACTGTTCAGCGCCGCGCGGCTGACACCGAACATCCGCTATCGCTGCTCGCAACTACTGAGCACGCTGGACACCGTTGGCCGAGGCGACGCGCTGACGGTCGTCGCCGAAAGCTCATTGCCCGATGATCGCGATAGTCGCTACGTGAAAAAACCGCTGTCGCCAACGGTCACACGCCAGGTGGGTCTGGCAGTGCTCGATCTGCGCCAGTCATCACCCGCGACGCTGGCCTTTATCAAACTGGCAGAGCGACTGAACGACCGTTGAGCGGCGCACGCGCCGAGGGCCAACTATCATGGCTTCTACCTGAACTCTTTTTGGAAGGCGTCCGGTCCAGCCGATTATCTGATCGCCCACGGCGTGAACTTCTTGCAAGCTTATCTGTTCGGTCGGCCAATGCCCGGCGCGGACTTCATTAACGCATTAAGTCACCATTAACTAGCGGCGCTCAGCGACGTGACAAGGAAATCGCGCACCAATTTGAATCAAAAGACTACTGTTGTTACATGAAGAAAAAGACAGGATTTACTCTTGGCCAATTAACTACTACAATTTTTCATGCCTGCACTAGATTGGCAGGTGAGCCATTATCACCGGGTCGCTTCAAGGCTCTTGGCTTATAGCTTTGTTTGCGGTTGGTATCAGCCAAACACACTATTGGAGTAAAGATATTGTCCAGACTCGCTGAATTTCGTGCAGCTGAAAAGGCCCTTCAAGAGCAGCTCAAACAGCTGGAAACCCTGAAGAATGATGCCGGGCTCAAGAAAGAAATCGAATTCGAAGAAAAGCTCCAGGGGCTGATGAAAACCTACGGCAAGAGCTTGCGCGACATCATCGCCATTCTCGATCCGAACCCGGCCAAATCCGGTCTGCAACAGGCAACACCTAAAACCCGCCGCGCTCGCGTGGTCAAGGTTTATCAGAATCCGCACACCGGTGAACTGATTGAAACCAAGGGTGGCAACCACCGCGGCCTGAAAGCCTGGAAGGAACAATACGGTGCCGCTACCGTTGATTCCTGGCTGCGCGGCTAAGCATTCGCGGTGACCAAAAAGCCCTGCCAATGCAGGGCTTTTTCATGGACGCCTTCTAAATGCAACGATTGGCGTCGATCAACTCGCTACTTGTTGAGTAACTTTGTGCTTAATCCGTTTGGGTATCTAAAAATTTCAGAATGCGCTGAAACCGGCAGCCATTGAAATCTTTAACTAAAGTTTCAAGCTGTTACGGGCTGTCTCTATTTCATCCTGACTTGCCTTATAAACCTCTGCCTGCCCCGCGTAGGAAAGAACATAGGCCTTATCTCCATCCACGGCGGCAACCAATGTTTGAGAGAGCACATGCCTTCCGTTCTGCGTGATCGTGCAGGTAGTTTCCAGCGCTGATAAGCGGCTCAAGGTCGTCGGGTGAATCTTGTTGCAGACACTTTGATAGCCGCCTTGAAAGAAGTCCTTCTGCACCGACTTGCGCATCTCCAGCAACACGCCTTGCAGATTTACCTGATGACCGCTTTCCACCTGAGTCATGGTCAACTCCATCACCATCACCGGCGTGCCGCCCTGATCGTTTTTCACCGCGCGCTGGCGGGATACCTGGGCGTTGGCGTGATCTTGCGGGACAGCTTCGACCTCCCAGCCGTTGGGCCAGGTCATGATTGGCTCGTCTGCGTGAGCGCTGTTAACACCTGCAAGCACACAGATCAGGACGAACATCGATTTACAAAAACGCATCATTGCAATGAACACTCACGGATTGAACCGTAAAGTCTGAGCCTCGCCCGTCGGTCAGGCAATAGCCGACTGTTTGGGTTTGGTGATGTCAGAGCCCTTGCGTATCATTGTCGCCATTCGTTAGCCCCACTTATTTTCCGGAGGGCCCATGAGCCTGCACGAATTGAACACCTTCCCAGGCGTGACTGCCCAACCTGACACCGCCACCCAGAAGTTCGTCTTCAACCACACCATGCTGCGGGTCAAGGACATCACCAAGTCGCTGGATTTCTACACGCGCATTTTGGGTTTCTCGCTGGTTGAAAAGCGCGATTTCCCGGAAGCCGAGTTCAGCCTGTACTTCCTGGCGCTGGTTGATAAAAACCAGATCCCGGCCGACGCTGCTGCTCGCACCGAGTGGATGAAGTCGATCCCCGGCATTCTCGAGCTGACCCACAACCACGGCACCGAGAACGACGCGGATTTCGCTTACCACAACGGCAACACCGACCCGCGTGGCTTCGGTCACATCTGCATCTCAGTGCCGGATATCGTCGCGGCGTGCGAGCGCTTCGAAGCGCTGGGCTGCGATTTCCAGAAGCGCTTGAATGACGGCCGTATGAAGAGCCTGGCGTTCATCAAAGACCCGGATGCGTACTGGGTTGAGATCATCCAGCCTGCACCGATGTAAGCCCCACTGCAGACCCCCTGTGGGAGCGGGCTTGCTCGCGAATGCGGACTGTCAGGCGACATCACTGCTGAATGACAAACCGCATTCGCGAGCAAGTCGGATCGCCGCACCGCCGCTCCCACATTGGGAATGTGCAAGACACAAAAAACCCCATGATCACTCATGGGGTTTTTGTGTTTTCAGCGTCGGGTTTTATGCCGGAGCCGAGGTCCGGATCAAGTGATCGAATGCGCTCAGGGAGGCCTTGGCGCCCTCGCCCACCGCAATCACGATCTGTTTGTACGGCACGGTGGTCACGTCACCGGCAGCGAACACACCCGGCATCGACGTTTCACCGCGGGCATCGACGATGATCTCACCGCGAGGCGACAACTCGATGGTGCCTTTGAGCCAGTCGGTATTGGGCAGCAAACCGATCTGCACGAAGATCCCTTCCAGCTCGACGCTACGCAACTCGTCCGACTGACGATCCTTGTAACGCAAGCCGTTGACCTTCTGGCCGTCGCCCAACACCTCAGTGGTTTGGGCACTGGTAATCACGGTGACGTTCGGCAGGCTGTGCAACTTGCGCTGCAAGACCGCATCGGCGCGCAGCTGCACGTCGAACTCCAGCAGTGTTACGTGAGACACGATACCCGCCAGGTCGATGGCCGCTTCGACGCCGGAGTTACCGCCGCCAATCACCGCCACGCGCTTGCCTTTGAACAGCGGACCGTCGCAGTGCGGGCAGTACGCCACGCCTTTGTTGCGGTATTGCTGCTCACCCGGGACGTTCATTTCACGCCACCGCGCACCGGTCGCCAGGATCACGGTCTTGGCTTTCAGGGTCGCGCCGCTGGCGAAGTGGACTTCGTGCAGCTCGCCATTTTTACCCGGCACCAACTTGTCGGCGCGCTGCAGGTTCATGATGTCGACGTCGTATTGCTTGACGTGTTCTTCCAGCGCCACAGCCAGTTTCGGCCCTTCGGTTTCCTGCACGGAGATGAAGTTCTCGATGGCCATGGTGTCGAGCACCTGCCCACCAAAACGTTCAGCCGCCACACCGGTACGAATGCCTTTACGGGCAGCGTAGATCGCGGCCGAAGCACCGGCCGGACCGCCGCCGACGACCAGTACGTCGAAAGCTTCTTTGGCGCTGATCTTCTCGGCCTGACGCTCGATGCCGCTGGTGTCGATCTTGGCGAGAATTTCTTCGAGGCCCATACGACCCTGGCCAAAGTTCACGCCGTTCAAGTAAACGCTTGGCACAGCCATGATCTGACGGTCATCGACTTCGGCCTGGAACAGCGCGCCGTCAATGGCGACGTGGCGGATGTTCGGGTTAAGCACGGCCATCAGGTTCAGTGCCTGGACCACGTCCGGGCAGTTCTGGCAGGACAGCGAGAAGTAAGTCTCGAAGCTGAACTCGCCTTTGAGCGAGCGGATCTGCTCGATCACTTCAACGCTGGCTTTCGAAGGGTGACCGCCGACTTGCAGCAAGGCCAACACCAGGGATGTGAATTCGTGGCCCATCGGGATGCCGGCGAAACGCAGGCGGATATTGGCACCCGGGCGGTTGATCGAGAACGATGGTTTACGGGCATCGTCACCGTTGTCGAGCAAGGTAATTTGAGTAGAAAGACTGGCAACGTCTTTGAGTAATGCGAGCATTTCCTGGGATTTCGCACCGTCGTCGAGGGATGCAACGATCTCGATCGGCTGGGTGACCCGTTCCAGGTATGACTTCAACTGGGCTTTAAGATTGGCGTCCAACATACGGGCGATTTCCTTTTTGAATTCGAAAAAAAACGCCCGAGCGAATCTCGCCCGGGCGTTTTTATTGGGCGGTTGCAGCTTACTTAGGTGCGGAAACCCGCCCTGATGATGCGATCCACAGACTTAGATCTTGCCGACCAGGTCCAGGGACGGAGCCAGAGTGGCCTCGCCTTCTTTCCACTTGGCTGGGCAAACCTGGCCTGGGTGAGCAGCGACGTACTGAGCAGCCTTGATTTTGCGCAGCAACTCGGAAGCGTCACGGCCAACGCCGCCATCGTTCAGTTCAACGATTTTGATCTGGCCTTCAGGGTTGATCACGAAGGTGCCACGGTCAGCCAGACCTGCTTCTTCGATCAGCACGTCGAAGTTGCGGGAGATGGCGTGAGTCGGGTCGCCGATCATGGTGTACTGGATTTTGCCGATGGCTGGCGAAGTGTTGTGCCAGGCAGCGTGGGCAAAGTGGGTATCGGTGGAAACGCTGTAGATCTCGACGCCCAGCTTCTGGAACGCGTCGTAGTTGTCAGCCAGGTCTTCCAGTTCGGTCGGGCAAACGAAGGTGAAGTCGGCTGGGTAGAAGAACACGACAGACCACTTGCCTTTCAGGTCAGCGTCCGACACTTGTACGAAGTCGCCATTTTTGTAGGCGGTAGCTTTGAACGGTTTAACTTGGCTGTTGATGATAGGCATCGATGACTCTCCGTCAGGGTTGAAAAGTTTGGTTGAGAAGTTGATGGAGTGGATCCTACCGACTCGATTGCCGGATGGCTCATTGGCAAAGCTCATGCTGCTCATTGGTTTTCGCTATTAGTCGAACGTATTAATAGAAGAAAACTTACTTGGCAGCGCCAATGGTTTTTTCCGCGAGCGGTGTCATCCCGAGAAACGGGCTGGCTTCAACATAGCGCATGGCGGACTTCATATCCTTCCAGCCCACGTAACTCATCAACGACTTCAAGTCCCACCCGCTCTGATGCGCCCACGTGGCAAAGCCGCGCCGCAAGGAGTGGCTGGTGTAGTGCTCGGCCGGGATGCCGGCGCGCTCCAGCGCCTGGCGCAGTAACGGGATCACGCTGTTGGCGTGCAGCCCCTCCTCACTCAGGTGGCCCCAACGGTCGATGCCCCGGAATACCGGCCCGCGAACCAATGCGGCTTCGCTGATCCAGTCGATGTACGCCTGCACCGGGCACAGGCGCTGCAACGCTGGCGTCTGGTAAGTCTTGCCGAGGTTTTCGCGGTCGCTCTTGGTTCGCGGCAAATACAGCGTGATGCCTGAGCCGGCAGCCGCTTGCACGTGCTCGATCTGTAACCGGCACAACTCATCGCTACGAAAACCGCGCCAGAAGCCCAACAGGATCAGCGCCCTGTCGCGCCTGGCCCGCAACAGAGCCGGTTGATCGTGTTCGGATTTTGCGGTGTGCGCTTCTTGCTCCAGCCAGGCAACGACTTGCTCCAGATGTTGAAGCTGTAACGGCTCGGCCTGTTTTTCTTGAGCCGGGTGTAGCGCGCGAATGCCCTTGAAGACCTTGCGCACCACCGGCGCCTTGGTGGGATCAGGAAAACCCTGACTGTTGTGCCATTGCGCCAGCGCTGACAAACGCAATTTCAAGGTATTGATCGACAGCACACCCGCATGAGCGACGAGGTAACGCGCCACGCTGTCGCTGGTCGCCGGCAGGAAACCGCCCCAACTGACTTCGAAATGCTCGATAGCCGCCCGGTAGCTGCGACGGGTGTTGTCGCGGGTGGCGGCTTGCAGGTAACGATCCAGCTCAGTCATGGGCTCAACTCTCTAAAACGTACCGCTTTGGCGGGTGAAAACGCGCTACAGGGCTTATCACGCGGGGTAATACCAGTATATCCCGCCTGAATACTTGTCGTATTTTAAGTTTTTATGTTGCGTGGTACATTATGTACTTAGGTGGCATGTACCACAGTACGAAATCGTAGGAGAACTCATGGCTCGTGGCGGTGTAAACAAAGCGGTGGTGCAAGCGGCGCGCCTGGCAATTCTGGCGCGCGGTGAAAACCCAAGCATCGATGCGGTACGGATCGAGATGGGCAACACGGGCTCGAAAACCACAATTCATCGCTATTTGAAGGAGCTGGATAACGGCACCGAGCACACCGAAGTGCCGCCAGAACCGATTGATGACGAACTGGCGGGACTGGTCGCGCGGCTGGCACAAAGACTCAAGGAGCAGGCTCAGGAGCCTATCGATCAGGCCCGCGAGCAGTTCGATAAACAAAAGAAAGCGCTGGATACGCAACTGCATGAAGCCCAACAAGCCAACACGCAATTGCAGCAGCAGTACGAGATTCAAAGCCTGGCACTGACTCAAGAGTCCGAGGCCCTGCAAGAAACCGGCGCCATGCTGCAGACCGAGCAAACCCGCAACGCCGGACTGAACCAGGCGCTGGCGGATTTCGAATTACGTTTGCAAGACAAGGATGAGCAGATCCGCTCACTGGAAGAAAAGCACCTACACGCTCGCGATGCCCTGGAACATTATCGCAACGCTGTCAAAGAACAGCGCGAGCAGGAGCAACGTCGCCACGAAAGCCAGGTGCAGCAGATTCAAATGGAGTTGCGCCAGGCCCAGCAAAGCGCATTGGTGCGTCAGGATGAGATCACGCAATTGCACCGCGACAACGAGCGTTTGCTGACGGAGAACCGTGGCACATTGAGAGAATTGAGCCTGCTGCAGGATCAACTCAAGCAAACCAACGCTCGACAGGATCAGTTACTGGAACAGGTCAACCGTATCGACAACGAACGCACCCTCCTCCAGGAACGCTTGCGCGCTGCCCTGCTGGAAAGCCAGTCACTGAAACAGAGCGTCGATGAGCAGTCGCAGATAAACAAAGCGCTGGAAATTGAGTTACTCAAGACTCAGGCGAATCTCGATGAGAGCGTGCGCCTGGCGGCCGTCATTGCGACAGCGCCAGACGCATCAGAGCCCAAAAAGGACGATTAACCCGCGACCGGCGTGCGCATGGTGACGAATTCTTCGGCGGCAGTGGGGTGCACGCCGATGGTTTCATCGAAGTCGCGCTTGGTGGCACCCGCCTTCAAGGCGATCGCCAAGCCCTGAACAATTTCCCCAGCCTCCGGACCGACCATGTGACAGCCCAGAACCTTGTCGGTCTTGGCGTCCACCACCAGTTTCATCAGGGTGCGCTCCTGACATTCGGTCAGGGTCAGTTTCATTGGACGGAAGCGGCTTTCGAAGATCACCACATCGTGACCGGCCTCCCGCGCCTCTTCCTCGGTGAAACCGACCGTGCCGATGTTCGGCAAGCTGAACACCGCGGTCGGGATCATCTTGTAATCCACCGGGCGATATTGCTCAGGCTTGAACAAACGTCGCGCCACGGCCATGCCTTCGGCCAGAGCGACCGGCGTCAGCTGAACCCGACCAATGACATCGCCAAGCGCCAGGATCGACGGTTCAGCCGTCTGATACTGCTCGTCGACTTCGACGAAACCTTTCTTGTCGAGTTTGACCCCGGTGTTTTCCAGCCCAAGATTGTCGAGCATCGGACGTCGACCGGTGGCGTAGAACACACAATCCGCTTCCAGCTCACGACCGTCCTTGAGGGTCACCTTCAGGCTGCCATCGGACTGCTTGTCGATACGCTCGATGTCGGCGTTGAACTGCAGGTCCATGCCACGCTTGGTCAGCTCTTCCTGCAAGTGTTTGCGCACCGCACCGTCGAAGCCGCGCAGGAACAGCTCACCGCGATACAGCAACGTGGTGTCGGCGCCCAGACCGTGGAAGATCCCGGCGAATTCGACGGCGATGTAACCACCGCCTACGACCAGAACGCGCTTGGGCAGCTCTTTGAGGAAGAACGCCTGGTTGGAACTGATTGCATGCTCATGCCCCGGAATTTCCGGAATCTGTGGCCAGCCACCGGTAGCAATCAGGATATTTTTAGCGGTGTAGCGCTCGCCATTGATCTCGACCTGGTGCGGATCAACGATTTTGGCGTGGCCTTCATGCAAGGTCACGCCGCTGTTAACCAGTAGGTTGCGATAGATGCCGTTCAGGCGATTGATCTCGCGATCCTTGTTGGCGATCAGTGTCGCCCAATCGAACTTCGCTTCGCCCGGCGTCCAGCCAAAACCCGAAGACTGCTCGAAGTCTTCGGCGAAGTGTGCGCCGTAGACCAGCAGTTTCTTCGGCACACAGCCGACGTTCACGCAGGTGCCGCCAAGATAGCGGCTCTCGGCCACAGCCACTTTCGCGCCAAAACCGGCAGCAAAACGCGCAGCCCGCACACCGCCGGAACCGGCGCCAATCACATAAAGGTCAAAATCGTAGGCCATTTTCAATCTCCTCGGCAGTCCACAAGCATACCCGCAGACATCCGTTGGGCAAGCGCTGCAAACGATATGGGGACGGAAAATGAAAAAGCCACCCGAAGGTGGCTTTCGATACAAGTGGGTCAGAGGCTATCAGTAAGCCTTGCCAGTCTTGTAGAAGTTCTCGAAGCAGAAGTTGGTGGCCTCGATGTAGCCTTCAGCGCCACCGCAGTCAAAACGCTTGCCCTTGAACTTGTAGGCAATCACGCAACCGTTTTTCGCCTGCTTCATCAGGGCGTCGGTGATTTGAATCTCGCCGCCTTTGCCTGGCTCGGTTTGCTTGATCAGCTCGAAAATATCCGGCGTCAGGATGTAACGACCGATGATTGCCAGGTTCGACGGTGCGTCTTCCGGGGCTGGTTTTTCGACCATGTTGCGAACGCGGTACAAATCATCAGCGATCAGCTCGCCGGCGATCACGCCGTACTTGTTGGTTTCCATTGGATCCACTTCCTGGATCGCAACGATGGTGCAGCGATACTGCTCGTACAGCTTGACCATCTGGGTCAGGACGCCGTCGCCTTCGAGGTTGACGCACAAGTCGTCCGCCAGCACTACCGCGAACGGTTCGTCACCGATCAGCGGGCGGCCAGTCAGGATCGCGTGGCCCAGGCCTTTCATTTCGGTCTGACGGGTGTAGGAGAACGAGCACTCGTCCAACAGTTTGCGGATGCCGACCAGGTATTTTTCCTTGTCGGTGCCTTTGATCTGGTTTTCCAGCTCGTAGCTGATGTCGAAGTGGTCTTCCAGGGCGCGTTTGCCGCGACCGGTGACGATGGAGATTTCGGTCAACCCAGCGTCCAGTGCTTCTTCGACGCCGTACTGGATCAGTGGCTTGTTTACCACCGGCAGCATTTCTTTGGGCATGGCTTTAGTCGCTGGCAGGAAGCGAGTACCGTAACCGGCTGCTGGGAACAAGCATTTCTTGATCATATAAGTCCTTGATAGGGCTGTGTGTACGAGTTTCGGCGCAGTCTAATCAGGCGGCGTGCACCTTACAATGCCCCCGCGCTGGCTAACCGATGCCATCATAGAGAAATATTCTCGCGGATAGTTCCCGAGATAACTCCGCAGCCTTATATAGATAGCACAGACCATCAGATCTGCACGGCCGCGAATCCTACACCATCAGCACCCGTTGAGTGCATTTGGCGCTATCATTGCGCGATTGAACCAGCCAACGAGGCAGATAGATGTCGGAAGCAAAAAGTGTCAACGGGTTCCTGATCAATCAGGCGAAAGACGGCCAGTGGTGGGTAGACAGTGCAGGCGGCGAAAATATCGCCGGGCCTTTCCCTACCGAAGCGTTGGCGATTGAAGTGGCATCCGTTCTGGAGCTCGAACACCCAGCCCCGAAGCGTCGCGGCAAGGACAAGTCCTGAGAAGTACCGGACTCGGCCCAAGCCCTGCCTTGCGCAGGGCTTTTTTGTGATTGCCTGCAACTAAGTGGCCATTCGCTATAACCTTTTGATGCCAGCGCTGTCACAGGCTCAGCCCCTTCATCCTGACGACGACAACGACATGATTAAATTCTTGCCACTGATTGCGGCACTGGCCCTGAGCGGCTGCGCCACTTCCGAAACGACCTACCTGAACAACGGCGAGCAAGGCCTGGCCATCGACTGCTCCGGGGAAGCCAATTCCTGGGCGACCTGCTACGAAAAAGCCGATGCCTCTTGCGCCGGCACCGGCTATCGGATCGTCGGTACCGACGGAACACCTTCGACCAAGGAAAGCGACAAGACGCTGGGCGTCGACGTCGGCAACTACAAGAACCGCAGCGTCGTGGTGGTCTGCAAGTAAGGCGCCCTGCCCTACATGTGAATTTCGGCGAACTTGATCCCGAGACCGCGCACCGTCTCGATCAATTCATCGAGGCTACTGAAGGATTCGACTTCATCGTTTTCATCCACCAGAAAATAACTGCGCCCGGCGCTTTTCTTGAAAAACACGATCCATTCGCCCGGATTCGCCGGATTCTGAATCACGTGGGTGGCAGAGATGTGACCCTCTGCATGGCGCTGCTGTACCTGCTCTCGCTTCATGCTCGACTCCAGAAATGACAATGCCGCCAAAGCGCTGCTTTGGCGGCATCGTGCTGACGGGCGACAGTCTATCAGCCGGAAATGCACGCCGTAGCGGCATTGCGTACATCCATGGGGCGCAACGGTACATTGGAGATACGCTCATGCAATTTGATGCTGCTGCCAGTGGAGCGGTCTTCGATATCAAATACCGCGGCCGGCCCCGACGAGAACTTCTGCGGCACGATGACTCGCATACCATCCTTGTGCGGCTCGACTTGCAGGGCTCCCCGGCTGCCGGCCAGTTTTTCGGTCAGGCATTGCGCGTACTCATGAGGCTTCTTGCCTGAAATTACGTTCATGGTCGGTAGCGACTCATTGATCTCCGAGACACTCGCACAACCACTCATCGCTATTGCCATAGGCAGGAACAGCACACCCCACTTCATACAACACCTCCGATAAAGACACTCCGACAGTACAAATACTGTTTTTCTCCGAGGCATGCTGCATTTATCGCTCATAGAATTCCGAATAACTGTTTTTAATTGTCAAAGCAGACCTCGACGACCGGATAATAACCCGTTCGGGCTGATAAACTGCGCCAATCGCACATGCTATCGTTTTGATTTTGTAGAAAAAGCCCTTCTGGAGGCGCCTCATGAAATTTATCCACCAACGCGAGCACCTCAACGAAGACGACATCGTCGTCATTCAATGCTCCCAAACATGCAATATCCGCTTGATGAACGACGCCAATTTCCGCAGTTTCAAAAATGGCGGCCGCCACACTTATCACGGTGGTGCATTCGACACCTTCCCAGCCCGGATTACTGCACCGAGCACCGGTTTCTGGAACATCACTATCGACACGGTCAACCGCCGGCCGATCAGCGTGACTCGCAAACCGACCCTGACTCACACCATCAAGATCATCCGCCGCTCCAGCACGAAACTGAGCTGAGTGACACCCAAACACCAAGACAAGCAGGTATGACCGTGGCCCAAACGACCAAGTACGTCATCAAGTACAAACTCAATGGTGAGCGTCGCTTCGAATTTGCCCAGCTTGAAAAAGGCACCGAAGAAGAAGCCAAGGCCGCATTGGATGCTCTTCACGGTACGAGCGAAGACGTCATCAGCGACATCAGCGTCAGCAAAGCGCTGTAACGGGATCCGGAGCGACAACATGGACGTCTGCTCCTGTCTCTGGAATTCAACCGCAAGCGCCGGAGTGTTAACGAAGTCCCCGCTCCCTAGACTGGCCACCTCAACCTTTGGTTAAGGAGTCAGAACATGTCTACTTCCTCGATTCGCTTCATCAGCGGCACTTCCAGCCTTGGCATCTTGCTGCTGGCGTTCAGCGCCGAGGGTTTGTGTGCACTGCTGATCGGTGATGATCTGGCATTACTGGAACGCGATCTTTCGCAACGCTTCCCCGGCCAACAAGCACCGCAACGCGATGAAGGCTTGATGCCTGCGCTGGTGCAAACCCTGCGCCACCTCGAAGACCCGCGCACCACTCTGGATTTGCCGCTGGATCTGACAGGCAGCGTGTTTCAACAGCGAGTCTGGGATGCCCTGCGGCAAATACCCGTGGGTGAAACCGCCAGCTATCTGGATATCGCGCGACAACTGGGTCAACCCACGGCTTTTCGGGCGGTGGCCAATGCCTGCGGAGCCAACCCGCTGGCGGTGATCGTGCCGTGCCATCGAGTACTGCGTCAGGATGGCAGCCTTGGCGGCTACCGTTGGGGGCTGGAGCGCAAACGGCAACTGCTGGATCGTGAGGCGCAGCGATGAGCGAGCATTCTCTCGATGGACTGGACTGGGAAGCGCTGGCACAGCAACTCGATCAGGATGGCTGCGCGATCATCAGGTCGCTTTTAAGCGACGAGACGTGCGATGAAATCAGCGCTCTGTACGCCAGTCCCGAACCGTTTCGCTCGCAAGTGATCATGGCTCGTCACGGCTTTGGCCGTGGCGAGTACAAATACTTCAAATACCCGTTGCCGGATATCGTCGCCCGTTTGCGCAGTGCGCTCTATCCTCGATTGGTGCCCATTGCCAATCGCTGGTACGAGCACATGGACCTGCCGACCCGTTTCCCGCAAACCCATGAGGAATTTCTCGACCGCTGTCATGCCGCCGGTCAGGAACGCCCGACGCCGTTGTTGCTGCAATATGGACCGCAGGACTACAACTGCTTGCATCAGGACCTGTACGGCGAACACGTCTTCCCGCTGCAAGTGGCGATTCTGCTGTCAGAGCCGGACGACGACTTCATCGGTGGCGAGTTCGTGCTGACGGAACAGCGCCCGCGGATGCAGTCGCGCCCTCAGGTCATTGGCCTGAAGAAAGGCGACGGGCTGATCTTTGCCGTCAACCAACGACCGGTCAAAGGCGTTCGTGGCTATTACCGAGTCACCCTGCGCCACGGCGTGAGTCGCCTGCACAGTGGAAAACGGCATACCCTTGGAATCATCTTTCACGACGCGCTATGACCCCATGAACCCGCTCACCTTCGACTTGTTTGCCGACGCGGAACCCGAGCAGCAACCCAGGCTCGATCATATCGGCGAACAATCCTGCGTCCTCAGAGGCTTTGCCCTGCCCTGGCTGGATCAGTTGCTGCCCGCACTGGACACGGTTCTGGCGGCGGCACCGTTTCGGCAGATGATCACGCCCGGGGGCTTTACCATGTCGGTCGCCTTGAGCAGTTGCGGCGTGCTGGGCTGGACCACCGACCGCAGCGGCTATCGCTATACCCGCGATGATCCGCTGACCGGAAAACCCTGGCCGAAAATGCCCGAGGTGTTTCTCGAACTGGCACAAGCGGCGGCGCGGGAAGCGGGGTTTACAGATTTCGTGCCGGATTCCTGCCTGATCAACCGCTATGTTCCCGGGGCCAAGATGTCGTTGCACCAGGACAAAAACGAAGTTTCCTACGCAGCGCCCATTGTTTCAGTGTCCCTGGGATTGCCGGCGATGTTTCTGTTCGGCGGCTTCGAGCGCAGCGATAAAAGCCAACGAGTACCGCTGCTCCATGGCGACATCGTGGTCTGGGGTGGCGTGGATCGTTTGCGTTATCACGGGGTCTTGCCGATCAAGGACGGCCAACACCCGCGACTGGGCGAACAACGGATCAACTTCACCTTTCGTACCGCCGGATAAAGCCTTCGAATTCGACCGCAAGACCCGGGGTGCAGCGACCCCGTCGGCTGGTTAATCTGCATGAAACAGGTCAGGACATGAAGCCATGACAAGCCATTCGACAAAGATTGCCACCGAGAACGATCCTCGCTGGGCTGCCGTCGTCGCGCGTGATCCCCGGGCAGACGGACAGTTTGTATACGCGGTGAAAACCACCGGCATTTACTGCCGCCCCAGCAGCCTGGCGCGTTTGCCGAAACCGCAGAATGTCGAGTTCTTCGACACGGCCGAGCAGGCCCAGGCGGCGGGTTATCGCCCCAGCAAACGCGCCGCGAAGGATCAAAGCGACATCGCCGCGCAACACGCCGCGACCGTGGCGGCCGCTTGCCGCCAGATCGAAACCGCTGAGAATCCGCCTGTCCTGAGCGAACTGGCTGTTGCGGCGGGCCTCAGCAGCTTTCACTTCCATCGGGTGTTCAAAGCGGTGACCGGTCTGACGCCCAAGGGTTACGCTGCGGCCCACCGTTCACGCAGGGTCCGTGAGCGCCTCGCGGACGGAGACTCGGTGACCGACGCGCTGTATGACGCCGGCTTCAACTCCAACAGCCGTTTCTATGAATCCGCCGATCAGCTATTGGGCATGAAACCCGGTGATTACCGTGCGGCCGGTCAGAACAACGACATTCGTTTTGCCGTCGGCCAGTGTTCCCTGGGCGCGATTCTGGTGGCGCAGAGTGAGCGTGGTGTTTGTGCGATCCTGCTGGGCGATGACCCGCACCAACTGGTCTGCGATCTGCAGGACAAGTTTCGGCGCGCCAATCTGATTGGCGCCGACCAAGCGTTCGAGCAACTGATCGCCAAGGTGGTTGGTTTTATCGAAGCGCCGGCCCTTGGCCTGGACTTGCCGCTGGACGTTCGCGGCACCGCTTTTCAGGAACGGGTCTGGCAAGCCCTGAGGGAGATTCCCGTCGGCTGCACCGCCAGCTACGCCGATATCGCTCAGCGAATCGGCGCGCCAAAAGCGATGCGCGCCGTGGCTCAAGCCTGCGGCGCGAACAACCTGGCGGTGGCGATTCCGTGCCACCGCGTGGTGCGCAGCGACGGCAACCTGTCGGGCTATCGCTGGGGTGTGGAGCGCAAGCGTCAGTTGCTTGAGCGCGAAAACCCGTCTGAGTCCTGAATGCCGATATAGACCGACACTGAATCCGCGCTGGTATAGACCTCGAAGTCTGTGGCGAACGAGCGGCAAACCTGCGGGTTGTCCTTAAAGTAAGCCCAGATCAGGCCCCACGCCTGAATGACGCAGTCCGGCATCGCCCCTTTGGCGCTGAACACCAGGTAATCGCCCCCCTCCACCTGAACCTGCGCAAAGCCCTCCGAGGGCGCGGTGACTGCCACACCCGCCGTCACATCGAAGTGGCCTGAAGCATCGGACTCGTAGTTGGAGTAGACGCCGTACATGAAGGAATCCGGCTGTTTGTGGGGGATCTTGTCGAAAATCCCCTCAACGAAGAATTGTTCCCACATCGGACCGATGCGCGCAGTGCCTGGTTGCTGCTCTGCGGCATTGCAAGTGCGCACTTGCAGGCCCGAGACGCTAAAGGGCCGTACTTCACGCTGCTTTACATCCATGGTCAATAGTCCTTGTCTCTGTCATTTGTCTGTTTGAATTATGGTGCAACAGTCAACGATTGACATCGACCACCACCCGACCACGCAACTGACCAGCGAGCAAACGCGGTGCGGCCTCGATCGTTTCACTCAAACCGATTTCGTGACTGATCAACGGCAGCAAGGCGAAGTCGAGATCCTTGGCCAGACGATTCCAGGCCAGTATCCGCTTGGCTTTGGGTTGAGTCACGCTGTTGATCCCGGCCAGGGTCACGCCACGCAAAATGAACGGTGCGACTGAAGCCGGGAAGTCCATGCCTTGCGCCAAGCCACACGCGGCGACAGTGCCGTTGGCCTTGGTGCTGGCACAGGCGTTGGCCAGGGTGTGACTGCCGACCGAGTCGATGACCGCGGCCCAACGCTCCTTGGCCAAGGGCTTGCCCGGTTCGGACAGCGTGGCGCGGTCGATGATTTCGCTGGCGCCCAGTTGCTTGAGGTAATCGTGCTCGGAGGTTCGGCCGGTGGATGCAACCACCCGATAGCCGAGCTTGCTCAGCAGTGCGATGGCGAAACTGCCTACACCGCCATTGGCGCCGGTGACCAACACTTCGCCTTGCTCCGGCGTCACGCCATTATGTTCCAGCGCCAGGATGCTCAGCATCGCCGTGTAACCCGCCGTGCCGATGGCCATCGCTTGCGCCGCAGTGAACTCTTTGGGTAGCGGAATCAACCAGTCGCCATTCAAGCGAGCCTTCTGCGCCAGTCCGCCCCAATGCCCTTCACCAACACCCCAGCCATTGAGTACGACCTGATCACCGACCTTGTAGTCTGGATGCTCACTGGATTCGACAGTGCCTGCCAGATCGATGCCCGGCACCATCGGGAATTTTCGCACCACCGGGCTGCTGCCGGTGATCGCCAGGCCATCCTTGAAGTTCAGCGTGCTGTACGCCACACGCACAGTCACATCGCCCTCGGGCAGTTGATCGTCATTGATCTCTTGCAGTGTGGCCCGGTAACCGCTGTCGTCTTTATCGATCAAAATGCCTTGGAACATTGCTGCCTCCAGATGGAATCACTCAGTTGTCGTGCCGTTGAAATAACATATAGCAACATTTCACCGTACTCGACTTTAAGCCAAGAGTGACACACGGAACAAAAACTCGACTGGCCTTATGTCAGGCATAGCTGTTACAAAATCGGTCCTACCGTCCCTGCCCTGTTATGACGTCGGAGAACCCTTCAAATGAGCAAATGGCCAGATACCCGCATTCTTGACCTGCTCGGCATTGAGCTGCCGATCATCCAGGCCCCCATGGCCGGCGCGACCACTTCGGCCATGGTTATCGCAGCCAGTAATGCCGGCGGCCTGGGCTCGATGCCCGCCGCCATGTTGAGCATCGATCAGTTGCGCGAGGAGCTGAAAACGATTCGCCAACACACTCAGCGCCCGATCAACGTCAACTACTTCTGCCATCAGCCGCCCGCCGCCGATGAGCAACGCGCTCGGGACTGGAAGAATCTGCTGGAGCCCTACTACCGGGAACTTGGCGTGGACTTCGACGCGCCGACGCCGGTGTCCAATCGAGCACCGTTCGATAACGCGGCCTGCGAAGTGATCGAAGAATTTCGCCCCGAAGTCGTGAGTTTCCACTTCGGCCTGCCGGAAAAGTCCCTGCTGGACCGCGTGAAAGCCACTGGGGCGAAAGTGCTCTCCTCGGCCACCACGGTTGATGAGGCCATTTGGCTCGAACAGCACGGTTGTGACGCAATCATTGCCATGGGGTACGAAGCCGGCGGCCATCGGGGCATGTTTCTCAGTGATGATCTGAGCAGCCAAGTGGGGATCTTTGCGCTGGTGCCGCAGATCGTTGATGCGGTGAAAGTACCGGTGATTGCTGCCGGCGGGATTGCCGATGCACGAGGCGTCGCGGCAGCGTTCCTGTTGGGGGCTTCGGCGGTGCAAGTGGGCACGGCGTATTTGTTCACGCCAGAGGCCAAGGTCAGTGCGTCTCATCACAAGGCGTTGCGCACGGCCAAGGAAAGTGAAACCGCCGTCACTAACATTTTCACCGGACGCCCGGCGCGCGGCATCCTCAATCGGGTAATGCGCGAACTCGGACCGATGAGCGCCAAAGCACCGGCCTTCCCGCTGGCGGGTGGTGCGCTGATGCCATTGCGGGCCAAGGGAGAAGCGGATTTCAGCAATCTCTGGGCAGGTCAGGCATTCACCTTGGGCGTTGAAATGACCACGGCTGAACTGACCCGGCGCCTGGCTGAGGAAGGATTGGCTAAATTGACTCGACGCTAGGCGCAAAACCCGTGGTGAGGGGGCTTGCCCCCGTTCGGCTGCGAAGCAGTCGCAAAGCTTTTGGGGCCGCTGCGCGACCCAACGGGGGCAAGCCCCCTCGCCACAAGTAAGCCCCTCGTCACAACTGAACGTCTCTCGCTCTTACAAAGTTCCGTTTGCAGGCATTTCGCTATATATTCCGCTATATAGCGTTTACTCCCCCCTCGCTGCACTGGCCTACAACGGAGCCGTTTCATGACCATTCGTGCCTCATGTTTTGCCCCCACCTGCCTGGCAACCCTGATCGCAGTGTTCGCTTTCGGGTCCGCCCAGGCGGATGAAGTCCAGGTTGCTGTCGCCGCCAACTTCACTGCACCGATTCAGGCGATCGCCGCCGATTTCGAAAAAGACACCGGGCATAAACTGGTCGCAGCTTATGGTGCCACCGGCCAGTTCTACACCCAGATCAAGAACGGTGCACCGTTCGAAGTGCTCCTCTCGGCGGATGACACCACCCCGCAAAAACTCGAAACCGAAGGCGACACCGTCAAAGGCTCGCGTTTCACCTACGCCATCGGCACCCTGGCGCTGTGGTCGGCCAAGGAAGGTTACGTCGATGCCAAGGGCAAAGTGTTGAGCGACAACCAGTATCAGCACCTGTCCATCGCCAACCCGAAAGCCGCGCCTTATGGTCTGGCCGCCACTCAGGTGCTGGCCAGGCTGGGCCTGACCGACAAGGTCAAAACCAAGATCGTTGAAGGCCAGAACATCACCCAGGCCTACCAGTTCGCGTCCACCGGCAACGCCGAACTTGGTTTTGTGGCCTTGTCGCAGATCTACAAAGACGGCAAAGTCACCGGCGGCTCGGCCTGGATCGTTCCGGCCAACATGCACGACCCGATCAAACAAGACGCGGTGATCCTCAACAAGGGCAAGGACAACCCGGCTGCCAAGGCGCTGGTTGACTACCTCAAAGGTCCGAAAGCCGCCGCTGTCATCAAATCCTACGGTTACCAACTCTAAATGACGCTATCGAGTGCTGACTTTTCCGCCATCTGGCTGACCCTGAAACTGGCGTCGCTGACGACAGTCATTCTGCTGGTCATCGGCACTCCGATTGCGTTATGGCTGTCGCGCACTCGCTCGTGGTTGCGCGGCCCGGTCGGGGCGATCGTCGCCCTGCCCCTGGTACTGCCGCCAACGGTGATTGGCTTTTATCTGTTGCTGGCGCTTGGCCCTAACGGGTTTGTCGGCCACTTCACCCAATCACTGGGGCTCGGCACCCTCACGTTCAGTTTTGCAGGGCTGGTGATCGGCTCGGTGCTCTACTCGATGCCGTTCGTGGTCCAGCCACTGCAAAATGCTTTTTCCGCCATCGGCACTCGCCCCTTGGAGGTGGCCGCGACCTTGCGCGCCAATCCCTGGGACACGTTTTTCAGCGTGATCCTGCCGCTGGCTCGCCCCGGTTTCATCACCGCTGCCATTCTCGGTTTTGCCCACACTGTCGGTGAGTTCGGCGTGGTGCTGATGATCGGCGGCAACATTCCCGATAAAACCCGCGTGGTCTCGGTGCAGATCTACGATCACGTCGAAGCCATGGAATACGCCCAGGCCCATTGGCTGGCCGGGGCGATGCTGGTGTTCTGCTTTATGGTGTTGCTGGCGCTTTACTCCAGCCGTAAAACCAAAGCGGGCTGGAGCTGATCGATGATTCATACGCGTCTGAAACTGAAGTATTCAGGGTTCGCCCTGGAGGTGGATCTGCAATTGCCCGGCCGCGGCGTCACTGCGCTTTACGGCCATTCCGGTTCGGGCAAGACCACCTGCCTGCGCTGCATTGCTGGCCTGGAGAAGGCCGAGCAGGGTTTCATTCAAGTCAACGATGAAATCTGGCAGGACAGCGACAAGAAGATTTTCGTGCCGCCACACAAACGTGCGCTGGGTTACGTCTTCCAGGAAGCCAGCCTGTTTCCCCATCTGTCGGTGCTGGCCAATCTGGAGTTCGGCCTCAAGCGCATTCCTCGCCCACAGCGACGGGTCGACATGGCTCAAGCGACCGAACTGCTCGGGATCGGCCATTTGCTGGATCGCCATCCGCAGCACCTTTCCGGCGGTGAACGGCAGCGAGTCGGCATCGCCCGCGCCCTGCTCACCAGCCCGAAACTGTTGCTGATGGACGAGCCGCTGGCGGCTTTGGATAGTCAACGCAAAAACGAAATCCTGCCTTACCTGCAACGACTGCATGATGAGCTGGACATCCCGGTGCTGTACGTCAGCCATTCACAGGATGAAGTTGCGCGGTTGGCCGATCACCTCGTTCTGCTCAGCAATGGCAAAGCGCTGGCCAGCGGCGCTATTGGCGAAACGCTGGCCCGTCTCGACCTGCCCCTGGCGCTGGGCGACGATGCCGGCGTGGTGATCGAGGGGCACGTCAGTGCTTATGATGCCGACTATCAGTTACTGACCCTGCAACTGCCGAACACGACCCTGAACATTCGCGTGGCTCACTCACCGATGACCCCGGGTCAGGCGCTGCGCTGCAAGGTTCAGGCACGGGATGTCAGCCTGAGCCTGCAAAGTGTCGAGCAAAGCAGCATCCTCAATCGCCTGCCGGTCACCGTGATCAGTGAGTTGGGTGCGGACAACGCCGCCCACGTGCTGATCCGCCTGGATGCTGGCGGCACGCCGCTGCTGGCGCGGATCACCCGCTACTCCCGGGACCAATTGGGCGTGCACCCCGGCCAGCAACTCTGGGCACAGATCAAGGCGGTGGCGGTGCTGGCGTAAATCCGCTGGCACCACTGCAACAGCGTGCGGTCAATGGCTGTAACGGCCCCTGATCCACCGCCAAGGACTACCGCCATGCCCGATAGCGCGCTGCCCGATGTGCTGCCATCCGACCTGCATTACGTCGATGACACCCAGCCCGGCATCACCCGCAAGAAACTGCGCGGCAAGTTCTGCTACTACGACCCTACGGGTCAGCGCATCACCGATCAAGACGAGATCAAACGCATCAATGCCCTCGCCGTACCGCCGGCCTACACCGATGTGTGGATCTGCGCCGACCCGTGCGGCCATCTGCAAGCCACCGGTCGTGATGCCAGAGGTCGAAAGCAATACCGTTATCACCCGCGCTGGCGAGAGGTGCGTGATGCCGATAAGTACTCACGTTTGCGGGACTTCGGCCTGGCCCTGCCGAAACTGCGCCAACAGCTTGAAACGCTGTTGGCGGCTCCCGGTTTCAGTCGCGACAAGGTCATGGCCACGGTCATCACCTTGCTTGATGCGACGCTGATCCGGGTCGGCAACTCCCAGTACGCTCGGGACAACCGCTCCTACGGCCTGACCACCCTGCGCAACCGTCATGTCGAGGTCAACGGCACCGCGATCCAGTTCCAGTTCCGTGGCAAAAGCGGCGTCGAGCACCAGATCACCGTGAAAGACCGACGCCTGGCGCGGATCATCAAACGTTGCCTGGAAATTCCCGGGCAAAACCTGTTTCAGTACCTGGATGAAAACGGTGAGCGACACACCGTCAGCTCCTCCGACGTCAACGCGTACCTGCAAACCCTCACCGGTGCCGACTTCACCGCCAAGGACTACCGAACCTGGGCCGGCAGCGCGTTGGCGTTGGCGGTGTTACGGGAACTGCAGTGGGAGTCCGAGTCGGATGCAAAGCGGCATGTGGTGGAGATGGTCAAGAACGTCGCCAAACAACTGGGCAACACCCCGGCCGTCTGCCGAAAGTGCTACATCCACCCGGCGGTGCTCGATGGTTTTCTTTTGGGTACGTTGGCTGAACTGCCCAAGCCTCGAGCGCGCAAAGGGCTCAGGGCGGAGGAAGTCGGGCTGGCGGTGTTTTTGGAGAAGATGATCGCAACCGTTGAAGCGACGAACTGACCTGTCTATTTTTTGCACGATCGCAAATGGCTTCTATAGTTGTTGTGAACCTGAATTAGCTGCGGTGACGCCATGGAAGACATTTTCGTTGTGAAGCGATGTAACAAGATCATCATCCATGGTCGCCGAGCCGGAGAAACCGATCATCCACCACCTGACGCCGCTGTCTGGTATCGCATCGCCGATACTCGAACCCGCGGCTTCATCGGGGACGGTTTCGATCGTGAAGAAGACGCCCGGCGCGAATGCCGGCAGCTGAATGCCAGGTCGCAAGTGACGGCCCGACAAGGCTGATGCTACCTGCCTTTCACGGGTCTATACTGAAAAACGGCTGAAGGATTAGCGACCCATCGGCAGACAGCTCGCTCTCCGCGGGCTTTTTGCTGCCAGTTAAAGGTTTCTTGAACGGAGGTGTTTGCCATGTCCGAAAAAGAGTCCATCACCACACTGCTCACCCTGCTCGACTCCCGTCAGGCTCGCCTGGCAGCGGCATGCAAGGAAATTGCCGACTGGGTCGATCATCAAGGTGGGCACCCGACGGCCCTCAGAATCCGTGATCGTCTGAACGACATCGAGAAGGACACGCCACTGATTCGCAATACGCTGTCGTCGCTCAAACCTGTCGACCCGCCCCTGCCGCGGTTCAGATGATTCGATCTGGACAATCTCAAGGACACGGCCTGATTCAGGACGCATGAACGGCGACCTTATCGTCACCGGGTGCGTCCTTGCGTGAACGCTTTCTGCGGCATCCCCAACCCAGCCTGACGCTGGGCTTTTTTTATTACTGCGCAGCCTGTTTCACGCTGTGTTCACAACTCACGCCCTACAGTGACCGGACTCCTTTGAAGAATCCCCCTGGCCCGCCCGCATGCGGGCCTTTTTTTGTCCGCATTGCACAGACAACGAACGTTCACCGCACGCTGGAGGTCAAACAATCACACGTCACGAAGGAGGCGTCTTATGGTCACTCACTTCAAAATCGGCGGGCATCTGGCCTGCGGTCACAAAGGCAGCAAACTCGTTTCAACCAGCGAACTGACCCGGGTGAAATGCAGAAGCTGTCGCAACACCGACGCGTTCAAGGATGCGCGCAAAGAACAGCGCAACGCTGCACGCCGCGCCGCACGCAAAGCTAAAGTTACGCATACCGCCAATGACTGGCGCGCGGCCTGGGTCGAACGGCTCACCGCCATGGAAGGACGGCAACGATTGCCTCGTGGTTTCACCGGTCAGCCTTTCGTTTAGCTGACAGCATCGGCGGCGGAATCGAGTTCACTCGATCCGGCCGCTGGCGCCATGATTTCCAGCAACGACATGCGTTTGAAGGCCTCGACCCGCGACGCATCGCTGTCGGGGAATACCCGCAGCATCGTGTCGGCCAACAACCCGCCCGCAATACGACTCTCCTGCAGTTCCAACGCCATGAGCTGTTTGTCCGCCTGCATCCCGGACCAGGTCGGCCGGCACGGGACTTTTCCGACTATGTTCGGCGCACGGCGGCTACGGGCGCCTGGGCAAATGAGGGATGAACTCAAAGCAGCTTGGCGGCAAGCAGATTTCTCGACTAGGGTTCTATCGAATTGAAATGGCGCCGGCTGCGTTGGCGGGCCTTGATCAAGGAGGAGACCGATGACACCTATTCGTATTGCTGAGAAAACCTATCGCACTTGGTCCAGCCCTATCTTGCTTGAACTCAAAGAAAGACAGCATCAGCTCGATCCGGCAGCCCGCCAGGCCCTGCAAAATGTCTTGCTCGAGAGAAGGCTTGTCGATACCGGCAGCCCTTCTGGTGAAGATCGACGCGGCGCTAATCCAAGGGCTGGCGGCCCGGGTCAATAACTGCCACTGGCTAAAACAGCAAGCCAGTAACAAACAAGGGTTTGCATCAGATATAGCTCGCAAACCCTTGATTTAATAGCATTCCTTACACCGGAATCGACCTGGCACTCCGGGGGAGTATCAATGCATCAGGTTGCGCAATGTTATCTTGGCGTATGGAAGCGGCGTTTGATCCAGCACCGCTCAGGGCTTTCGGACAGCGAAACGGCCGTGCATTGGCTACAGACACCGCGACTGTTTGCCGACCTGCGAATCCCCCCCAATCCGCTCCCAAATCTGGCGCTCGAAGAACTCAGCCACTCTCAACGTCTGGTGCTGTGTGAACAGAAAGGTTTTGCCGGGGTAACCCAGATAAACGCCGACATTTGCCAATGGCATCGCAAAATGGATTATCAGCCGGCTAGTGGCGCTGAAGACATTGGTCGCATGCACTTTGAAACCAGTGAGTGCCTGATCGAAACCGCTCTGGACGAAAGTTACTACGAAATATGGGAACGCTTGCCTGACTCCCTCGGCGCTTGTCGTGGCCAATGGTTGCAAGCGATGGATGAGCCATCGCGTCAGGGCTGTCTGTTATTGGCCGGGGACTATTTTCTGTTCGCCGCCAGCCGTCCCACACCACTGACACCGGGCATTCATTTGCGCGAAACGTTCAGCCAATCCGATAGCTCAATAAACCCTGCTTCCCTGTTCGCCTGCGAACTGTCTTTTGGCCGGCATCACGCCGGGGAAACCCCATGGAAAATCGAGTACTCAACACTCCCCGCCAAAACGGGCCAATGCCTGCTGCCAGCATCGGTGGACCCGTTTGCCCCGGATATTTTCGCCAATGAAGCCGTCATGTCTTCACTCGGCACATTCATTCCAGCGGGCGGTTGGCGCTGTGCGCCTGATCCATGAGACGTGAAGATTGCCCGACTTGCGCTGGCAGAGGATTTGTAACGAAGGCGGCGGCCACTGGTCTACCCTGAATGTACAGCCGGAGGGTTCAACCATGTGCGGACGCCTTTCACAGTACCGGGGAATTCACGACTTCGTCGCGGCGCTCAGCATTCCCAACGCACTGATCAACTATGCCGGCGACCAGCCTTTCGAGCACTATAACGCCGCACCGACTACGCAACTTGCCCTCTTTCACCAAGAAGGTCAGTTTCTGCGGGCCGACATGGTTCGCTGGGGCTGGCGCCCACACTGGGCCAAAGATCGCGTCGCACCGATCAATGCTCGAGTTGAAAAAGTAGCCCATGGCCCATTCTTTAAAGCGATCTGGCCCCACCGGGCGATCATCGCCATCGACAACTGGTTTGAGTGGGTTTATGAAGGCGGACCGAAGAAACAGCCCTACCTGATTCGCCACCGTGACCGGACGCCAATCCTGTGTGCCGCAATCGGTCAGTACCCCGTCGCCGAGCATGAACCGAGCGAGCATGACGGCTTCGTTATCATCACCGCAGACAGCGCCGGCGGTATGGTGGACATTCATGACCGCCGCCCGGTGACGCTGTCACCCGAGCTCGCTCGCGAATGGCTGGTCCCCGCCATGCCGAAGGAGCGCGCCGAGGAAATTGTGCTGTTCCAGGGCGAGCCCACCGAGGCGTTTGAGTGGTACCCGGTGGACCGAGCTGTGGGCAATGTTCGAAATCAAGGCCCCGAACTGATCGAGCCCATTGGAGAAATTACCAGCGGAGATGAGAAAGGTAACGGGGGATCAGCTTCAGCACGTCACCAGCGCTCCGAGACTTAGGCACAGATTCAATCTCTTGCCAGGTGTTGATAATCAGGATGCGTGGACTATCGGTATTGATTCCGTACGTCGCACTATCCGGCTATCGACGTCCGGGCCTGCGTGAGACCGCCCTGGCTGCGGTGTAAATTCGGAAGCATAAAAAACCCGACACGGTGGTCGGGCTCATTAACTGGGAAAGCATTAGGGTTTGGGATACTCGCTGGACACCGAGTTGGTGGCGTCCACATCGACCATTTCTTCATCGACAGGTGCTTCGTCGTCCGGAGGCAACGGAACCTCAGGTTCTTTCCTCTTAGGATCATGGCCTGTTTCGTTATCAGTGCCGCCCGTTACGCCCTGCTGAGATTTGTTTCCAGGAGCATTCTCGTCAATGTCCATGCTGGCTCTCCGTGTTGATGCGCGGGATATCCGTGCTTGTACTTGAGAGTTGCCAGAGCATTGTGAGTGCCTAACTTTGGACAAACGGCGAATAGAGGTAACCGGTGAGCCGGTACGGACAAGGCTGAATCCAGTGGCAAAAAATAGCGGACCTTTGCCACCTAAAATCTATCCGCGTTTGGTTAATTAGCAGGCCGGAAATTCTCGTAGGAAAGCGATTTTCGTTCCGGTCCTGAATGCCAAACCTGCTCCAAAACGTTTTTACACATCCTCGACCCGAAGCTGTCCCCAAAAAAACTACTAATGAGCAACAAAATATAAAAATGAACTATACCCAATAGGGAAAATCGCTACTGACTCCGGGACCTGATGCCATTTGAAGATCGTCGTCCCAGGAACTTCAACGTCAAACAGACCGAGAAATTCTGGTTATGAACGCTTTGAAAATCTGCCCGGGCCACCAGGGCGGTCTGTCCATGTTGCTCGATCTGGACGAGAACGACCCGAGGATCTTCGTCACGCAATCGGTGCATAAACAGCAGCCCGGTTTTCCCCAGGCCTCGCAAATTCACAAGAAGGACCGACACATCAAGGGCCAGCCGCGTTATTGCAATCACGCACGGCTGAACAACGCTTTCATGGCCCAGGCATCCACCAGCCCGTTTTACCCCTTGTTCGCCTCGCTGGATGTGAATGCGCGTATTCACTCAGGCCGCAGCGGCTTGCGCCTGTGGGACGATGGGGCGCCGCGGTGCTCAAGTACTTCCTGGCGCTGGAAGAAGGCATCAACCGCCCGCCCGGCTTCACCCCTGAATTTCAGGGCGTCTACCTGAAACACGAAGGCGGTCGAACCCGTGCCTACGGTTACGTACTCAAGGCCTGATGCTGCACCCTCATCCTTGCACAAGGAGATACGCATGAGGCATTAGCCCCTGTCCGGCCGCGTGCTGCACGTTGCCGAACCCAGGTTCAAAACTTCGCACAAGGCAAGGAGTTTGCGATGGCTGATTCAAGCAAAAAAATGGGCCTGATGGGGCTCACGACGCTGGTAACAGTCAACATGATGGGCTCGGGAATCATCATGTTGCCCACTAATATGGCTCAGTTGGGGGCCGTGTCGCTGCTGTCATGGATTTTCACCGCAATCGGTTCGATGGCCATCGCCTACTGTTTTTCCCAGTGCGGCGTCTTTTGTTCGCGTTCAGGCGGCTTGTCCGCCTACACCGAGGAAGCCCATTCAAAGTCCGGTTTTTTCCTGTGTTCGTACCTGTACTTCCTGTCCCTGGCCATCGCCAACGTGGCCGTGGCCATCTCGGCGGTGGGCTACATGACGGCCTTCGTGCCCTGGCTCGGCACGGGTGCCATTCCGTTATGCGTCGGCACGATCGGGCTGATCTGGCTGACCACCTTCGCCAACTTCGGTGGCCCTGGCATCACCGGCAAGATTGGCGCTTTCACGGTGTGGGGCGTGATCATTCCGGTAGCCGGCCTGAGCATCATCGGCTGGTTCTGGTTCAAGCCGGATGTGCTGGCCGCCGCCTGGAATCCCAACAACCTGGCGATTTCCGAAGCCGTCAGCAAAGCCATACCCCTGACCCTGTGGGCATTCCTGGGCATGGAGTCCGCGGCCCAGGCCACCGATGCCGTGGAAGACCCCAAGCGCAACGTACCGCTGGCCTGCCTGTTCGGCACCCTCGGAGCCGCGGTGGTTTATGTGCTGTCGACCACCGTCATCCAGGGCATCATTCCCAACGATGAACTGGCCAAATCCTCGGCGCCTTTTGCGCTGGTCTACGCCACGATGTTCAGCCCGATGGTGGGCAATATCGTCATGGCCCTGGCGGTCATGGCCTGTGTCGGCTCGCTGCTGGGCTGGCAATTTACCCTGGCGCAAACTGCCAAGATGACGGCTGACCAGAATTTGTTTCTGAAGCTGTTCAGCAAGGTCAACTCCATGAATGCGCCTGTCGTTGGCATGATCGTCTGCGGCGTGCTGCAGACCCTCATGGCTCTTTCGACCATCTCGCCCGATGCCGCCGCCCAGTTCAGCAAGCTGGTCAGCCTGGCAGCGGTCACCAACCTGATCCCCTATATCACTGCGCTGACGGGCCTGCTGGTGATCATGCACAAGGCAGGAGTCTCATCAGCCATTCATACGCGTAACGTGGTGGTTTTGTTGATTGCAGTCACGTACTGCTTGTACGCCCTGTATGCCTGCGGCAAGGACGCAGTCATGGGCGGCACCCTGGTACTCGCGGTCGGCTACCTGCTTTATGGATTCCTCGCCAAGCGCTTCACCGAAGCGCCAGCCACCAACCAGGCCAGGGCCGTAAACCCTTAGGCGCTGCCAACAGGACTGCACAGACAACTGCATACGGGGAAACCGGACATGAACGTACCATTTGCCACAACCACCAGGCTGCTGCTTGCCCTCGCTCTCTCGACGCTGCCGCTAATGGCCGGCGCCAACACCCTTGAACGCGTGCGCAGCAGCCACACCTTTACGCTGGGTTACATGCCGGACCTGGCGCCCTTCAGCAAGCACGAAGGCGACAAGGCCAGCGGTTATGCCATCGACCTGTGCCTGAAAGTCGCCGACAAGCTCAAGAGCGAGTTGGGTCTGCCCGACCTGAAAGTGCGCTATCAGCCGGTACAGGTTTCGGACCAGGTCAGTGCTGTGAGCCAGGGCAAGGTCGATATCCTCTGCACGCCGACTCCGCCAACCCTGGAGCGGCGCAAGATGATCAGTTACTCCATACCGATCTATACCGCTGGCCTCTCGGTCGTGGTGCGCAAGGATGCTGCCGCGCCTTTGCTCAATGTGCTCAACGGCCAGGTCGCTTACACCGGTCCGACCTGGCGTGCCAGCATCAACAATGGTCTGGCCAACCAAACCTACGCGACCCTTGAGGGAGGAGTGACCGAAGACTGGATTCGCGAACGGATGCGCCTGCTCAACGTGATCGCCTCGCTGGTGACCGTGGCCAACAACGACGAGGGCGTCAAACTGGTCGCCGAGGGCAAGGCCGATGCCTTTTTCTCAGAACGCATGCTGCTGCGCAACGAAATCACGAAGGAGGGCGCGGCCAGGAACCTGATGGTCCTGGACCGCATTTTCGAGTACTCGCCGGTGGCGATGATGGTGGATCGCAACGACGAAGACTTCCGCTTGCTGGTTGATACGGCCCTGAGCGAAGCCTATTCCTCCGGCGCCATAGAAAAGGGATACGACCAGTACCTGGGCGGTACCGACGATACCGTGAAAAAACTGTTCAGGATTTATGCATTGCCCTAGTGACATCGTCAGCAATAGGCCGCTTGCGGGCGGCCTTTTTCATATGGCTCTCATCCGGACACCACGAACTTCGACTGCAATCACCATGAATCGCGTCTGCCTGGAGATAGTCATGAGCACATTTGCAGTTTTCGGAATGAACACTTCGGTGTCGCCCAACTCAGCAGCATGTTCGACGCCCTCCAGTACGCGGCTGATTACGCGGACCGCATCCGTAAGCTTGGGCGGTGTCGCGATGTCATCATCAGGGCGAAGATCAAGCTGCCGCAAAACGACTTGAGGCAAAAGTCGCCCACCAAACTTTCGTGGCTGGACTACTCGCCGGAATCGACAGCAGCCGCTTGACCCGCCCTCACCTATTGCGTTGAGTACTGTTTTCAAGCCGAAAGATCAGGCCCAAGAGTCAAATCGATGTCTAGCCTCGCCAATGCTTTACCGCGAGCTAACGCCTCATTGAAGCTGTTGTACTTGGCATTTTCACGGATTGCTTCAACCCGGCTTTCTTTGTTCTCTACAGCGATTCTAAGTCCTGTTGGCACAGAATCACTGTCGCTATCCCATTCGAAATCAATCTTCGCTTTAACGCCTCGATGCTCATAGACAACTGGGTACGGCCTATCCACTAACACCATTTCGATCTCCTTGATCCGGCTCCATGCCGGGCCGAACACAAATACCCCACTTCAACGAATCACGCCAGCCGGCGAGGATCACTTATGTTCACAGCAATCGATTTGTTTTCCGAGTTTGGCGGATGGACCCGAGGCGGGGTTGATGCCGGCCTGCAAGTACTCTGGGCAGCAAACCATTGGTCAGCAGCCGTTGAGTGGCACACGAAGAACAACCCGGACAAAAACCACTCAGAAACGAAAAAGGCCTACGCCGTTAAGCGTAAGCCCTTGATATTCATGGTGCCCGAAGCCGGAATCGAACCGGCACGCCCTTACGAGCGGGGGATTTTAAGTCCGGTAGTTTTTCTCTATTTATCAATGAGATATGCCATATACCGCACCTCAATCCACGTTTGATTGCTGGCCTACAGGCCTTTGTAATCGGGTATATCCATCCTAGTTGCGGTGCAAAATCGCACCTTTTCTACAACGTCCAGTGCGCGTAAGCCTCTTGTAAGCAATACTCCTTAGCTAAGACAAATTCAGATAGTCCTTTAACAGGCCCCTGCCACCTATCACGGATAGAAACGTCCACACAGCAAAGGAAACGATGCGATGGCCACCCGGTTCCGCAAATCAATCAAGCTAGCACCTGGCATTCGTATGAACTTGAGCGGATCAGGGGTCGGTTGGACGCTCGGTCCCAGAGGGACAACAGTCGGAATAGGCAAGCGTGGAGCTCACCTAAACACTAGCTTTATGGGCTTCTCAAGTAGTCAAAAGCTATACGGCCCTTCTCGCCCTACCTCATCTGAGAACAGAAGGCCTGCGCCCGTAGAGCTGACGCTGAGCTGTTCTATTGATGATGCTGGCAACATGCATTTCATGGATACCCAAGGCAATGAGTTGCCCGAGCATCTTGTCGAGATTGCCAAGAAACAGAATCGAGACGCCATTCTCAGCTTGATCCAGCGAAAATGTGATGACATCAATGACGCCATTGAAATGCTGGGCAAAATCCACCTGGATACCCCAGACTGCACGGTCGCGCCTGCTTTCCAACCTGTAGCCTTCGAGCATCCTGAGCCAACGCGTCCCCAACCGCGTAAACCGTCTTTTTTCGACAAGCTTTTTAAAAAAAGAATGCAGCGTATTGCTATAGAAAACGCAGCAGCACAAGATGATTTCGCAGCGCGTCATCTCAACTGGCAAGATAAAAAATCCTCTTTTTTGCAACTCGTGCAGTCAAGGAAAGCTCTAGTCGAGAGCGGCATATATCGCTGTGTCGCCGATATGGAAATCTGGCTTGAGGACAATTTTCAAGATATTCATTGGCCGCGTGAGACTGCAGTCTCCTTCGACATACTTGAAGACGGTCGACGTGTTTTACTCGATGTTGACCTTCCAGAGCTTGAGCAGATGCCTTCCCAGACGGCTACAGCACAAGTACGAGGCCTACGCATAAGCCTTAAAGAAATGTCAGCGACAGCCATCCAGAAGCTGTATATGTCGCACGTCCACGCCGTGGCTTTCAGGCTTATAGGGGAAGCTTTTGCAGCCCTGCCGAATTTGCAGCAGGTTGTGTTATCCGGTTATTCACAACGCCCAGATAAAACGACCGGGCGAGTCGGTGACGAATACCTTTTTTCCGTTCAGGTCAGCCGCAGCGACTGGGGAAAAATCGATTTCAACCAATTATCGAAAATTGACGTCGTTGAATCTCTTACGCGCTTTGATCTTCGACGCCAGATGAGCAAAACGGGAATCTTCAAACCAATATCCCCCTTTGGTAGCTGACCGAGACTAAGTACGAGTTAGAATCTGTTCGTCAAGCATCAGCGGTGAAGCGGAAATGGCACGCCTTGCAGCAACATGTCGATCAACCACCTCTTCCGACGGAGCCTCAATAAGGGAGCTAGTACCTCTCGACTCGAGCCTGGCCGCCTTAATTGATCCTATGATGGATTGAGCGTACTAACTGCCATCCTCCAGCAAACAAAGGCCTTCAGGGCTTCTTAAAATCACCCGTACCACTTTCGTACCAATACCATTCGTGAGCACTGAGATCCCGCCCCTATCTAATCCGATGTAGCAAATTTTAAGCAACTGGTTTCGGCTCCAATCCGAGGCACTGTGTGCCCGCAATTTTTTCATCACATATCAACCGATAATCGCAAAAAATGCATATGCTAAGCCGTCAACATAGTGCTTTCGCTCCGAACGCTTCCCAAAAATTAACTAATGGACAAACAATGCTCGATTTACTTAAAGCGTTTTTCTCTCACCTAGGGTATACGGAGCTTACCTCGTGCTTTGCCGGGATATCAAAAATTGCCGGCTACCATATAACGGAAGAGGAGCGGACACCGTTTTTACACTTTCACAACCACATCACTAACCCTCAACCGAAATACATAACGAACTGGAGAAAAGACCCTAAAAACGAACATTTTTATATAAAGCTGGTTGATGGAATACTACATACCACTCAAGGCACATATGGGTGCCTCAAGTACCATCAGGAGAATATAACCAACATCGAAATGGAAATGGTGAAATGCGTTGAACAAGTTGATTTCAAAAAAATACTCGGAAACTCATCAATGATGATTGGAAACACTCAAAAATGGGATTATGAGTACCAAGCTTACGTATTAACCTATCGCCGCTGCCTTGATCAATTTGCTAACGCGCTTTCGACGTTTTTCAAAAACCAGGCAAATTCTTTTCGCACATTCGACAAATATCTTAAATCGCGAAAAATCCAACAGGTAGCCCTTCCACTTGCAGAGGTTCATGCTAAACACATAAAAAACTTTGAATTTGTTATGTCCGAAGGTGGGGCAAGATCAGTACGAGATACAATCGCTCATTATCAATTTGTGCCAGCCGGGGTACTAAACTTGACGCCCATGGGTATCGTTTTTGCTGGCGGAGGTGAAAACATGTTTCTAAGTTCCGCGGAACCAACACTACTTAGTAAAATCTTAGAAAGAAAAACAGCAGCTCTACATGCCTGCTTGTCCGAGATGATATTTTGTTTCGTTCAAGAGGTAGAAAAATGGGAAACTGGCTATTGATCTCACGCCAATGGCATTTAATGGGCTCTAAGGATGCGGTACGGGACTAGCGGCATACACGGGGCTGGACGCGCAGATAGTTTTTACTCTCGGACCCAATGGGCTCGTTTTGAATAAGGAAAGTGGATGTCTAATTTACGTGATCTTATTGTGGATATTGTGAAGACGGAGCTTAATGAGGAACTAAGATTCAACCTCCCCGGTGAAAGCGATCGATTTATTGTTCCTGATAAGTACAAGTTAATGTTGTCGCACCTCCCTCATATAAAAGAAAACGATGGCCAAATTTTGAATCTTGTAAATATGCGAGGCACACTGAATTTATCGAGTATCGGCGAGGCACTCGTTCGTAGGGGGTTGGAGGCTGGGGCCGAGAGATCAGTTGATGCTTTGTTTGAATTTATCGAGCAAGACTATAACCCTTGCATTGAAGTGGTTTTGTTGCGCGGCTTAAAAGTCCCTTGTACATTTAAGCTGTCGGATGATGTTTTTATTGCAAGTCCAGACGCAGTTCCTTCAACCACCTTAAAGCATTTTTTGAAAGAATATGCGGAAAGGAAAGGGACTTTTGATTTTATGTCGCCGACGATGCCGGTGGATTACACACCTTCTGCAGGAAGTCCTGATTCGGTGTTGTTTCGCCTTACAAAAGTGCGACCGAAATTTCTCCAGCCTAATGATGCAGCATTGCAGCATTTCGATATTGACGACATTAATTATCTAAAAGATGTTTCGGAGTTGCTGACGATTATGTCGCCGTCAATTGTCGTTAATCGCCGCAGCTATTCGGAGCTACAGGAAGGTGCCTTTCTATATGGAGTTACTGCTCGCAACTGGGAAACTAAATATTCAGAATCCGGTACTGGCCAGGTGCACGATGCGACGTTAGATGAGTTGGAAGATTTTAGGCGAACACTCAGCGCCTACTTTGCGTTGCCAAGGGTGCAGCGAGAAAAACTTAAGGTACCGATTCATCGCCTCAATGAAGCTGTTCGTCACGACAACTTGGTGGATCGAGCTATCGACCTTGGCGTAGCGATGGAATCATTGTTACTGGCGGAGCTTGACGATACGGCCCAGCTTTCCTTAACGCTTCGACTCCGCGGTGCTTGGCTTTTAGGGCAGGATTTTGCGGAGCGCCGGGTTATTTATTGTTTGCTGCGGGATCTATATAGCTGCAGATCTTCCGCTGCACATTCTGGAAAACTTTCAAAAAAAACCAAGGACGCGGCGCGAGCGGAAATTGCTCTTAAGGATGGCTTGCCATTATGTGCGCGCGCAATTAAGGAAGTCATCTTTCGAGGAGGGGAGCTGACGTCTAGTTTTTGGGACGAATTGTTGCTAGGTGGTAGGTAGCGTCCGACTTCCGCCTTTGGCTGAGAACGGTTTATTAGAACCTGTCCTTTCGATTCTGTCGTCTGCCTCAGAGGGAACCTCGCTATGAGATTCCGAAGCTGATAACGAGGGTTCGATTCCCTTCACCCGCTCCACTATTTTCAAGGCTTCCAGCCGAATGGAAGCTTGGCTGCTCAAGACTGGTGACAGTTTCTCTTTTCATGCGATTGAGCATAAAGCTCACGCAGACGCGCAGAGCCCGCAGTTTTCGGGAACGCCCTCGGAAACCAGTAATTTTGGTATGACCTTCCCCCTCCTACGTCGAAGCCTCGATTTCATTGGCGTTCGACGACATCATTCAAAGTAATTTTTTAGTAAGGTAGAAGTAAGATCATTACCTATTCGAAAGGTAATTTTTTTATTCCATAGATACCTTATAAATCAATCGCTTAAGGTCTCATTACCTTTCTGATTACTCCAGATTACCTTTAGAAGTAATCCAGCAGAGCCAATGAATACAAGACTTTCACTGATCCGCCAGTCCACAAACTACACAATTACTTTTTTCCGAGGGCTCCTCTGAAATTATTGGCTTCCCACATTCTTTTTCAGAAGCAAATGCTCCTGAAGCACCTTGGCCCCCAACAATAATCTTTCAGCTCTTGATTTCGTACGTATATCCCCAAAAAGCTCGCTCGCTACACGCGATTTCGCCTCCAGATCTTCGTGCGACTCCTGCAAAGCGATGAACCAAATTTGATAGATCATTGCCTCGGTGGACAACGGCGCTAGCAGACTCGCGTTCATGACGGCCCAAAAGGTCAAGGCTTCGGTCTCTGCCGGATCAAACTCAAATATCCCATCAGGATCAATATCCGCGTGTTTGAACCAGTTTTGAGCCTTACGCATGATAAAAAAGTACTCTTTTGGCGGCAGATTATTTGCCCCCTGCACGAGCTTGTCCCACGACTCTTCTGGATGACGCTTCTCGACCAGACGACTCAGAATCTCTGAAGCAGCCCCGACTAACGTGTGTGCTGCTATTGGATCGTCATTTGCGAATAGCATTCGTATTGCGATGCTCAATTGCCGCTGAGCTACCTCTAATTTTGAAACGGTCAGATGCCCGGACATTTTTTGCACTCGATGATGAGGAATACCGCGAAGCAGTAGGTCACATCTTCCTATGTATAAAGCAGGTCGCAGGGTTTTGCAGGGATTTATTCCCCTGCAATCTCCGTCTAGAAACCTGGTCTAGGTAGCGATGAGCATGTTGCAGCAGTGCAGAAAAGAAGACCTATTTAACCTGCAGGCGAGGTGGGGGGATGACGGCGCGCGCCAAGTTTGAACCATATCGCCGGATCGCTTGTGGCGCGCCAACAGCCCGAATATCTGAGCAGCTCAGCGATTCGTGCTCGCGCCCCCTCATCAGCTCGACCACTGTGCAATCATCCAGCACTTGAACAGCGATTGATTTTCATGAGCTTCGACCAGACCAATGCGGTCAGGCTCTAAGCATTGGCGCTCGGCCCTCGACGACCACGACTTCCGAATACATAACCCGGAGGGCATGAGGAATGATTGCCACACATGTGTCGGTAGAGGCTTTGTCAAAGGACCACTCACCTTTTAGCGATTTTTGCTAATGGCAATATCATTTTTTTCCGGTACAAGGTAGCTTCGGTTTCATGCCCGACAGCTGCACTATGACGGTGTCAAACTCACAACATAAAAGACTGGGCAATAAAAGGATTTGGAAATGGCTGAAGAAGCAATTTACCCTGGCGGTTCAAGAAAACGAGTGAGTCGGGCAGGCGACAACGTTCGAATTGACGCCGCTAGCAAGGATGATTTAGATACTATTGAAGAGTGGCGAGCGGCTCATCGAGGGGTGCTTAACACCTTCCAAGCTATTCTGAGGACTCGGACCAAGTTTACTGACATAATTGTTGCTCAGCGACACAAACGGAAAAACACGATATTCAATAAACTGCGACGTCTGCCCGGCATGAAACTTGCTCGCATGGATGATGTAGCAGGATGCAGGTTAATATTTCAAAGCCTCGACGAGTTATATGCTTTTCGGGCAAGTTTTCACAAAGCTCGCTTCAAACACAAAAGAAGAAACGACGAAGAAAAGTATCATTACATAAACAATCCAAAGGACACGGGATACAGAGGAATCCATGACGTTTATGAATATGATGTAAATTCAGTTGCAGGCCAGAACCTGGCTGGCTTATATATTGAAATCCAGTATCGAACACTAGTCCAACATGCTTGGGCAACAGCGATCGAAGTGATAGGTTTCATCACCGAAAGCCAACCTAAATTCAAGCAAGGTGATCGTAGATATGAACAAGCCATGGCACTAGCGAGTGAGATACTAGCTAGGGCGCATGAAGGACTGAAGGGACCATTCCCCGACCTATCCAACAGAGAACTGCTTGAAAGCTTTCTTGTTTTAGATAAGGAACTCTCGCTTCTGCAAACATTGCGCGGCCTAAACGAAGCCAAAGGGGAGATTTCCGACAAACGAAATACTATCTTGATTTTTTCTGAGTCAGGTGAGCTTGAAGTAAAAAGTTATCGAGACGCGCCAGATGCACTACGCGCATTGTTCGATTTAGAAAAACAAATGCCGAACAAGGACATCGTTTTGGTACGAGCCGACTCGAGCGAAGAAGTAAGATTAGCATTTCGAAACTACTTCTCGGATGCAAGGGAGTTCATTCGGCTGCTAGACGACGCCTGCGACAAACTCGGAAGAGTACCCAACGACCACCCTGCCGACATTGCGAACTACTTAGCAACATATGAAAATAGCGGAGATTAAATTGACTTCGAAAGGGGAGCTCATCACTCCCCACCGATTTCATAAGCCTTAAACCGAATTACTTCCTCACCCAGCCAATCGTTCAGTTGCAACATCCGCGTCTGGATAGGCTCCAGTTCATTCGCCGCGTAAATCTGCGCCGCTTCTCTGATCGATCCGAATCCCCCCGCATTTTGTGGAACGATACCCATCAAATGCGGCGGAATCCGCAAGCTAGTCAGTACGTCATCCCGTGTCTGATTCTTGATCGAATTGAATTCATCCTTTGCTGCCACCTCACTGACCGGGATCAGCTGAATCCCGTCCTTCTTGCCGGTCGGCGAGTACACGAACAAATTACGAAAATTCCCCGGCCCCTTGGACTCCTTCAGCGCCTTTCGCAGTGCATCGATATCAGCCTCGGTCTGCGCAGCGTCGGTCATGTACAAGATAAACCCCGCATGGCTGCCGTTCTCGTAGTACTTGCGACGGAATAAGGTGGCCGACTCATTGAGCAGCGCTGACTGCAACGCACTGATCCACTCCGGCAACCCATAAATCTCCTGGTGCAGGTCCGCCTCGCGCAGGTGAAAGATACTGCCCGGTTCAAATGCATGCTCATTTTTCCAACCCTGTACCTGATAGAAGCTACCATCCGGACCTGCGCGCATGTACTTAGCCAGTGGCGGCACCAGTTGCCGAGTGTTGCCCAGCACCGAACGCCGCGTTTCCAGGTAACCATTACCCAGGCACAGAAAATCCAGAGCGAACTGCTCAAACGCAACCCTCGACAACAGCGGATGTGGGATAAACGTCTTGCTCAACAGGTTGCGCTTGAACATCAACCCCGAATGCAGATGCACACTGGCCCCGACTGACAGGGCCAAACCGTTCAGCGACAACGGCGGCTCATACCACCGCCCGTTGAACCAGCACTCCAGATAGTCGAATACCTCCCGGCCACCCAGCACCGGCGATGGCTCGCCGAAGCTGAAAACCTGTGTGCCCGTGCTGGCGGGAGTGGTCGCAGGCACCAGCGATTGGCTGTCGAGCTGTTCAGTCATCAATAAATCTCCATCCGCCCAGTATTGGCAGCCGTCTGCCCCTCAAGCGGTTCGTTATGCAAAGCATGAAAAAGCGCCCACGCCAGATCGGCGTGACCGGTGTTGTCGTTGCGCCCGGCGGTGTAGGTGTACTGGCGCCCGCCAGCAGTGACCGTTTTACGAATCGCCATCAGCGACTGCGCCATGTCCGTCCAGCCGGCATCGAACTCCAGCCGCCCCTTGTGGATCACGTCATAGGCTTTCAGCACGAGGCGTGTTTTGACCTCGGGCGAATAGCTAAAGGCAGTTACAGCCGGGAAGAACTGACGCACCAACTGCGCCACACCACTCCCCAGCCCAGTGACATCAATCCCGATATAAGTCACCCAATACCGATCGCAAACACCCTTGATAAAAGCCGCCTGCGCAGCAAAGTCCATTCCCCGAAACTGATGCCGCTCAAGCACCCGAAACTTCCCGCCCGGCACCAACGGCGGCGCAACCACCACCAGTCCCGAACAATCACCCGTCTCAGCCGGGTCATACCCCACCCACACCTGACGATCGCCAAACGGCCGCATGGCAAACGGCTTGTAGTCCTCAGCCCACTCAACCCAGCTATCGACCATGCACGACTGCAGAAGCGTTAGCGGGAAGATGCTCGCCCCATCGTCAATAAACTCGCACATCAGCAGATTGGCGAACGCCTCGGCGCTGTACTCCCGACGCAGTTCCTCAAGGTTAAATTTGTCGCAGCCGCCCTGCCGCGCATCCAGAATCGTGACGATGTGCCGCCATAGCTGGTCCTCACAAAAACGCCCCTGCTGAAGCGCACCGTGGGACACGTCCACCTTCGTATGCTGCGCAGCCGGCAGGCCCTTGTTAAAGCGTTCACCGGTCCAAAAGCTGTAAGCCTCGTGGGCCATGCTGGACGGTGTCGAGAAATAGGTCTTGCGCCACTTACTGTGCATCGCCATGCCCGAGGCGACGTTGTTCAGCTCCTCAAACTTGAACGTCCAGAAGAATTCATCGAAGTAGAAATTACCGTGGTACCCCTGGGCGGTACGGGCATTGGTGCCGAGAAAATACAGCTCGGCGCCGTTGGGCAGGACGATGGGGTCGCCCGTAAGGTCAACCCCGATCACCTCACGGGCAAACGCCAGAATGTAACCCCGGAACAGATAGGCCTGGTTCTTCGAAGCCGACAGAAAAATCTGATTGCGTCCGGTCTCCAGGGCATCAATCAACGCCTCACGGGCGAAGTAGAAAGTCGCGCCGATCTGCCGGCTTTTAAGAATGACGCGGGTGCGCTGATTGCCCGCCCGGTACCAGTCTTTCTGGTAGTCATAACAGCCATCGATAAACGCTTCGCGAAGCAGCTCGACCTGGTCTTCGCTGATGTCGTTCTTCGGTTTTTTCTTCTTTGGCCCTTCGTTGCGTTTGGCCAGGTTCGGGTTGAGGTCGGTTTCAGTACCGCCGCCCTGAAAGCGCTGAATGCGGGCCTGCCGCTCCAACTGCCGATGCAGCAGATCAATCTCTTTGAAGTCGCCGCTGGTCTTGCCGTCCTTGAGGATCAGTTGTACTAACCGCGCCTCAAGCGCCCCACCGATGCGCTCCACGTTATCCGCCCGATCCCACTCATCACGGGCCTTCCAGCTGTGTAGCGTCTTCTCCTTTTCGCCCGTCGCCTCGGCGATCTCGCAGACACGCCAACCCATCCAGTACAGGAACTTGGATTGACGTCTGGGATCGATGGGCAAGAGCGCGGTCGTAGTCATGGCTGCGATGCTGCCGCCCAGACCCACGACTCAATAGCACCGCCCCTTGTACCCTCCCCGCCTACAGCCCCGCCTCGTTGCCGCCGCCCGCGCGCGTCCCGAACATGCCCCTCATTGCAACGCACTGAGCATTCCCGGCATGAAGAAATTTCGCAGCAACTGGTTCCGCGTCGCCGTCGAAGGCGCCACCTCGGACAAACGCACCATCAAACGCGACTGGCTGGAACAGGCCGCGAAGAACTTCAACCCCTCCACCTACGGGGCCCGCATCTGGCTGGAGCATTTCCGCAGCCTGCTGCCGGACAGCCCGTTCAAGGCTTACGGCGACGTCCTCGCGGTGAAGACCGAAGAAATCGACATCAACGGCCAAAAGAAACTGGCCCTGTTCGCTCAGGTCGAGCCCACCGCCGACCTGATCGCAATGAACAAGGCCAAGCAAAAGATCTACACATCAATCGAAATCGACGACAGCTTTGCCGACACCGGGGAGGCCTACATCGTCGGTCTGGCCGTGACGGACTCCCCCGCCAGCCTTGGCACCGACGTGCTCGCCTTCTCGGCGCAGAAGCCCGACATCAGCCCCTTCAAAGACCGGCACTACTCCGCAACCTCGATGTTCACCGAGGCCGTCGAAGCCGAACTGACATTCGAAGAGTTTGAAGAAAAGCCCAGCCTCGGCGCCCAGCTCTTCAGCAAGGTGCAAACCCTGCTCAAAGGCAAACAGGCCAAGGATGACAGCGAGTTCGCCCAGATCGGCCAAGCCGTCGAAACCCTCGCCGAACACGTCAAAGACTTGCCCGACCAACTGGCCGCGGAGAAACAGTTTTCCGCAGAACTGAAAACGCAGCTCGACCGGTTGGCCAAGGACTTCACCGAACTGAAAACCAAGCTCTCGACCACCCAGGACCACAACCAAAAGACACGCCCTCCCGTCACTGGCGGCGGAAACCACGTCATGACCGACTGCTGACACCAAGGACGACTTCCATGCGCAACGACACCCGCAACCTCTTCAACGCCTACCTCGGCCAGTTGACCAAACTGCACGGCGTACCCGACGTCACCACCAAATTCGCCACCGCCCCCAGCGTCACCCAAACGCTGGAAACCCGCATGCAGGAATCCAGTCAGTTCCTCAGCGCGATCAACATCTACGGTGTCACCGAGCAGATGGGCGAGAAGATCGGCATGGGCATCGGCGGGCCGAACGCCGGGACCACCGACACCACCCAGAAGGACCGAGAAACCACCGACATCACCACCCTCGATGACCGCGGCTACTTTTGCTCGCAGACCAACTTCGACACCCACCTGCGCTACAGCAAGCTGGATGCCTGGGCCAAGTTCCCCGACTTCCAGGCACGCATCCGAGACGCCATCCTGAAACGCCAGGCGCTGGACCGCATCCTGATCGGCTGGAACGGCACCAGCCGCGCCGCCACCTCAAACCCGGCGACTAACCCACTGCGCCAGGACGTCAACATCGGTTGGCTGCAAAAAATGCGCACCGAAAACGCCGCGCGGGTGATGAAGGAAATCGTTGAAGGCTCGGGCAAGATCGCCATCGGCGCCGGCAAAGACTTCACCAACCTCGACGCCCTGGTGTTCAGCATGGTCGAAGAGTTCATCGCGCCCTGGTACCAGGAAGATCCAGACCTGGTGGTGATCTGCGGCCGCCAACTGTTGGCCGACAAATACTTCCCGATCATCAACAAGGACAACGCCCCGAGCGAGATGCTGGCCGCCGACATCGTTACCAGCCAGAAACGCCTGGGCAACTTGCCGGCGGTGCGCGTGCCGTATTTCCCGGCACGAGGGTTGCTGGTGACCAAGCTCGAAAACCTGTCGATCTACTGGCAGGAAGGCAGCCGCCGTCGCACCGTCCTCGACAACGCCAAACGCGACCGCATCGAGAACTACGAGTCGGTCAACGACGCCTACGTGATCGAGGACCTGGAATGCGCCGCTCTCGCTGAAAACATCGAAATCGCATCCTAAGGCAGACGACCATGACCAACCCCTGCCGTCATCACTTCCTGCGCGTCACGGCCGCCATTGAGGCGGCCGCGGTCGAACCCAACCAGACCATGGCCGGCGCGACCGCCTACGAACATCAGCTCAACCAGCTGCTGCAAGACCGCCTGCGCCTGAAACAGATCCAGTCGAATCAGGGCAAGGCCGAACTCAAACGCCAATTGTTGCCGGACTACATGCCCTATGTGCAAGGCGTTCTGGAAGCTGGGCTCGGTGCCCAAGACGAAGTGCTGACCACCATCATGGTCTGGCGCTTCGATGCCGGCGACTTCAGCGGCGGCCTCGACATCGCCGAGTACGTGCTGAAACACAAGATGGTCATGCCGGATCGCTTCGCCCGCACGTTGGGCTGCCTGGTCGCCGAAGACATCGCCACGGCGGCCTTGAGCGCCCAGAAGGTCAGCGAATCGTTCGACCTGGCCACCCTGCATCGCGCTGCCGAACTGACCGACACCGAAGACATGCCAGATCAGGCCCGCGCCAAGCTGTTCCTCGCCATGGGCCGCGCCACTCTGGAATGCCTCACCGAAGAACAGCCCGGCCAACCGGGTCAAGTTCAGGCTGGCATCGACCTGCTGAAAAAAGCCATCGAACTACACGACGCCTGCGGTGGCAAAAAAGATCTGGAGCGGGCCGAACGCCTGCTCAACAAACTCGCCGCCACTGGCGGCTAACCGAGCGTCCCCACGCACCCCGCCGGCTCGGGGCGGATCGGCCAGGCCATGTACCTGAACGTGAAGCCCCGACCACCGGCGACCTATTGCAGAGTGCAGCGCAATGAGCGGATTCATCGCGGGCGGCAAGGCCCCCACCGGCCACATCAACACCGACCCATTCTGGCCGTCGATCAACCTGGACGACGTGCGCGGCACGCTGCGGATCGACGCCAGCGTCACCGCGATCCGGCTGGAAACCGCGACCATCGCCGCCGCCATCAGCGTCAACCGCGAGCTCGCCGAGTGGCGCCGGACCCAACAGGCCGACGGCTACACCACCCTCACCGACGTCCCCGCCGATCGGGTCAAAAACGTATCGCAGTTCGTCCACCTGTACCAACGGGCGATCTATGCCGCAACCGGTGCCGAAATCTGCGAGCGCTACCGCTCCTACGACAGCACCAACAGCGGCCACCAGAACGCCGACGACCTCACCCCCAGCATCGACGAACTGCGCCGCGACCAACGTTGGGCCGTGCGTGACTTCCTCGGCCTCGGCCGCACCACCGTGGAGTTGATCTGATGCCCGTCACCGTTCGCGCCCAACAAAACGACACCGTCGATGCCCTCTGCTGGCGGCATTACGGCCGGACCGCTGGCGTGACCGAAGCCGTACTTCAAGCCAATCCCGGGCTCGCCGACCACGGCCCGACATTGCCCCAGGGCCTGACCGTGCAAATGCCCGAAACACAAACCGCCGCCCCGCAAAGGCAGATGGTGAACCTATGGGACTGACCCATTGCAACCACGCCTAGACCAAGGAAGGAAACACATGCCCGAACGTCCCGACACCTGGGCCTGGCTCGCCGCTTGGCTCGAACAACACTGGCCCACCCTGTACGCCGGCCTCCTGGCCCTGATCATCGCCGCCCTTCGGATCATGTACGGCGGTGGCACTTGGCGCCGTATCGCCATCGAAGCTCCGCTCTGCGGCGCCTTGGCATTGGCCGCCAGCCATGGCCTACCGTTGCTCGGTGTTTCCGCGTCCACTGCGCCTTTTTTTGGTGGCATCATCGGCCTGCTCGGCGTGGAAGGAACCCGCGCTGCAGCCAGGAAATTTTTCATTCGCAAGGAAGCCTCACGATGATTTCATTACGTCACGGCGACCGCTCGCAAGCGGTGCGCCACCTGCAAACCACCCTGAACACTAATGGCGCCCGTCTGATCGTTGACGGGCACTACGGCGACACCACCGAAGCGGCCGTACGTGCCTATCAGCTGAGCATTGGTCTAGTGGCCGATGGCATCGCCGGTCCCAAAACACAGGCAGCGCTCGCCGGCAATGACTGCCAGCAACTGCTGAAAAACGTCGACCTGGTCAACGCCGCGAAACGTCTCGACGTGCCGCTGGCTGCCGTCTACGCGGTCAACGAAATCGAGTCGAAGGGCATGGGTTTTCTCGACATCGGCAAGCCGGTGATCCTGTTCGAACGTCACATCATGTACCGCCAGCTTTCGAAAGTTCGCCATGAAAGCGATAACCTCACCGACCTCAAACGCCGCGCCGATCAACTCGCCGCCGCTCACCCGGGCATCGTCAACCCGAAAGCCGGTGGCTACGTCGGCGGCAATGCCGAGCATCAACGGCTGGGCAGCGCCCGCGTGCTTCACGACATTGCCGCCCTGGAGTCCGCTTCCTGGGGCGCTTTCCAAATTATGGGCTTTCACTGGAAACGCCTGGGCTATGCCGGCGCGCAAGACTTCGTCGCAGCCATGAGCACAAACGAATCGCAGCAGTTCGATGCGTTCGTACGCTTCATCGAAACCGAACCGGCGTTGTACAAGGCATTGAAGGCACGCAAATGGGCCGAGTTTGCCAAGCTCTACAACGGACCGGACTACCAACGGAACCTGTACGACATCAAGCTTCAGCGCGCCTATCAGCGGCATGAGGACTGCGGTTGTGGTCAGTTGGTGGCCGCATGATCGGCCTGTACATCGCCTATTTCGACCTTAGCCCCGCAGGCAACCATGAACAAACCTGATAGCTTGCGCACGCATCTGCTAGCCACCATTGCCGAACTCCAGCACAACCCTGACCGATTGTTGATCTTCATCGACAACGGCAAGGTGCGCTGCACCGCAGCGGCGAGCCTGTCGTTCGAATACAGCTTCGACCTGCAGATCATCCTGACCGACTTCGCCGGCCACCCCGACAGCGTTATGCTGCCCCTGCTCGGTTGGCTGAGCGTGCATCAGTCCGAGTTGCTGGAGAACCTGAACAAGTCCGCCGACGGCATCCGGTTCGAGGCGGATATTCTCGACAACAGCAAAGTGGATATGAGTTTGACACTGCCGCTGACTGAACGTGTGGTGGTGGGCAAGGATGACGAAGGCAACACCACCATTCGCCATCCAGGTGAACCACAGCGGGTCGCAGCGTTCCTCCATCCGAACTGGGTACCCGGTGCCCAAGGCGCCGGTAGCGAATGGGCAGTCCCGCAATGACCAATCGCCTGGAAGCGCTGGAGGATTGGGCGGCCGGCCTGCTCGAGCAACTTGATCCGGCATCGCGCAATCGGCTGACTCGTAGCCTTGGCCGGGCTTTACGACGCAGCCAGCAGCAACGAATCCTAGTCCAGCGCAACCCGGACGGGAGCAAGTACGCACCGCGCAAACAGCGCAATCTGCGGGGGAAGCAAGGGCGTGGAAAACGGAAGGTTCAGATGTTCCAGAAGATACGCTCAGCGCGTTTTTTGAAGGTTCAGTGTGACGGCAACGCTATCAGCATCGGTTTCGCAGGCCGAATTGCATCTATTGCAATGGTGCACCAATACGGTCTGAACGACCGTGCCGAACGCACCGCCAAACTTTCAAGATACAAGCAACGTAAATTGCTTGGACTTGAAGGCTCCGACCTAGATCTGATTCGCGATGGAGTTCTCATTCATCTCACTCGCTGAAAAGTACAGCAAAAATATCGTGCAAAGGAAAAACTCTCAGCATATATTGCCATGATAGCGCAACGACACCATAAGGATATATTAATGTTACAAAGTGTTCGAGTTCAGCGATTCAAGTCAATTTCAGATGCGACCATCTCTCTGGGCAACGTAACTTTACTTGTCGGCCCAAACAACGCCGGGAAAAGTTCTTTATTACACGCTATCCAGTTCGCAGTTTCTGTCGCTCAAAGCTTAAGACTTGACAATGTTTCGTTATGGGATGGAGACAATCTCTCAGGAAGTTTATCTGCACAACAACTTGTTTATACGCCGTTAAGAGATGTTCACGCACTAGCTCCTGGAGGAAAACTACGGCAAGACGCAAATCAAGCCATTGAAGTGCTCCTAACAACAAGCGATCTTTCTTCTTCTACCATACAAGTGCGTCGAGGCAGAAATAAAAATATTGCCGTAAACATCCAAGGCAGCCAATTAGGCTCTCGATTGGAGCAAATGGAACATCCTTACAGCGTAGTAGCGCCAGGACTTGCTGGTATACCAGCATATGAAGAGTATCGCTCACCCGGCATAGTTCAACGTGCAGCTGCAAAAGGTGATGCAAACGGTGTATTCAGAAATATTCTTTGGTTACTAAAACAAGATACGCCAGCGTGGCAACAATTTCAGACTCGGCTAGGAACTATTTTTTCAGGACTCGAGATCGATGTTGTATTTGATGCAAGCGTTGACGAGGTCATTTCTGCCATTGTGATTAAGGAAGATGGAAATCTACCCATAGACTCTTGCGGCACAGGCGTTCTACAGGCAATTCAAACTCTAGCTTATATAGGAGTTTATAAACCTCAGCTCCTGATTCTCGACGAGCCAGACTCTCACCTACATCCAGACAACCAGCGCAGACTTGCGCGCTTACTCAGCGAACTCAGCTCAACAACACAAATGCAAGTTATCATATCAACTCATTCTCGACATTTCCTTGATGAGTTCTCTAAACTTGACGCTATTATCCATTGGTTCTCGGGTGGTCAACCGCATCCGGAAAATAGCGATCGAGTATCCGTTCTCTTGGGGCTAGGAGCTCTGGATGCAGGTGATAAATTAAGGAACGGAAATACTCCTTTAGTTGTACTTACTGAAGACTCTCTTATGGGAAACCTAAAGAAAGTGCTGCAATCTTCTGGCCTGGGCGACGATATATGTGATGTGTGGTCATATGCGGGCTGCAGCAATGTTCAGTCCGCGAAGGTGCTTGGAAACTTTATTCGAGAGCATGCGCCAGGCACTAGAGTTTTAGTTCATCGAGATCGCGACTACATGAGTGACGAGAGCGCGGCTCAATACGCCCAAGATTTGCACGCAGCGGGTCTGGATGTTTTTCTGACTACCGGAACTGATGTAGAAAGTCATCTTCTCAGCGCTGAACATTTATTTGAAATCGCCCCCGAAATCACAAGAGATCAGTTAGAAGAATTAATAATCGAGGCGACAGAAGAAGCTCGTGAAAAATCCGTTGAGAAATGTATCAACCATCGAATGATGGAAGCACAACGAGCACGAAATAGAGGCGGTTCGGAACCTAACGCTGGAAGAATAGCAGCAGAATCAAATCGAGATTATCTCGCCAACCCAAGCCGATACAGATATGGCAAAGGTGTACTCGGGTTAGTTAAATCAAAGATACAACAACGTCTTGGTCGAAATATAGAACTATCACAAGCCTCAGCCGGACTATCTGTTGAACAGTTACGAAGAATTGCCACAGAAATAAATCCGCCAGCTTAAGTGTCATTCTGAACAATATGGCTCGCATGGATGCCAGCCATATTACCCAACCGAAACAGGTTACCCCTCACCACTTTCTAATTGTAAAGTTTCAAACTACAACCTTTCACAGCTGAGAGCTTATTCATAATGCGTCACTATTGACGCCATGAACGACTCCGCCACCCTTGCCCGCATGATCGCAAACCTCATCCGCTTCGGCACCATCGCCGATATACAGATGAGGCCCCCACGCGTGCAAGTCAATACCGGCACGCTGACTACCGGCTGGCTCCCTTGGATTGCCCCGCGAGCAGGTGCCGACCGCGAGTGGAACCCGCCAACCGTGAACGAACAGGTCATCCTATTCAGCCCCTCTGGCCAGCTCGGCAACGGCGTTGTCCTCACCGGCCTGTTCAGCGATCACATCCCCGCCAACGGCGACCGCGAAGGCCTGCACCGCCGCACTTACCGTGACGGCGCTGTCATCGAATACGACAGCATCACCCACCACCTGAACGCCACCCTGCCCGAGAAAGGCACCACCAACCTGACCAGCAAGGGCGGCATCAACATCGTTGGCCCAATCACCCACGAAGGTGACTACACCCAAATCGGCAATCAAACCATCACCGGAAAAATCACTGCATCAGTGGACGTAGTCGCAGCCAACATCAGCCTGGTCAAACACCCGCACGGCGGCGTGATGTCTGGCGGCGGCATCACAGGACAGCCGCAATGAACCGAGAAACCGGCGCCGCCATCGACCTGGTCGAACACATCACCCAGTCCGTCACCGACATCCTGACCACACGCCTCGGCACCCGCGTCATGCGCCGAGAGTACGGCAGCTTGTTACCCGAACTGGTGGACCAGCCGTTCAACGACTTCATCCGTTTACAGGCCTACGCCGCCACCGTCATGGCGCTAATGCGCTGGGAACCGCGCATCAGCCTCAGTCGCGTGCAGTTACTCGGCGCCACATTGGCAGGCCAATCGACCCTGGACCTTGAGGGCAGCATTGTCGATACCAACGAGCCGCTGAGTCTCAGTGTTCCTCTGCGTTTGGGAGGCAGCGTTTGAATACCTTCGTCGCCATCGACCTGAGCCAGCTCCCGGCACCGCAGGTCGTCGAACAGATCGATTACGAGCAGATCCTTGCCGAGCGCAAGGCCTATGCCATCAGCCTTTGGCCAGCCGAGGAACAGTCCGAAATCGCGGCACGCCTGAACATGGAATCCGAACCGCTGACCAAACTGCTCGAGGAAAACGCTTACCGCGAAATGATCTGGCGTCAGCGGGTCAATGAGGCATCGGTGGCGAACATGCTCGCCCTGGCCAAGGGCGCCGACCTGGAGAACCTGGCCGCCAACTACAACGTCAAGCGCTTGGTCATTCAAGTCGCCAGCCCTTCAGCCATACCACCCATTCCAAAGCTGATGGAAAGCGACGACAGCCTGCGCGAACGTGCGCAGATGGCCTGGGAAGGTCTCAGCACCGCGGGCCCGCGCAACAGCTACATATTCCACGCACGTTCCGCCGACGGTCGTGTGGCCGACGCCACAGCAGAAAGTCCTAAACCCGCAGAAGCGGTCATCACCGTGCAATCGGCACTGGGCAATGGCAGCGCCTCGGCAGATCTGCTGGCCATCGTTAAAGCCTACCTGAGCGACGATGACCGCCGCCCGTTGGGCGACCGCTTAAGGGTTCAAAGCGCGCAGATCATCAACTATGAAATCAGCGCCGAACTCTACCTCTTAACATCGGGGCCAGAGTCAGAGCTGATCCTGAAAGCGGCCAAAGAACGGCTGCTGAAATTTGTTCATCAACGCCGTCGGCTGGGGCTGGAGATATCCGAATCCATCCTCCACGCCTCGCTGCATGTCGAGGGTGTGCGCAAAGTGGTGCTGGACGATTGGGACGACATTGTCGCCACTCCCTACCAGGCGCCGTACTGCACCGACATCGACCTGTCACTGGGGCTTGATGATGACTGACCTGTCACTGCTCCCGCGCAACGCCACGCCATTGGAACATCAAGCCGCTAAAGCCCTGGCCCAGATCCAACGCGTCCCCATCCCGCTGCGCCAGCTCTACAACCCAGACCTCTGCCCCGTGCCCTTACTGCCCTATCTGGCCTGGTCTTTCTCGGTAGACCGCTGGGACAGCCAATGGCCCGAAGCGGCCAAGCGTTCAGCCATCCGCTCCGCGTACTACATCCACTCGCGCAAAGGCACCCTCGGCTCACTGCGCCGCGTCGTCGAGCCGCTGGGATTTGTGATTGAAGTCGTGGAGTGGTGGCAGACCATCCCGCTCGGCCCCCGCGCCACGTTTGCCCTGAACATCAGCGTTTCCGAAACCGGCATCACCGAAGAGATGTACCAGGAACTGACCTGGCTCATCGACGACGCCAAGCCCCTCACCCGCCACCTGATCAGCCTCGACATCATTCTGGAAACCCGCGTCGATACCTATGCCGCAGTGGCCATCGATGACGGCGACGAAATCGATGTGTATCCGTGGGTAAACCCGGACATCGATGTGTTCGTTCAGGGCTATGGCGGTGCCAGCATTTACACCCTCGACGAACTGGATGTGTACCTTCATGGTTGATAAGAACACCCTTTTCGGCGGCATGCTCACCACCCTCGGAGCCGCCAAGAAAACCAACTGCGACGCCCTCGGCATTCCTTGGGAGCCGAGTTATATGCTGATCGGTGATGCGTACGGCGATGATCCGGTACCGGATCCGTCACAGACACGGCTGATCCATCAGGTACATCGTGCGCAGCTCAATCAATTGCGCGTCTCCCCCACCGATTCGAATGTGTTGATTGCCGAAGTGGTGTTGCCTCCTGAAGTGGGCGGCTGGTGGATGACGGAACTGGCCCTTGAAGATAAGGACGGCGTGTTTTCAGCAGTGGCGAATCTGGCGCCCAGCTATAAACCGCTGCTGGCCCAAGGATCGGGGCGCAATCAGGTGGTGCGGATGCACATCATCACCAATGGCACCGCCAACATTCAGTTGAAAATTGACCCCTCTGTAGTGCTCGCAACCCGTGACTTTGTAGAGCGTTCTCTACGAAATGCACATGCGCGCCCCTACACCCTGATTCGCGAAAGGAAAACCCTCACCTCCGAACACATGGGCTTGGTACTCTGCGATGCCAGCAAGAGTGCCGTGACGATAAGACTCCCGCCCTCTGATGCGAAACTCGCTAGGCGAGAAATTCTGATACGTCGCAAAGACCATTCCGGACATCGACTTGTTGTTGAAGCCAACGGAACAGATCGCATCCTGTTTCATACGCATCTTTCCGATAACGGCTATTCGTTTCTGACACTGATGGGCACAGGCGATTGGTGGCACTTGTGCGCTGACGGATTGGGTCACTGGTGGCCCCTCGGGCGCCTGGATACGCTACCGCTGGGCCATCCGGTTTTTGAAACCACTACCAAATTCAGCCCCGGCGGTTACGCCGCACTGAACCGTCGAACGTTTCAACGCTTGGAGTGGCCTTGGCTTTGGGATCACGCCCAGCAATCAGGAATGCTCAGCACCGAGCAACACAGCATAGGCAACGAAGGTGGATGGACTGTTCAAGACGACGGAATGACCTTTCGCGGGCCAGAAGGCCGGGGGGAGTTTCTTAGAATTCTCGACGACTCACGCAACGTTGATGCAGGACGCACACCAGGTACTTGGCAAAAGGGTACGAGGCAAACCTACAGCTTCATGGCTGACGGCGCGACCCAACTAGTAACGGGCCTCGGTCAAGATGAGCAGAAACAAGCTCACGACATTCACGGCCTCGACCTGGGTGAAATGTCGAACTACAGAGGGAGCATATTGGCGGGTGAGTATTCCGGCATAACGCAAATCAGGCAAATCGGTACGGTTGGAGTAACACGACCTCGAAACATTGCCTACCCCGGACGGATCAAAATCATTTGAGAGCAGCCATGAAGAATTACTTGATCGATAACGCCGGTGTTTTGGTAGGGCCGGTCGAATTTCCCGTCGTTCCAGGCCTTGGACTCGAGTTACCCAGCAATGCTGTTCATCTGCCGAAGACGCTGGAGAATGCAAAGCCAGGCTATGTCTGGGTTTTGGTTGATGGCTTGCCTGAGCAGAGGGTGGATCATCGCGGTCTCGTCTACCGGACAAACAACGGCGAATCGCTGCTATGGCATGAAGTGGGCGAACTGCCCGACTCCGTTACTACAAAACCTTGGCCAGGTACCCATTACCACTGGACAGGTGATGATTGGTTGCTCGATCAGTCAGCAGTTTTGGCGGAAAAAAAGGCACACGTACTATTGGAGCGTGACACCTTGATGCAACACGCCCAACTGCGCATCGCTCCGCTGCAATATGCCGAACAACTGCAGTTGATTACATCGGATGAACAGGCAGCTTTACTGGGCTGGATGCGTTATTGCGTTGAACTCAATCGCCTTGAACAGCAACCCGGATTCCCTGTGAATACCGAGTGGCCAGCGTCTCCAACGGACAAGCATTGACCTCATTCACGATGCTACTTGGTACTTTGTTAGCCTGCCCGATACAATCGCCGCGGCTCGTCAACGAGTGATGAGCGCGGCAGCCTGTGTGGTGTCCTTTATCACCACGCAGATCAGCCATGTCCGACTATCTTCACGGCGTGCGCGTCATCGAACTCAACGATGGCTCACGCCCCATCCGCACCATCCCCACTGCCGTGATCGGCATGGTGTGCACCGCCGACGATGCCGACGCGACAGTCTTCCCGTTTGACACCCCAGTCCTGATCACCAGCGTCCAGACCGCCATCGGCAAAGCCGGTGTGAAAGGCACCCTCGCCGCCAGCCTGCAAGCCATTGCCGACCAGACCAAGCCCTACGTCATCGTGGTACGTGTCAAGGAAGGTCAGGATGAAGCCGAGACCACCAGCGCCCTGATCGGCACCACCACCGAAACCGGCAAGTACACCGGGATGAAAGCCCTGCTGGCCGCTAAATCGCGGCTCGGTCTGGTACCGCGCATTCTGGGTGTCCCAGGCTTGGACACCCTACCCGTCGCCACCGCACTCGTGTCCATCGCCCAGCAATTGCGGGCGTTCAGTTATGTCAGCGCCTGGGGCTGCAACACCAAGGAGGAAGCGGTCGCCTATCGCAAGCATTTCGGCGCCCGAGAAGTCATGGTCATCTGGCCGGATTTCCTCAGCTGGGACACCGCCACCAACAAGACCGTCAACGCCACGGCCGTTGCTCGCGCACTTGGATTGCGCGCCAAGATCGATCAGCAAACCGGTTGGCACAAAACCCTTTCCAACATCGCCGTCAACGGTGTCACCGGCATCAACGCCGACGTGTTCTGGGACCTGCAAAACCCCGCCACCGATGCCAACTACCTCAACAGTCAAGAGGTCACCACGCTGATCAATGAGGGCGGTTTGCGCTTCTGGGGCAGCCGCACCTGCAGCGACGATCCGTTGTTTGCTTTCGAGAGTTATACCCGCACCGCGCAGGTGCTGGCCGACACCATGGCCGGCACGCAGATGTGGGCCATGGACAAGCCGCTGCACGCCTCCCTGGTGCGCGACATGATCGAAGGCGTCAACGCTGAGTTCCGAAGCAAGGTGTCCGCTGGTTACCTGATCGGCGGAAGTTGCTGGTACCCCGAAGATATCAACACCAAGGACACCCTCAAGGCCGGCAAGCTCTGGCTTGATTACGACTACACGCCGGTCCCGCCGCTGGAAGACCTCACCCTGCGCCAGCGCATCACCGACCGCTACCTCATCAACTTCGCCAGCCAGATCAATCGCTAACCGGAGAACAGCGCCATGGCCATGCCGCGCAAACTTAAAAACCTCAACTTGTTCAACGATGCCAACAGCTATGTCGGCGTCGTGAAGTCGGTCACCTTGCCGCCCCTGGGACGCAAGATGGAAGCCTATCGCGGCGGTGGCATGAATGGTCCCGTGAAGGCCGACCTGGGCTTCTCCGACGACGGCATCCAGTTCGAATGGAAGACCGGCGGCCTCGATCTGATCTCCCTGCGCCAATTCGGCGCCGTCAATGCCTCGGGCATTGCGCTGCGCTTTGCCGGCTCGTTTCAGCAGGACGACACCGGCGATGTCAGCGCCGTGGAGGTGGTCCTGCGCGGTCGCCACGAAACCATCGAAATGGGTGACCACGAACCCGGCGAAGACACCGAACACAGCATCACCACCACCTGTTCCTACTACAAGCTGATCGTCGACAACGAAGACATCATCGAGATCGACTTGCTCAACTTCATCGAGAAGGTCAACGGCGTCGATCTGCTGGAAAAGCAGCGCGCCGCTATTGGCCTTTAACCCTTCCGCAGCTATCTGGAAAACCTTATGCAGACCGTCGAAATTCAACCACTCGCCGAAGACAACACCGTCACCCTCGACACGCCGATCACTCGCGGCAAGACCACCATCGACACCCTCACCTTACGTAAACCACAGGCCGGCGAACTGCGCGGCGTGCAGTTGGTGGAGTTGTTGAACATGGACGTGGCCACCCTGATCAAGATCCTGCCGCGCCTCACCAGCCCCGGCATCACCGCCCCGGAAGCCGCCGGTATGGACCCGGCCGACCTGCTCGCCTGTGGCAGCAAGATTTCTGGTTTTTTGTTGCAGAAGTCGGTGAAGACGGACGCCTCCCTCGTTGCGTAGAGGACGCCATGGCCGACCTGGCCGTGGTCTTTCATTGGGCGCCGGCTGATATGGATCAGTTGGGCCTGCAAGAGCTGATGGAATGGCGCGAGCGCGCCAGGGTGCGGAGCGTCGCCGATGGCGAATGATTTAAAACTTCGGGTGCTGCTAAACGCCATCGACAAGGCCACGCGGCCGCTGAGGGCGATCAACAACGAGAGCATCGGCGCCGCTCGTGCACTCAAGGACGCCCGCGACCGGCTCAAGGCCCTCAACGCCCAACAGAAAGATGTCAGTGCCTGGCGTACGCAACGCGCTGCGGCGCAGCAGACCGAGCAGGCACTGAACGCCGCCCGCGAGAAAGTCAAAACACTCAGTCAGCAGATTGCCGCGACCGGCGCGCCGACCAAGGCCATGACCAAGGACTTCCGCACTGCCGTGCGTGAAGCGCAGAAACTCAAACAGCAGCATCAACAACAGGGCGAACAGCTCCAAGGCTTGCGCACCCGCTTGCAGGCCGCCGGGCTCAGCACCAAAAACCTTGGCAACCATGAGCATCAACTACGCGAGCAAGTCCGCGCCACCAACCACAGCATCACCGAACAAACCAATCGACTGGCCGCGTTGACCGCTCAACAGAGACGCTTGGCAGCGGCGCGTGCAACCTTTGATAAATCCAGACACCTCGCCAGCGACATGGCCGGCAAAGGCGCCACCGCCGTAGCCGGCGGCGGTGCAACGCTGTATGCGGGTGCCAAGCTGATGACGCCGGGCATCGACTTCGACGCCAGCATGAGTAAAACGCAGGCTATCTCCCGACTGGGAAAAGACTCAGAAGCGCTCGCGGCGTTGCGCAAGCAAGCGCGGGAACTGGGCGGCTCAACGCAATTCACCGCCGGCCAGGCCGCCGACGCGCAGGGCTTTCTCGCCATGGCCGGCTTCGATCCTGCGGCCATCAAAGCCGCGATGCCAGGAATGCTCGATCTTGCGGCGGCCGGTGGTACCGAGTTGGCGCAGACCGCCGATATCGCCTCCAACATCCTCTCCGGACTCGGTATGCAGGCCGACCAGATGGGCAAACTGGGCGATGTGTTGGTGGGCACCTTCACCCGCTCCAACACCAACCTGCAGATGCTCGGCGAAACCATGAAGTACGCCGCGCCCATGGCCAAGACCTATGGCGTCGAACTTGAGGTGGCCGCTTCGATGGCGGGTAAATTGGGCGATGCCGGTTTGCAGGGCAGCATGGGCGGTACCGCACTCAGCACTATCATGAACCGCCTGGCCACCCCGCCCAAGGCCGCGGAAAAAGCCTTGGCCAAACTCAAGGTCACCACTGCCGATGCCCACGGCAACCTGCGCCCCTTGCCGGACATCCTCAAAGAGATCCACGACAAAACCAAAGACCTGGGCACTGCCGACAAAGGCGGGTTACTCAAAGCCATTTCCGGCGAGGAAGCGGTTAAAGGCATGGCGCAACTGGTCGAGCAGGCCGGCACCGGGGAGCTGCAAAAACTCATCGCGAGCCTGCGCCAAAGTCAGGGCGAAACAGCGCAAACGGCCTCAGTGATGGCCGACAACCTCAAGGGCGATCTGACGACCTTGAGCAGTGCCTGGCAGGACCTGGGCATCGAGTTGCAAGAGCAACAGGATGGGCCGTTGCGCGGGCTGATTCAGTCAGTCACCGAGATCATCCGCGGGGTCAAAAGCTGGGCCAGCGAAAACCCGAACCTCGCCGCTGGGCTCGTCAAAACCGTCGCCGTCATCGCCGCGCTGTCCATCGCCCTGGGCGGGTTGCTCATCACCGTGGCCAGCGTGCTACTGCCATTTGTGGCATTGCGTTTTATGTTCGCGCAATTGGGGATTCGGCTGCCCGGTTTGATCAGCCTGTTATGGAGCCTCGGCAGGTCAGTACTTCCGTTTGTGGGCAAAGCGCTGCTCATGGTCGGCCGTGCGCTGATGCTCAACCCCATCGGCCTGGCGATCACGGCCATCGCTGGCGGCGCCTACCTGATCTACAAAAACTGGGACGCGGTGAAGTCATATTTCACCGGCGCCTGGCGCGAAATCAAAGCCGGGTTCAGTGACGGAATCGGTGGAATTCTTAAAGTCCTGATCGACTTCAGCCCCATTGGCCTGATCTACCAGGCGTTTGCGGCGGTCATGAATTACTTGGGCATCGACCTGCCCAGGCGCTTTACCGAGTTCGGCGGCATGCTCATCGACGGCTTGGTGAACGGACTGAAAGCCAGCTTCGGCAAGCTCAAGAACGTCATGGGCGATATCAGCGACGCAACCATTGGCTGGTTCAAGGAAAAGCTCGGCATTCACAGTCCGTCGCGGGTGTTTGCCGAACTGGGTGGCTTCACCATGGCCGGCCTGGCGCAAGGTCTTCAGGACGGCCAGCGCGGCCCATTAGACGTCATCACCGACATCAGCAAGCAAATCACGTCCGCTGGTTCTATGGCATTGGGCATGACGTCTTTGCCCGGCATAACGGTCGATAGCCGTGCCCCAATCAGCAACGCCGGCAGTGCCGTTTACGACAGCCATGACACCTACGAAATCCACATCCCTGCAACGCCTGGCCTGGACGCACAAGCCATCGCCCGCGCCGTACGCGTCGAACTGACGCGCATTGAACGTGAGAAAAGCGCTCGTCAACGCAGCCGACTCGCCGACCTGGAGTAATCCCCATGATGCTTGCCCTGGGCATGTTCGTCTTCAGCCTTTCCACCGCTGCCTACCAGGAGCTGCAACGCCAGACCGATTGGCGACACGCCAGCAATAGCCGCATCGGCGCGGCGCCCGCGCGGCAATTCGTCGGCCGCGGTGAAGACGCGATCACCCTCCCCGGCGTCATCCTGCCGGAACTGGCCGGCAGCCCCCTCAGCCTCGACGCGCTGCGCCTGATGGCCAACACCGGCAAGGCCTGGCCCGTGGTCGAGGGCAGCGGTCGAATTTACGGCTTATGGGTTATCGAAAGCCTGAGCGAGACCAAGACATTTTTCTTCCGCGACGGCACCCCGCGCCGCATCGAATTCACCCTCAGCCTCAAACGCATCGATGACGACCGGATCGACCTGATCGGCGCCGGCACTCGCGCAGGCATTAGCATCATGAGGTCGTTGCTGTGATCGATGCAGCCCTGTCCCGAGTCACCGGTTTTCTGGATGACGCCGTCGAACGCTACCGCCGCGAAGCCGGGTATCCAGTGCCGGCGTTCCGCATCACAGTGGATGGCAACGACATCGCCAAACTGATCAGCCCGCGGCTGATGGGCCTGGAGCTGACCGACAACCGCGGCATCGAAGCCGATCAGTTGAGCCTTACCCTCAGCGACCATGACGGCCTGCTGGCCATCCCACCCACAGGCGCGATCATTCGGCTCTGGCTGGGATGGAGCGATACCGGCCTGGTGGACAAGGGCACCTACACCGTCGATGAAACCGAACACAGCGGCGCGCCCGACGTGCTGAGCATCCGCGCCCGATCGGCTGACCTGCGCAAAGGCCTGAAGGCCAAACGCGAACGCAGCTGGAGCAACACCACCCTCGGCGACGTGCTGGGCGACATCGCGCTGAGCCACGGTCTGACCGCGAACATTGCCGGCGCTCTTGAAAGCTTGCCCATCCTGCAGCTCGACCAGGCTAACGAGTCCGACGCCAACCTGATCTGCCGCATCGGCGAAGAATTCGATGCGGTAGTCACCATCAAGGCCGGCTGCCTGCTGTGCCTCCCAGCGGGCGGCGGCAAGACCGCCAGCGGCGTCGAACTGCCGCACATCACCCTCACCCGCGCCGACGGTGACCAACACCGCTACCTGCAAGCCGACCGCGACAGCTACGACGGCGTGCGCGCCTACTTCTACGACGTGAACAGCGCCAAGAAACAGGAAGCCATCGCCGGCGGCGGCGAAAACCTCAAGGACTTGCGCCACACCTACAGCGATCGGCAATCAGCCTTGCGTGCTGCCCGGGCCGAGTTCAATCGCCTGCAACGCGGCAGCGCCACCCTCAGTTACACGCTGGCACTGGGACGGCCGGACCTGATTCCCGAACTGACTTACACGCTCCAGGGCGTGAAGGACGAGATCGACGCAATCATCTGGTACGGCGGTAACGTGCAGCACACCCTCAGCGCGGACAGCGGCTACACCGTCAGCCTGGAGCTGGAGAGCAAGCTACCGGAAGACACCGTCGAAGATCTGGCCGAAGAGGACAAGGGTGACTTCACCGGCATTGTTGCCTATTACCGCGACAAGAAAACCGGGAAGGAGAAGACCGTGACGGCTGGTGATCAGAGCAAGCCGAAGCGGTTGCGATGGTTGTATTCCACTGAGAAAGCGGCGAAGCGGGCGATGGATCGAGAGTGGAAACGGATGCAGGCAGAAAAAACATAACTGATTAACAACTGACTGATCCCATCAAGGACGATTTTCATGCAAGACATTCGTTGCGGCCAATGCGGCCGCAAACTCGCCGCCGCCAGCGGCTTCCTTGAATTACAAATCAAGTGCCCGCGTTGCCGGACACTGAACCATTTGAAGGCCCAGAGCCTCCCCCTAGCGTGCCGCGAGCATCCAGAACTACGAGTTCATGAATGCAGCAACCCACCATTGGAAGCCTGTTCGCAGGCATAGGAGGTTTTGATGTCGGATTTGAAAACGCTGGTTACCGCAGCGCCTGGCAAGTTGAACTCAACCCGGTCAACCGGGCTGTGCTTGCCGACCGATTTCCCCATGCACGCCAATTTGAAGACGTGCGCCAGTGCGGCGCCCATAACCTCTCCCCCGTCGATGTCCTCACCGCCGGGTTCCCCTGCCAGGACATCAGCATTGCCGGTGCCAGACCCAGCAACCAAGCCACCCGTGGACTACGCGGCGAACGCAGCGGCCTGTTTTGGGAAGTCATACGAATCCTCAAAGAAATTCAACCTCGCTGGGTGGTCCTTGAGAACGTCGTTAACCTGCTCGCTATCAACGATAGCCAAGACTTTGAAACAGTCATCAGGGCCCTTGCGGACTGCGGGTATGTGGGATTTTGGCGAGTGCTTAATGCTCAATATTTCGGAGTCCCCCAGCAGCGTCGCCGAGTATTCCTGGTCGCAGGTTATCGACGAATGCCCCCCTTCGAGTTCCTGGCTGACGCCGCGCCAGTGGACGCAATACCTCCAGCGTCTCAATCGATCCAGTGGCCACGCCCCGCGGATGCCTGGGCTGCCAATACTCTATTGGCCAGCAAAGCCGGCTCCCAAATCTCTCTGGGCTGTACCACTTTCGTCGCTCACGCGAACGGATGGGATCAGATGGCTGAGCGGCAGCGAGCGTCTGAGGATGATGGGTTTTGCCTCGGACTGGATGCGGCCAACCTTGCAGAGGCTTTTGGTGCCGGAAACGCCGTTGTTACGCAGGTTGCGGAGTGGGTTGGGAGGAAGTTGATTGTGGTGAAGTGAACTCGTCAACGCGTTGGGCAGAGACCTCAACGCGTTATGAGGACTCTTGAGCACCTTATCCGTGCCTCGGTTGTTTTCAGTGCAATATTTTTAACATACGCCGATCTTGCTGATATTATATGGCTACTATCTCGACCAGCATGCGCATATGGACTTGCAATCTCAATGAACCCTACTTCCCCAACCCTGATACTTTACATTATTTTGTTCTTCTTTCTCGCAGTCGCTGTGTTCTATTGCACAGATCGACATTTCAAAAACAAAATAATATGGATAAAAAACCCAAGACTCAAACTAAACTATAGCTTTCACGACTGGAAAGTAGCTGATTACTCAGCAACAACAATTATTGCAAGCGTTGGACTACTGTTAATAATTGTTCTACTAAAACTTATGGGTGGCCAGATACCATATATAATACCTCGTGCTGTTTTTTTCATAATCTGCGCAAGCACAATAATTTTTTCAATCAGCTATTACAGCTTGGTGAACATTTACCAAAAATACTCCGGATTGTTAAAAATAGTCGCCACCCTTACAGCCTTAATAATCACTCTTATCGCAGATTCGATAGCCGATGAAACAATCGCAAACTACACACACGCAGATCCTGCAAAATTCCCTACCACCCAGAAAATATTCATTTTAGTGATAGCTATAGCGCTTTGGATTTATTTGGCAATGTATGCAATTTTCCCAGCATTCATCCTTGTATTTTTACACATATTCAAAAACCAAGTCCTCGATCATTTTAAACAACGCAAACGAAGCTATGCCGATTCATGCACAAATCTCAAAAAAAATAATGTGCGCGACTTTAATCTTGGACTTGCATCTTTACTTGGGCTTGCATACACAAGCCTAATTTTACTCGGTATTATTGCAAACACTGATTCAAAATTTGTCGATAAGACGCTAAGAAAAATTTTAGTATCAGCCTCATTCCACCTCCCCCCAGACGCATGCAAAATAGAGACATTTTACAACGACTCATATATCGCGTTCATTAACGATGATAACGTTCTATTAGCCACTCCTGATCGGGAGCTCGGATATACTTTTCAGGAAAGAAAATGCGAAATTCAGCCTGTAAAAATTGAACGCAAACCGATGAAATCAATTCATCGATTATTTTATAAAGTTGATGGATTCAGCGCACCCAGAGCAATCAGTCCGAAATCTTGTCCGATACAATTTTGCTCGATTATGGACGGCAACTTCTGCATCTAGGCCCGCGACGAATATCCTGGGACAGTGGTTACCAACTACTGGATAAGTGACTGAGTGGCAGCGAGAGACTAAAGATGATTGATTTTGCCTCGGACTAGATGCGCCTGATCTTGCAAAGACTTTCGCTGCCGGAAACTATCCTTCCCGGCACCACCAGGATTGCGCATACGCGCAGCCATCGATGAACTCAATGCCACTGAGTACAAAACCGGTCGCAGTCATACCTGCAAGTGTTGCGTCCAGCAACGCCGGAAGTGGATCAGGATCCAGCGGCATTCCCACCACGACACGAGCGACGTTCGTGGCTCGTCCCAGCGCTTGGCAGACCGATGAACTCACCATGACATTGCCTTTGATCGCGAGGTATCGGCGTCGTGACTTAGCGTCGAGTGCGATGCCGCGTGACCTCATCGGCGTGACCAGTAGGTGCATGTGGCGGCCTACTCGTCGCTATCAATGTCGAGCATTGATTCCACGGCGAAGGCTAGTGCCCCATCAGCCAACTCAAGCAGATCACAAAGATCGTCGTTATCAATCAGCCTGTTTTCATGCAGCGCATAAGCTTGCATCAGCAACGCCTTGTGATGAGCGCCTGGCTGGGCGAGTAGCGTGGCTTTGTCTGCGAGCATGGTTTGCCAGTGTGATAAATCCATTTGCACGGCGGCGACTTTGGCGGTGATTGTGTTTGTCATCGATACGGACTCCACGGCGAACAATACTGTATGTACAAACAGTATATTCATGGTCTTCGGATAACACCTACAGATGCCGACGAAATGGCTTACAGGCATCAGAGAATGACCCGGGTATAAATCCTACTTTTGACAGCTTGCTCAAGACAAAAAAAACCCGCCTCAGCCGAAACTGAAACGGGCTTTTCCCCACATTTATGACCGTTACTTCAGGTCGTCAAAGTGGTCTCGCAGGAACTCGTAAAAGCGAAACGCTTTCAACAATCTCCATACGAGGCTCAGCGTACGCAGCAAAAGCTTCATACGTTTTGGCCTCCAGGTTGGGGGCCAAACCTCCAGCGCACTTACCGGATCACGCGCGCCTTCGGGAAGACACGCCAATGACTCCCACGAGGCGGCCGGTTGAGTTCCCTCCGAGCCATCATTCCGGCACGGGTGCAAAACCGTGTCAGAGGGGACGAAACTGTTATGTCACCGGCCAAACCTCATCGCTGCACTGGCGTGCGAGCGACGGCATATTAACCTAGAACTCCAAACGCGGCAGTCGGAAATGGGTGATCTTTTGGGCACCCAAGCGATGGATAGGCTTAATTTTGTAAAACGTTATTTCTGTCAGTGTCTACCGGTTCGAATTCAACGCCAAGCAGCGACTTTCTGCACCTTCAGATGCCGTCAATCGGTGTTGGCAAAATACATTGCAAGGATGAGCAAAGATTAATACTATTGCCTCCACGCCAATGTCTCCCATGAGATGCGCTAAGCCCCAGCCGCAAACTGAGGCTTACAAAAGAACCGCCCCGCAAAGGCGGTTTTTTTTCGCCTGTCGTTTGGGTCTTGATCATGCGCGTTGCGCTTCGGACACTGCTACCACATCGCGGCACAGTGGGTGGACGAGGGTTTGATTCGCAGGCTGTCGGAGCTGTCTTTCTTTATGTTCCAGTCATGGGGTGCGCCCGAGCTTGGCGCATGTCCCCACGTAATCCGCGACCGCCTCAGCAAACGCGTCTTGCAACGCATCGACTGACTCACCCTGGAAGCCAACGATGTCCTTGATGCCCGCGATATGTCCGATGAACAGCCCATCTTCTTCGCTGTACTCGATTTGCGCGGTGTAACCGCCGGCTTTCAACTCGTTCACTTTTCCACTCCTGGTGTGTTCTTTTCAGAATATTGGGTGGCTTCATGTCGAAGTTGTAGGCAAAATCCGATAGTTACGTAAGGTGTTACGTAAACCGTGCTTCTGGGCACGGTGCTGCCTTGTTAGTCCAATCTTTGTCGGGATATTCTCCAGACATCGCTGCATATTCAGCGATCGGGCGTGAGACCCCGGGGACAATCAAGGCGCAAAGCGCCAAAAAACCTATTGCGGCGTTTTTTTTCGTCTGCAATAAGGTTTTATGGCGGCTGTGCGTGGAAGGCCTTCGGGCCTACCGGTTACCTTGATTGCCGGGTCTCACACCACGCACGGCTGCCACCCAAGCTTTGAGACAGCTAAGTGGCAGTTCCTCAATCAAGGGAACTGATAATGAACAAAATAGATCCTTCCGAAATTCGTCCGATCACTAACCCTCTTTCTGCGCTGCGTAACTCCCCGCCTCTTCACCTTTGCATCTTTGGAGGTGATCAATGACCGAACCAACAGAAGCAAAAACCATCGGCATCACACCCTGCATCTTTTGCGCAGACAAACCATTATTCCGTGTCAACGGGGGCGTGCCTGTCGACGCGGCTTTGGCAATGGCATCCGATCTGCTGTTCCTGGCCAAAGCGCTTTCAAAAGACGCAGCTTATGACAGAGAAACCGACCGCTTTTCATGGGCTGCGCACTATTTGACGTCGATGGGAAAGGCGGTGATTGACGATGTGGTCAAAGCTGTAACACCGCCCCCCGTTAGACCGAGTATGAAAGTCGCAAAATAGCGGCTATTCACTCCAAATCTTTGCCCCGACTGTGTCGGGGCCTCTGAGCAATTGCTGCAGTGCATGAGTAACGAATCTACCTGCAGCGACACACTTACATTTTCGCGCACATTTCAACGTCAGCCTGCGTTCTGACTTCTGTCTCAATACCCAATCTGTATTTGCAATAATCGATGATGTCCTGGCGTAAGTCGTCGGTCAGCCTGTCTACTTTTCGATAGTCTCCGTCATTGGCGTGAACGTTGAAAAATTGCATTCTCAACGCAGGCGTTTTCTTCAGGAAGAAAACGGCATGGACCTCACCGTCTGAGACCTCGTTGTAGTAGCCAATATTTAGCACCGCCAACAATGCAAGGGCGCTTACAAATAATAGGAGCTTCATTCTGTAACGGGCCGAGGGGGCGGTAGAAGCTGCGTCTTAATCATTTCCGTAAATCGCCTTTCCAAACAAGTCTGATACAGTCGGCCTTGGTAAATTCATTGACAGGGAGTCAAGCATGGCAAAGCCAGCTGCACGTATCACCGACCCAACCAGCTGCCCCATACCTGGGCACGGTTCAAAAGCTATTGCCTCCGGTTCTCCCGATGTGTTCTTCGACGGGCTTGCAGCCGCACGAAAAGATGACACCTGCACCTGCGGTAGCGCTTTAGCCTCGGAGGTGTCAGCTACCGTGTTTATCAACGGCCAAAATGCCGCACTGGTCGGTACTGTCGGCACCCATGGCGATGTCGTGATCGGTGGCTCAGGTACCGTCATCATCGGCAGCTCTCATACGCCAGCGCCGTTTACATCCCCTACCCCAATGATCATCCATGGGAACTGGATCGGCTTCAAGATTCCTGCAGAAGAGAGCTACGAAGGATTTGCTTGCACAGCGCATTTTGACGACGGATCTTCCATGGCCGGAGTATTCGACTCAAGCAACTCGGTCAAATTCACTAACCCAACCGGCAAGGCCTGCCATACGCTGGCATTCGCGCAGCACGAGAACACCTGCATAACCTCAGGCATCGACGGACTACTGAACGACATTTTGGGATAAGGATATTCTCGTGACGGAACCGAATCTGGTAACCGGAAGCTACATCGTTAAAAGTGAACATACGCTCAACCAGTCTCCCCTTGAGATGGCGGTTGCGGGCATGGAGGGGGCGGCTAGCCGTTTCTCCGTCGACGCCATCAAGGACGAACGCGTCCGTGCGAGCTACGAGAGAAATATCCGGCGTATGTCACAGCAAATATTTGCTGAGGTAAAAGCAGGCAACATCAGTGTTGAAGACGCCTCCAAGTTCAGCAACGAAATGCGCAACAAGATCATGTTCGAACACCGAAAGCTGACCTCAGCACAGGGCCTGGCCATCGTGCAAAAAAAGAAGAAAACCGGGAAAACACATAGCGAGATCTTGAACGGAAAATCTCAAACCCAGTTCAACAAAAATTACGAACAACTTTCAAAGGCCCAACAGAAAGAAGTCTTGTACAGAGCTCTGGAACGGTCGGGAAGTGCCAATTCCAAGTTCACTTCTGGCACCAAAATCATGTCTGTAATGGGCAAGGTCGGTATCATCATGACGGCAGTATTGGCGACTTACCAAATACTGAATGCTGATGACAAGGCCAAAGAAACGGCTCGTCAGGCCACCATCTTGGGCAGCGGTGCCGCGGGAGGATTTCTTGCGGGGCTCGGCATATCGGCTATTTGTGGTCCGGGGGCGCCTGCCTGCGCCATCGCCGTTGTACTCATCGGAAGCATCGCCGGTGGCATGGCAGGCGGAGTCGCAGCCGATACATTCGACGTCGAGCTAGAGGAGCTAGCCCATTGGGACATATTCTGACTCCCGCAGAACGAGCGAGTATCCAGATCGCGTTAGCGGAGGCATTTGTAGACAGTGAAGTCGACTATGCCTCGATAGCGGAACGCATCCGGGGCTATGACCTGAAGGTCGTAGAAGACATCCTGTACTCAGAAGTTGCACCGGTCTGTTTTAGCAACCTTGAAACGCCCGTCCCGCCAGTGTGGACTGGCTTCCAAGATGAATGGCTGTTAACTGAGATAGCTAAAGAAATTAGCGCACGAGAAACCAGTTGGCTTCGACGCAGCTTCGACCTGTTGAAAGTGACTTGGCTACGCTACAGCTACGGCTATATCTGGAAGGAGATCATGAAATCTCATGATCTTAAATGAGGTACGGGCTCCACTCGAAGCCGGTTGACGCTGCTGTTCAGAAAAGAACCCGGCACTAGCCGGGTTCCCTTTAGTGTGGCTGAGTTTCACTAAGAATTTGTGACCAAAATCTTTGCCGATCATCGCTACAATCGGAGCACGCCCGCCAGTGCCTGTACGATGTGCAGAATATAACCACGGTCTATGTAGGATAGTTTTCTATACCATGTAAGAAGCATCAACTCATCTTGTGTTAGCTCAGAATTTTCGCTGGTGGTCATATCCCCGCGAATGTTCTCTTCTTCTTGATCCAATATGCCCATTACTCCGTTAAGTGCATTACGGGCGTAACGTTACTTAGGAGTGCAGAAAATCCAAATGAAATCCGTCGTAACGAATGTTCTAAATAGCCACGAGTTATTTCTTGGCGTTTGAAAGGCTGGTGACTTCGGACATCGCACCGACGATGCGATGCACAGCTTTTTGGTCATAATCAGACAGCGTCCGGAATTGCTGAATCAACTGTTCTTCGGCCTCATCCAGCCCTTCAACAGCGCGCAGCAAACGCCCGCCCGTCAAGACGTACAGCACATCTACCCCAGCCTTGGCCACGGCCGAAAGATAGACGGAATCAGGGTTTCGCTCGCCTTTTTCATAGCTGCCTTGGGTGTTGCGGGTGATGCCGCCGAGCTGCGCAAAGGCATCTTGATTGAGGCCTAGCAGCGTCCTTTCCTCGCGCAGGCGGTCACCCACGCTAACGTCCAAGTCTTCTTTAGATGCACAACTTTTCAAGCTTTCACCCTTTACAGGCCAAATTGTTTGGGCATAATGGCGCCAAATAACCACGGATGCCAACGAATGGACACTATGCCCGCCACCCTTACACCCGAGCAAGCCCGAGCAGCACTTGATCGAAAAGGTATTAGCCTCGCCGAGTTCTCCCGCCAGCACGAACTGAACAGCAACCTAGTCAGTGATTTGCTCAATGGCCGGAAGAAGGGACGGCGCGGTCAGGCACATCGTGCCGCGGTGTTGCTGGGCATCAAGGAAGGCACTGTCGATTGACGGGGCACCCCCTCAACCACGTTGTCAGCACAGCGCAAGGATGCACTTAGTGAGCACTTACAAACTGGTTTGCCCTCACTGCCTTTCCCGAATGCGGATACGCACCAGCGAAGGGACCCACATTTTTCTGCGCGTCGCTTACCTGCAATGCACCAATGAAGCCTGCGGCTGGTCGGTACGCGCTGAATTCGAAATGACTCATGAGATGAGCCCCAGCGGTATGGCCAACCCTACCGTCAAGCTCCCGCTGGCTGACACAGCGTTGCGTCGTGAAGCCATGAAACAAGCCAGCGATCAGCTGGAACTACTGCCGAACCAAGGACTGGAGACAGCGCCATGACACCCTCCCACAACTCTCATGACTACCGCACCTGCATGCAGCACGCGGCCCGGGCCTACCTACTGCGACATCGGGCAGAGCATTTGGCTGACTCCGAGCAGTTATTCGAAAACGGCGTACGTCACTTGATCGTCGCTCTTGAAGTGCCGGCCAGCCTCGCGACGAAGCTGGTGCACCTGGCGTGGAGTGAACTTCAAGGCGACGAGCATCAGCCACTCCCGCTCGACGCAATCGATTTCGATTTAGCCCGAACGCTGTAACCCCCGCCCAACACACCTCACCCCATGCCGCGATGGGTATGGGTGAGGTGCGCTCAAAATTCGAGGTCTCTGAGGGTTTAGTGACAATGGAGCTTTCTAACGCGCTTCGCGCTGATGTGTTGCAACGGCTTACGGCCGATTATGGGTTGAAGCGGCGCCTCAGTACCGATTACATGCGCGGCGGCAAATGCCCCGCCTGCGGCAAAAAAGAACTGTACACCCGCCACTCCAATCCTTGGCTGATCATTTGTGGTCGCGAGAGTAAGTGTGGGCAGCGTTGGCACCTGAAGGAGATTTATGAGGACCTGTTCGACGACTGGAGCAAGCGCGCACCCTCCTCCGATCAGTTCCCCGCTGCGACCGCCCGCGCCTACCTGGAGTTTGCCCGGGGTTTTCGGTTTGAGTTGATCCAAGGCTGGTTCACCCAGGAGACGTACTACTCAGATGAATTGAATGCCGCCAGCGCGACGGTACGTTTTGCGCTTGATCAGGGCGGTTACTGGGAACGGTTGATCGATCGGCCTCACCGTTTCGGCAAGATGAAAGCCCGGTTCCAACCGGGTGAAAGTTACCGAGGGACCTGGTGGTGCCCGCCCTGTGTTGAGTTGCTTGAGGTCAAAGAGCTGTGGATTGTCGAAGGCATCTTCGATGCGATCGCCCTGGCCCATCACGGCATCGCGGCCGTGTCGGCGATGTCCTCCAACGTATTCCCCGAAACGTCACTCAAAGAACTCTCTCGCCACCGAGGCGGAAAGCTCCCCAAACTGGTTTGGGCGCTGGATAACGAACCCGGCGCTCATCGCTACACCAAGCGTTGGGTCCGCGAAGCCCGCGCTTTGGGTTACACCTGCGACGCGGCGCAGATCCCGCAACCCGACAACCGTAAAATCGATTGGAACGACCTGCATCAGCGTTGGCAATTTATCGAAGACGGCGAGCAACGCACCGAGCAAGTCGAACAAGACCTCCGGACCGCACGCCACCACGGCGCGCTACTGATCGCCGAAAGCGCCGCCGAGAAAGGCGTATTGATGTACGAATGGCGTGAAAGCCATGAGTTTCACTTCGGGTACGAGAACCGCCTTTACTGGTTCAAGATGGACTTGGATAAATTCAACAAAGCCATGCAGGCGCTGGACACCTCCGAGCGCCATGAGGACCAACAGCTCAGTGATAAGCAGCGCCGGGCCAAAGCATTACGTCAGTGCGGTGGCGTCGTGGAGATTGCGAACTGCTATCCCCAAGCTTTGTACTTCCAACGCAACGACGTCACCGATGAGTCCTGGTACTACTACCGCATCGACTTCCCGCATGACGGCGGCAGCGTCAAAAACACCTTCACCGGTGGCCAGGTGGCTGCGGCCAGCGAGTTTAAAAAACGCCTGCTGAGCATGGCCGCCGGTGCGGTATTCACCGGAAGCGGCAAGCAGCTCGACAAGATCCTAAAGGACCAGTTGTACGGCCTGAAAACCGTCGAGACGATTGATTACGTGGGTTACAGCAAGGAATACGGCGCTTATGTATTCGGTGATGTGGCCATGCGCAATGGGCTGGTTTGCGAGGTGAACAAGGAGGACTTCTTCGAGTTTGGAAAGCTGCGGCTCAAGACGCTGCAGAAGTCGATCAAGATGCATATTCAGCGGGATCACAAGCAGTACCGAACCGACTGGCTGCCGATGCTCTGGCTGTGTTTTGGCGCCAAAGGAATCGTTGCCCTGGCGTTCTGGTTTGGCTCGCTGTTCGCCGAGCAGATACGGGCCAAGTACAAATCCTTTCCGTTTCTGGAAGTCACGGGCGAAGCCGGCGCCGGCAAAACCACGCTGCTGACCTTTCTGTGGAAATTGTTGGGCCGAGAACACGAAGGATTCGACCCGTCAAAATCGACCCGCGCCGGTCGGCAGCGAGCCATGGGCCAGGTGTCGAACATGCCGGTGGTGCTGATCGAGGGCGACCGTAACGAGCCGGACAAAGCACACGCCAAGAGCTTCGACTGGGATGAGCTGAAAGACTTCTTCGGTGGCGGCACGCTCGGCACCAAGGGCATGAAAACCAGCGGTAACGAAACGTATGAACCGCCGTTTCGCGGAGTCATTGCCATCAGCCAGAATGCCGATGTCAGTGCGTCTGAGGCCATCCTGACCCGGATTATCAAATCACATTTTGCGCGGCCGGAAGTCACCACCGAAACCCGTGCAGCCGCTGACAACCTCAACGTGATCCCGGTTGAACAACTAAGCCATTTTCTGGTGCTGGCGGTTCGCGCAGAACCACAAGTCATGGCGAAATTCGCTGAGCGCGTGCTGGTGCACGAACAACGCCTACGCAAGCTCAAGGAAATCCGTGTTGAGCGGATCATCAAAAACCACAGCCAGATGATGGCCCTGGTCGATTGTCTGTGCCTGATCTGCCCACTGGATGAGAACCAGGTAGTGACGACTCACCAGCAACTCACTGCCATGGCCTTGGAGCGGCAATCCGCGATCAGCGCTGACCATCCTCTGGTTGCCGAGTTTTGGGAGGTCTACGAATACCTCGAAAGCCTGGGCGAAGGTCCGCAGGTCAATCACAGCGCCGACCCGACACTTATCGCTATCAATCTGAACGAGCTTGCAGAGAAAGCGGGTGAGCATCGACAGAACCTTACCGACCTCAAGACGTTGCGCGCGTTGCTGGTCGATAGCCGCAGCCACAAGTTGCAGGAGATCAATAAAGCCATTTACAGCGCCGTTCGCGCTTCGCAGGCGGCGAACAACCCAATGCTCAAGAAACCAACCACCGTGCGCTGCTGGATATTTAAAAGAGCCTGACACCGGGCAAATAGCGCACGACCATGCACCCACGACACGCAAAGAGCCAAGGAGGCGAGGTGTGAGCAGTATTGAGTTTTTGACGCACGATCAGGTCTGTGAGCTGACCGCTGCACGGACGAAAGCCGGTCAATTGGCTGTATTGGGCAATAACGGCATCCGCCACACGATCAAACGAAATGGATGGCCGTGTGTCACTACAGCCGCATTGATCGACAGCAAACAGAACCAATCAGTGGCGCCCGCCACCTGGCAGCCAAGGAAAGCATTATAAATGGGTCGTAAGCCATCAAACCCGGGCAGCATCGCTCGCTTAAGGCAGCGCAAACAGCGTAGTGGAGTTGTTTATTACTACTACGACACCGGATCAAAGCCTCGTAGGGAGATTCCACTCGGGTCTGATTACGGATTAGCCATCTTCGAATACGCCAAACTCGAGAAATCCCGGGTCTCGGTTGAGTTGGCGAAAACAGTACTCACTTTCGAATATGTGGCAAATCTCTATATGAAGGAAGTCGTACCGACGAAGGCTTCCGCGACCCAGAAAGACAATGCGCGAGAATTGAAGCAGTTGCTCGTTTTCTTCAACGATCCACCTGCCCCGCTTGAGGCAATTGAGCCTCAGCATGTAAGGCAGTATCTGCGGTACCGCTCAAAAACTGCCCCTGTCCGGGCAAATCGTGAAAAGGCGCTGCTCAGCTCAATCTGGAATTTCGCGCGTCAGAGCGGTTACACCGCACTGGCAAACCCTTGCTCAGGGATAAAAGGAAACAAAGAGACAGGGCGGGATGTTTATGTCGAGGATGACCTTCTATTAAAGGTCTATCAGCACGCAGAGCAACCGCTGAAAGATGCCCTGGATCTTTTCTATCTCACAGCACAAAGGGTTGCCGATACTTTAAAGATGGACGAGCGGGACATTCGTGATGGGCAGCTTTCGGTTCGACAAGGGAAAACCAGCGTGAAACGGCGCATTGAGATAGTCGGCGAATTGAAAGTTGTAATCGCCCGGATTATGGCCCGCAAAGCTGGTTACAAGATTCGATCAACTCGACTTGTTGTAATGGAAAACGGTCAGCCGATGACAACCAGCATGCTCAGAAAACGATTTGATGATGCGCGGGAGGCCGCTGGCATTCCAAAAGCTGACTTTCAGATGCGCGATTTGCGGGCAAAGGCGGCGACGGACAAGGAGGAATCGACAGGCAATATACGGGCAGCCCGCGATCAACTTGGGCACACCACCGTCGGTATGACAGAGCAGTACATTCGAATGCGCAAAGGCATGAAAGTCACGCCTACGAAATGACCAACGATAACGAATTGCGGAGCAGAGATTGGTTTTTGCGGAGCAAAGAAATAAGGGCTTGCATGAGGTATCTCACGCAAGCCCTTGATATTCATGGTGCCCGAAGCCGGAATCGAACCGGCACGCCCTTACGAGCGGGGGATTTTAAGTCCCATGCGTCTACCAGTTTCGCCATTCGGGCGGTAGCGCGGTGAAGCAGTCTGAAGACTGTCAAATAACGATCTGGCAGTTCTGACGCCTGTGCAGCAGAGGGGGAAATATATACATCCCGCTCCGGTGAAGCAAGTTTGCGACTGGCCTTTTCAAGACTAAATCTTGCAGGACAGTGCAAATAAAAAAGCTCCGTAAATCATAGATCTACGGAGCTCGTTTAAAGTGGAGGCCGAGGTCGGAATCGAACCGGCGTAGGTGGATTTGCAATCCACTGCATAACCATTTTGCTACTCGGCCTCAAACATCTGATGTCATGTAGCACAACATCAAACGCGTACAAACTTGGAGTAAGATTCGTGATCTAACTCCTTGAAAACATTGAGCTTTTTCAGCGGTCAGTGCTTTCGATGGCGTGAATTATGTACTGATTTCCCGAGGCTGGCAACCCCTTGATTTCAAAAAAAATTCCGTCAGGTGGTTTCTATGTTTAAAGGGGGTGCTCAGCCCTTTAGGCCGGGTTCGTCTGTCACGTCTTCTACCGCGATCAACGGTTCAATGCCCCAGTCGCCATGCAGATACCAATCGTCTCCGATCATTTCGGCCGGATGCATTGTCCTGTCGGAGCCATTGCCGCACGCCAGGGAGTTGGCTGGACAGTATCTGTCGCAGCCCCAGCAAATGCGCTCGGGATGCTTGGGGCTGATGGGAAAATTCTTGGCCATGTCGATCCCCGGTTTGTCGCTAGGATGTGCCTCCAACCTACATCCCTCGCGCAAAGGTGACCTTGATACGGATCAAGGTACGGCTAAGCTTTGCCCTGCCGGGAAATCGGTTACGTCATAGCGTTTTTCCGGCCCTTGGGCAGCCATATAAAAACACTTGGAGATGCTTCTTATGCCTGGTAAAAAAACACCTGCCGGAGAACAAAGCCCTGTTCGATTGTCGACCTGGGATGATGAGGGCGCGCAAATATCACTCGATGCAGAAGCATTTTCCTCTCCACCCGAATTGACCAATGCAGAACTGGTCCACCTTCGTGTCCGCGTAATTGCCCTGGAAAACCTGGTCATTGCGTTACTGACGCAAGGTTCGGATCAACAGTTAACCATCGCCCGCGAAATGGCCGCCTACATTTCACCCCGGCCCGGTTTCACCCAGCATCCTCTGACAATTCACGCCGCTGCGCAGATGAACGACTGCGTCGACCGCGCCGAGCGGTTTAGAAAGCGCTCCCAGTCATAGGCTTAATCGCTGAAAACTTGATAACAATCATTATTATTCGCAGGAAAGCTTCCTACACTCGGGTTCTTACTCGTTAGTGCCCAGGAAGACATCATGCGTACGACCTTTTCGCTGTCACTCGCCCTGCTCTTGCTCACTCCGTTGGCCCAGGCCAAGGAATACCCGATCGGGGAACCTCAACTGTGTCCGGGGCTGGAAGTCGGGGCGGTGTATTTGCAGCCGATCGAGATGGCACCTGCCGGAATGATGCGGGCCACCGCGGATTCCGATGTGCATCTGGAAGCCGACATTCGTGCCACGGCGGACAATCGACTGGGCTTTCAGGAAGGCAGTTTCGTGCCTTACCTCAATGTCTCGTTCAACCTGAAAAAACAGGGCAACGAGAACGAACTCAAAGGCGATTTCCACGCCATGGTCGCCAATGACGGCCCGCACTATGGCGACAATGTAAAGCTGCTCGGTCCAGGCAAATATCAGCTGACCTTCACCGTCCTGCCGCCCGGCGGTCATGGTTCCCTTGGCCGCCATACCGATAAGGAAACCGGCGTAGCCCCCTGGTTTGAACGCTGCGAATTGCACTACGAGTTCATCTACGCCGGTATCGGTAAAAAAGGCGGCTATTGAATGAAGCGCCTGCAGATCGCCTGGCTGATGCTTGCCGGAGCAGTTGCGCCGCTCACAGCCTATGCCGAATTACCGAGCTATGAACTGAGCCTGCGCGATGGCCACTTCTCCCCTGCCTTGCTGGAGGTTCCAGCCGGTCAGCGCTTCAAGATCATCCTGAAAAATATCGGTCAAGGCCCAGCCGAATTTGAGAGCACGCCATTACGGGTTGAAAAAGTGCTGTCGCCGGGCGTGACAACCTTCGTCGTCATTCACCCCCTCAGGCCCGGCCACTACCCCTTCTTCGACGAGTTCAATCCGCAACTGCCCGAAGGCGGCATCCTCGCGAAATAACCCGTTCAAACACGGAGTTTTCATGAATCAATCAATGTTCATTGTCTGGCGCGAAAGCGTTGAGGCGCTGCTGGTGATCGGCATTCTCCAGGCCTGGGTCAGCCAACAGCCTCAGGGAGATCGACTGGCGAAGTACTTGTGGGCAGGCGTCGTGCTGGGGCTGATGCTTTCGGGCCTGCTGGCGGTGTTGATTCTGTTTGCCGGTGAGGCCATGAGCGGCTCGGCCAGTGAATGGTTCCAGGCCGCACTCGCGCTGGTGGCAAGCCTGCTGATCGTGCAAATGGTCGGCTGGATGCACCACCACGGGCGCACGCTCAAGCACGATTTGCAACGACACGCCGATAGCCACCTGGCCCGGCAAGGTGGCGCAGGTCTGTTACTCCTGGCCATGCTCGCCGTCAGCCGCGAAGGCAGTGAAACGGTGGTCTTTCTCTATGGCGCTGGCGCTCAGTTACGAGGTCCGCAGCTCGGTTTGTTTGCCTTTGGCGGCGCCATGGGGCTGGTACTGTCGGCGCTGACCATTGCCTTGCTGCACAGCAGTCGCCGGTTCATTTCGTGGCAGCGATTCTTTGCTATCAGCGAAGCTGTTTTGCTGGTGCTCGGCGCGGCATTGCTAGTCAGCGGCACCGAGCGAATCGGCGGTCAATTACTTTCCATGGATTTGCCGGAAGTGATGTACAGCCTCGTTGGCGATGCGCTTTGGGACAGCAGCGCATTACTCAGCGACAGCCATGGATTGGGTGGTTTCCTTGCCGGTTTTGCCGGTTATCGCGCGACGCCCAGCGGCATGACGTTACTGGTGCTAGCCGGTTACTGGCTGGCCGTCGGCGGTTGGCTGCGTCAACGCGCAGCGGAAAAAGTCCCATGCCTGAGCTGAGTCGCCACAATCGTTTACTCCAACGCCTGGGCGACGGCATGCGTCGCCATGCACGTGTCATTCGTGCCGTGCAATGGGCCGTTGTACTGTTCTACGCGTTGCTGTTGGTGGTACCGGCGGTGTTGCCGCTGCCGGACAGCCAGGCACGGATGCTCAATAACCTGACCCTGTTCGCGCAGTTTTTGTTTTGGGGGATCTGGTGGCCGTTCGTGCTGCTGTCGATTGTGCTGTTCGGACGACTCTGGTGTGGCGTTCTCTGTCCGGAAGGCTCACTCAGCGAATGGGCCAGCCATTACGGCAAAGGCTTGGGTGTGCCGCGCTGGCTGCGCTGGGGCGGCTGGCCAACCCTGGCGTTCTGCCTGACGACCCTCTACGGCCAGTTGATCAGCGTCTACGACTACGCCCAGGCGGCGTTGTTGATTCTGGGTGGCTCGACCGTCGCCGCGGTCGCCGTCGGGTTGCTGTTCGCCCGGGGCAAACGCGTCTGGTGCCGTTACCTGTGCCCGGTCAGCGGCGTCTTCGCCCTGCTCGCCCGCCTGGCTCCCGTGCATTTTCAAGTCGACGAACAACGCTGGATGGACAACACCGCACCGCGCCTGCCGCCGCCCAACTGCGCGCCCTTGCTCGATATCCGTCGCATGCAAGGCGCCAGTGACTGTCATGCCTGCGGACGCTGCAGCGGACAACGCGGCGCTGTTCAGCTGATCGCTCGCTCCAGCAACCAAGAGGTTCTTCACGCAACGGCGCAGACGCTGTCACCGTGGGATGCGCGCTTACTGCTGTTCGGCGTGATTGGCCTGGCCATGGGCGCGTTTCAGTGGACGGTCAGCCCATGGTTCGTCGCCCTCAAACAAACCCTCGCCCAATGGCTAATCGAGCACGACCAACTCTGGGCCCTGCAGGACAACGCACCCTGGTGGTTGCTCACCCATTACCCGCAGCTCAACGACAGCTTCAGCTGGCTCGACGGTTTCAGCATCGTCGTTTATCTGAGTTTGAGTTCGATGGTGTTGGGCACGGCGCTGATGATTCTTCTGCGCCTGACGGCTCGACTGGCGCAAGATCCTGCACTGTATTGGCCCCTGGCGCTGACACTCACGCCCTTGGGTGGTGCGGGGTTGTTTCTCGGGCTGTCGGCCACAACGGTGAAATTGCTGCGCTATGAAGGGCTGTTGCTGGAGTGGGTACAACCGGCCAGGGCCTGTTTGTTACTGGCCGCGATGGGCTGGAGCCTGTTGCTGGGATGGAAACGGCTGGATCGCGAAGGCCTTTCCCAGGTTCGTCGCTACGCTGGCAGCACTTGCCTGTTACTCGCCATCAGCTTGGTAGGGTTCGGCTGGTGGTTGCAATTCTGGGGCTGGAACTGAGCCCCCCGACACAACCACCCACCGGATCAACTAGACCTTAAAGCGCGCCACTGTCTGGTGCAGCGCCCCGGCCATCTGCGCCAAATCGTGACCCGCAGTGTGAGTATGTTGGGCACCCAGCAAGACCTGCTCGGACAAGTTGCGAATCCCCATCAGATTGCGATCCACCTCCCGCGCCACCAATGCCTGCTCTTCCGTGGCGCTGGCAATCATCATGTTGCGCTCGTTGATCTGCGAGATTGATCGGGTGATTTCGTCCAATGCATCCCCCGAGCGTTGCGCCACTTCCAGGGTGGCTCGAACCAGGTTGCTGCTGCTTTGCATGGCCGTCACTGCATGGCCGGTATCAAGACGAATGTTGCCAATCATCTGCTCGATTTCCTGGGTGGACTCTTGCGTGCGATGCGCCAGGGCGCGCACTTCATCGGCGACCACGGCAAAACCGCGTCCGGCATCCCCGGCACGGGCCGCTTCAATGGCCGCGTTGAGGGCCAGCAAATTGGTCTGCTCGGCGATGCTGCGAATCACCTCCAGCACCTTGCTGATGTCCTGCACCCGGCCCGCCAGTTGCTCGATGCGCTGTGAGGTGTCGGTGACGCCATCGGCCAGTGCGCCGATTGAAACCACGGTTTCCTGAACCTGTTCACGCCCGCGCTGCGCGGTTTGCTCGGACTGCCGCGAGGCCTCGGAGGTGCTCACCGCATTGCGCGCTACTTCATCGACCGCCGCGGTCATCTGGTTCACTGCGGTGGCTGCCTGCTCGATCTCCAGCCCCTGCAATTGCAGGTTGCTGCTGGTCTGGCTGCTGACCGCACTCAGCTCTTCGGAGGAACTGGCGACCTGGTCCACCGAAGTCGCGATGTGCTTGACCATGGCATTCAGACTTTGCTGCATCTGATGCATGTTCATCATCACGCTGCCACCGGCACTTGAGCTAACGGGCACCTGAATCGTCAGGTCGCCCTGAGCGATCTGACTCAAAAACCGTGCGGCATCGTCCGGCTCGCCGCCCAATGGCCGGGTCACACTGCGCGTGACGATCACCGCCGCGGCGATGACCAGCGCCACACAGAACAAAAACAACCCGAGCATATTGCGCCGGGCATCGCTGTACAGTGCCTGCGCCGACTGTTCCCGGTCGGCGAATATTTTGCCTTGCAGAGCCATCAACTGATCCAGGCTGCCATAAACCTCGCGTTCGGCCGGCACGACCTTTTGTTTCAGCTGTGCCATGGCGTCATCGAAGGCCCCTTGCCGGATCAACACCTGCACTTGAGTGAACGCCGCCACGTAGGCTTCGCGATTCTTCTTCAACGCGGCATAAGCGGTTTTGCCCTCTGGCAAATAGAACAACGGTTCAAGCGTTTCGAGCGCCTGGGTAATCCGCTTCTTGGTGGTGTCGATTGACTGCTGCACTTGCTGATTGTCTTTATCGATCAACAAATCCCGGGTGTTCCTGGCGTTATCGCGCACGCCGGTGGCAATGACCATGATCGGATCGATCTTCGGCCAGTCCTGCTTGACGATCACTACCGCCTGATCCTTGAGCGTTGCCAGGTCGTGCAACGCGTAAAACGCCATGCCCATCAGCGCCAGCGGCGCGATGGCAAAGCCGATGACGATACGTTGTGCTGTGGTTAATTTGGCCATATCAAATGTTCCCCGTTTGATACCTGCCAGATGGGCAGCGCATTTGAAAACCTAATGGTGGATGTCCCTGTTGAACGTTAAACCTCAGCCTCGGTTAACCCCGTAACACGAAGGCTGGAAACAACTCGCGCATGGCCTCCCATAGGTCCGGAAGCAAGGCTTGTGCCGAGACGCTTGGCAACAGCGGATCAAACATCCGCTCAGTGCGGACCAACTGCACAGCGAAGCGTTTGACGCCGAGTTCACTCAAGCGCTTGGCGAGGATCAGCAGTCGCGCCGGCTCGAACAGATGCCAATGCACGGTGGTGCGACATTCGTAGTCGACACCGCTGGCCAGCAAATGCTCAAGACTGCGCCAGTTGGCGGTTCCGCTGCCTTCGACCCGAGTGATCGCCTGGCAATCCTCGGGCAACGCCTTGACATCGAAACCGACCCAATCGGCCCCGGTCAGCGCCTTGGCAAATGCAGCAGGCTTGATCCCGGCGCTGTGCAAACCGATGCGAAATCCCATCGCCCGCACCTCATCCATGGCGGCGAGTAAACCGTCCTGCAAGGTCGGCTCACCACCGCTGAACACCACCGCATCGAGCAGGTCCTGACGCCGTTGCAGAAACGCCAACACCCGCCGCCAATCCACCTCGTCTGTGCCACGAGGCGGGATCAACTGCGGGTTATGGCAGTAACGACAACGCCAGGCGCAACCCTGGCAAAACAGCACGCAGGCGAGCTGTCCCGGATAGTCGATAGTGGTCAGGGGTACCATGCCCCCGACCCGAAGCGTTCGACTCATTGGCGCCCGGCCAGTGCCGCGCCTTCAGTAAAGTGCACGCGCTCGCGGTGCTCCGACTGTTTGCCCGGATTGAACGCCGACACAGGGCGGTGATAGCCCATTACCCGGGTCCAGACTTCGCAGCGTTGACGTTGAGCCTGGGGCAATGTTTGCGATGCAGTCATGGTGAAGCTCCTTGCAGTTGAGTGGATCGAAATCAATGAACGGTGCCGAGCTTCTGCTCTTGCAGCAGCAGGACCTCGTCGCACTTGGGGCAGAACTCATGCTCGCCATCCAGATAGCCGTGCACCGGGCAGATGGAGAACGTCGGGGTCACGGTCAGGTACGGCAGGCGGAAGCGGCCAAGGGCTTTGCGCACCAGTTGCTTGCAGGCCTCGGTCGAGGAAATCCGCTCAGCCATGTACAGGTGCAAGACCGTGCCGCCGGTGTACTTGCATTGGAGTTCGTCTTGAAGTTCCAGCGCCTCGAAGGGGTCTTCGGTGTAGCCCACCGGCAGTTGCGAGGAGTTGGTGTAATACGGCGCTTGCGCGCTGCCAGCCTGGAGGATGTCGGGATAGCGCTTGAGATCTTCCTTGGCGAAGCGGTAGGTCGTGCCCTCGGCGGGCGTCGCTTCCAGGTTGTACATGTGGCCGGTTTCTTCCTGAAATCGCAGCAACGTGGCACGCACATGATCAAGCATCTTCAGGGCAAACTGCCGGCCGTGCTCGGTGTGCATACCCTCCTCGTCACCGGTGAAATTGCGCAGCATTTCATGCATGCCGTTGAGGCCGATGGTCGAGAAATGGTTACGCAGGGTTCCGAGGTAGCGCTTGGTGTACGGGTACAAACCGGCATCCATGTGGTGCTGGATCACCTTGCGCTTGACCTCCAGGCTTTCCATCGCCAGTTCCATCAGCGTGTCCAGGCGCTGCAGCAAACCGCTGGTATCCCCCTTGAACACATAGCCCAGCCGCGCGCAGTTGATGGTGACGACGCCGAGCGATCCGGTCTGTTCCGCCGAGCCGAACAAGCCACCGCCACGTTTGAGCAACTCGCGGACATCCAGCTGCAAACGGCAGCACATCGAGCGCACCTGATTGGGTTGCAGGTCCGAATTGAGGAAGTTCTGGAAATACGGCAGGCCGTAACGCGCAGTCATCTCGAACAGGCGATCGGCGTTTTCACTGTCCCACGGAAAGTCGTGGGTGATGTTGTAGGTGGGGATCGGAAAGGTGAACACCCGCCCTTTCGCATCGCCGGCCTGCATCACTTCGATGTAGGCGCGATTGAGCAGCTCCATTTCGACTTGCAGGTCGCCATAGGCAAACGGCATTTCCTCACCGCCGATAACGGGTATCTGCTCACGCAAATCCTGTGGGCACACCCAGTCGAAGGTCAGGTTGGTGAACGGCGTCTGGGTGCCCCAGCGTGACGGCACGTTGAGGTTGTAGATGAACTCCTGGATCGCCTGGCGCACCTCCTGAAAACTCAGCTGATCCTTGCGCACATAGGGCGCCAGGTAGGTGTCGAACGAGCTGAACGCCTGGGCACCGGCCCATTCGTTTTGCAGGGTGCCTAGGAAATTCACCATCTGCCCGAGGGCACTGCTCAAGTGCTTCGGCGGACCAGCTTCAACACGCCCGGGCACACCGTTGAGCCCTTCGTGCAACAGGGTGCGCAGCGACCAGCCCGCGCAGTAACCGGCGAGCATGTCCAGGTCATGTACATGCAAATCCGCCTCGCGGTGAGCCTGGCCGATGGCCTCGCTGTACACCTCGTCCAGCCAGTAATTGGCGGTGACTTTGCCCGACACGTTCAACACCAGACCACCCAGGGAATACCCCTGATTGGCGTTGGCCTGGACCCGCCAGTCTTCACGGTCCAGGTATTCGTTCATCGAGGTCGCCACTTCGACCATGGTTCGGCGGTCGCGGCGCAAGCGCCCGTGCTGTTCGCGGTAGACGATATAGGCGCGCATGGCGAGGAAAAAACCGGCGTCCATCAACACCCGCTCGACACGGTCCTGGATTTGCTCGACATGCAGCCTCGGCACCCCTTCCAGCCTGGCCAATACCGCCTGAAGCAAGCCTTCAACCTCAACCTCGCCGTACTCCCCCGTCGCCTTGCCGGCGGCGATCAATGCCTGACGGATTTTGTCGGCATCGAAGGCGACCTGACTGCCATCGCGTTTGTGCAAGCGGTTACATCCTACTGCGATCAGCGTGCTCTGCATTTGGCCTCCAGACACTACATATAGACTTTAATAAGCTTTAAACCACAACATGCAGTGAAGGCTACGGACAAAGTGCTGATCTGCAATTGATCGATATCAAGATTTGCCGGCAAAAAAAATGCCGGATTTCGGCGAAGATCTAATGTGGGAGCGGGCTTGCTCGCGAAGGCGGAGTGTCAGTCAACATTGATGTTGACTGACACTCCGCCTTCGCGAGCAAGCCCGCTCCCACATTGGATTTGCTGTGTTTTAAAGATCAGTTCAACCACCACTCATGTTCATAAACCGCACAATCTGTACCTCCCCGTCTGGACTGAAATCATGGCGCAGTGGTTTGCCGCGCAAGGCCTTCTGCACTGCGTTGATCACCGGTAGATCATCCAACGGATATCGCCTCAGCAATCCTCTTAAATCCAGCGCATCGTCCTGCCCCAGACACAGCAACAGCTTCCCTTCCACGGTCATCCGCACCCGATTGCAGCTGCCACAAAAGTTATGACTATTGGGCGAAATGAAACCAATGCGCGTCTCGGGATGGCGTTCCAGACGCACGTAGCGCGCCGGTCCGCCGCTGTTTTCGGTGCTGTCGAGCAAGCGATGCTGGCTGGCGATCAGCGTGCGCACTTCGTCGCTGGAACAGAACGATTCGCCCCGGGAACGACCGACGTCGCCCAAGGGCATTTCTTCGATGAAGCTGATATCGATGCGCTGATCAATCGCGTACTGCACCAACGCCGGGACTTCATCGAAGTTGCGCCCCTTCATCACCACGCAGTTGAGCTTGATCCGCTCAAACCCTGCGTCCCGCGCCGCTTCGATGCCGTTGAGCACCTGGTCGAGATCGCCGTTGCGGGTGATCGCCCGAAACTTCTGCCCGTCCAGGCTATCGAGGCTGATGTTCATCCGCTTGACCCCGGCGTCGACCAACGGCCGGGCCAGACGGCCCAGTTGCGAGCCGTTGCTGGTCATCACCAGCTCACGCAAACCGGGCAACGCGGCGATGTTGCGGCACAGTCCGACAATGCCAGGGCGGATCAGCGGCTCGCCACCGGTCAGGCGGATTTTGCGTACCCCCAGGCCGACGAACAGCGTCGCCAAGCGCTGCAATTCCTCCAGCGTGAGCACCTGCTGACGCGGCAGGAACGTCATGTTTTTCGCCATGCAATACACACAGCGAAAATCACAGCGGTCCGTCACCGACATCCGCAGATAATCGATCTGCCGCCCAAAACCATCCTGCATCACAGCGTTCATCACTTCTCCCGGTTTGCCTCGAGGCTCACTGCACCAGCGGTGAGTCGGCGCCCTGCAAGTGGATGCCACGAATATCGGCTGCACCGATCAGGGTTTGCAGGTACTGCACCAGCGCTTTCTGCCACACGCCTTGCTGCAACTGCGTGCGGATTGCCGTCGACACCACTTCATAGGGCAACGGCATGCCTTCGATTCGCTGATCGACACTGATCACATGCCAGCCGTAGCGACTTTCCAGCGGTTTGCTGGCCAGGCCCGGTGCCAGGGTGAACAACTGACGCTCCAGTTCGGGCACGGTCTGGCCCTTGCTGATCTGTCCCAAAGAACCACCCTGAGCCTTCGACGGGCAGGCCGAATATTTCACGGCCAGCTCGGCGAAACTGCCGGGGAATTCATCCAGTTGCTGCAACAGGACTTCGGCCTGCCCCTGCGCCAGCTCCCGGGCCTCGACATCGTCCGGTGCACATTCGAGCAGGATGTGCCGCACTGCCAGCAACGGCGCGCTGTGGAAGCGCCCGCGATTGTTTTCGTAGTAACGCAGGCTCGATTCCTCGTCGCACTGCGGCACTTTCACCTCACGTTCGAGCAACAAACGCGTGGCCGCTTCTTCTTCGTTCTCACCGGCGCCGATCTCCAGCGACACACCGAGTTCGGTGATGCGCTGCTGCAACAACTCGCGGGTCACCAGCGCGCGGGCGGCCAGGAAGACCGCCTCCTCGCGGCTTTCGGCCGGGTGATATTGCAGCTCCTGGGCCATCGCCTCCGGGGTGATCGACACCTCGTTGACGCTGATGATCGGCCACTCCTGTTCACTGCTGGCGATCAACTGCGCCGGGGCGTCATCGGCCCCCGCAGGCTCAACCGGCAGCGCTTCAAACTGCGCCTGTGCGACCGGCGCGATGTCGAGAACGACCTCGGCTTTTTTTGAAGAACCGCAGCCACCGCTGCCCCCGTTACCGCCACCACATCCACATCCACCTGACATGATTGTCTCCTCAGTACTTCTGACGAACGATTTGATAACGACGCCCCAAGTACCAGATCGGTGCGCTGATCATGTGTACGAGACGGGTGAAGGGGAACAGCACAAACAGGGTCAAGCCGAGAAACACGTGCAACTTGTAGATCAGCCCGACCGGCGCGATGGCCGCCGCTGCTTCCACCGGACGCAACAGCACGGTGTTCTGCGCCCAATCGGCGAGCATCACCATCACCGAGCCGTCCATGTGGCTGGTGGACGCGACGATGGTCAGCAGACCGAGCAGCAATTGCGCCAGCAGCACCAGCAGCACCAGGATGTCCGAAGGACTGGAAGTGGCACGGACCCGAGGATCACTGAGCCGGCGGTTAACCAGCATCAGCAGGCCGATCAGGCACAGCAGACCGAAGAGCCCACCGGAAACCATTGCCAACAACTGCTTGTTCTCGGTGCTGATCACGTGGTGATAAATCGACGCTGGTGTCAGTAGGCCGACAAAGTGTCCGGCCAGTACGAACAGCACACCGATGTGGAAGAAGTTGCTCGCCACGCGCATGCCGCGCTGATTGAGCATCTGGCTGGAGCCCGCTTTCCAGGTGTACTGCGACAGATCGAAGCGCGCCCAGCTGCCAATCAGGCAAATCGCCAGGGCGACATAGGGATAGACCCCGAACAACAACAGGTTCCATTTAGACATTGCCTACCTCCTTGGCTGGCACGGCGGCCAGCCCTTCATGCTGAAAATCCACCCAGTGCAATGGCACTGCGCTTTCCTCACGGGCCTTGCCCGGTGCGCTAGGCAGTGAACTGCAACGGTCCTGCTGTTCGGCCTGGAGGAAGTCCACGGCCTCCTCTTCCCAGATCTTGTCGAGGGCTTCGAGGGAGTCGTCGCGAGGTTCCGCCGCGACCTGCGCCCGCAGGTCGGCGACCGCCTGATGCGGCTCGGCCCCGGCAATTTGCAGCAGCGCCCGGAAGCAGCTGGCATAGGCGCTTTCACGCTCGTCCAGACGTGCCGCGAGCAAGGCCAGCAAGTGCGAAACATCCGCCAGGCCCTCGCGGGCCTCGATGTCTTCGCGGGTGGAGAGGAACTCCAGGTACAGCGGGATGTAATCGGGCAGCTCTTTGACGCCGATGGCAAAACCGGCTTCTTCGTATTGCGCCATCATGTCGACCATGGCCTGGCCACGGTCACGGGATTCACCGTGCACATGTTCGAACAACAGCAGCGACAGCGAGCGCCCCCGGCCGAACAGCGCACCGTAGTGCTCCTGCCCGTCCATCAGGTCATTGGCGCAGATCAGTTCAAGCAACTCGAACAACGCACCGCGCTGCTTCGGGCTGATTTCCCGTGACTGGATGATCGCTTGCTCCAGTTCATCGCGACCGCCAATCAGCGTCTCGGTCGGGTAATCGAGCAGCAGCGAAATCACTTTGAGAATTTGCATGCTCATTCCTCCCACAACTGGACGGTTTTCAGAATGTCGCGGCGGTTGGCTTTCTTCGCACCGAACATGTTGGTGTCGGAGCTGCCACTACAGCCGCTGCCGAAACTGAAACCGCAGCCCGAGCGCTCGGCGAAGGCGTCGCTCATGGCGTCTTCACGGTGCGCGCTCGGCACCACAAAGCGGTCTTCATAGTTGGCGATCGCCAGGTAGCGATACATCTCCTCGACCTGGGCCACGCTCAAGCCAACATCCTTGAGTACTTGCAGGTCCTGAACCCCGTCGACTTGCTCGGAACGTTTGTAGGCGCGCATCGCCAGCAAGCGTTTAAGCGCACGCTTGACCGGTTTTTCATCGCCCGCCGTCAGCAGGTTGGCCAGGTACTTCAGTGGAATACGCAGGCTGTCGACGTCCGGGATCACCCCGTTCATGCCGACGGTGCCGGCAGTGGCGGCGTTCTGGATCGGCGACAGCGGCGGTACGTACCAAACCATCGGCAAGGTGCGGTATTCCGGGTGCAGCGGCAGTGCGAGTTTCCAGTCCACGGCCATTTTGTAGACCGGCGAACGCTGGGCTGAATCGATCACCGACTGCGGTACACCATCGGCCAGAGCCTGACGGATCACCGCCGGGTCATTTGGATCGAGGAAGATCTCCAGCTGTTTCTCGTACAGGTCCTGCTCATTGGCGGTGCTCGCCACTTCGCTGATGCGGTCGGCGTCATACAGCAGCACGCCGAGGTAACGGATGCGCCCAACGCAGGTTTCCGCGCAAACGGTCGGCATCCCGGCTTCGATACGCGGGTAGCAGAAGATGCATTTCTCGGACTTGCCGCTCTTCCAATTGAAATAGATCTTCTTGTACGGGCAGCCGCTGATGCACATCCGCCAGCCACGGCATTTCTCCTGGTCGATCAGGACGATGCCGTCTTCTTCACGCTTGTAGATCGCCCCGCTCGGGCAAGCCGCTGCGCACGTCGGGTTGAGGCAGTGCTCGCACAGGCGCGGCAAATACATCATGAAGGTGTTTTCGTACTCGCCGTAAATGTCCGCCTGAATCTTGTCGAAGTTCTTGTCCTTGCGACGCTTGGCGAATTCGGTGCCGAGGATCTCTTCCCAGTTCGGGCCCCACTCGATTTTTTCCATGCGCTTGCCGGAGATCAGCGAACGCGGGCGCGCGGTGGGTTGATGCTCGCCCAGCGGTGCGGTGTGCAGGTGCTGGTAATCGAAGTCGAACGGTTCGTAGTAGTCGTCGAGGCTCGGGAGGTCCGGGTTGGCGAAAATGTTCGCCAACACGCGGAATTTACCGCCGATGCGCGGGTTGATCGTGCCGTTGGCATTGCGGATCCAGCCGCCCTTCCACTTGTCCTGGTTTTCCCATTCTTTCGGGTAGCCGATCCCGGGTTTCGATTCGACGTTGTTGAACCAGGCGTATTCCATGCCTTCGCGGCTGGTCCAGACGTTTTTGCAGGTGATCGAGCAGGTGTGGCAACCGATGCATTTGTCCAGGTTCAGAACCATGCCGATTTGTGAGCGAATCTTCATCTCAGTTCTCCTCAATATCGGTCGGCAGCGGACGTGGCAGGTCATCGCCACTTGAACCATCGAGCCAGTCGACTTTGGACATTTTGCGCACCACGACGAATTCGTCGCGGTTGCAACCGACCGTGCCGTAATAGTTGAAACCGTAGGCTTGCTGGGCATAGCCGCCGATCATGTGGGTCGGCTTGAGCACGACGCGGGTGACCGAGTTGTGATGGCCGCCACGGGTCTTGGTGGTTTCCGAACCGGGCACGTTCACGATCCGTTCCTGTGCGTGATACATCATCACCATGCCGTCCTTGACCCGTTGGCTGACCACCGCACGGGCGGTCAGCGCACCGTTGACGTTGAAGCACTCGATCCAGTCGTTGTCCTCGATGCCGGCGCTTTTCGCGTCGTTCTCCGAGAGCCAGACAATCGGCCCGCCGCGGCTGAGGGTGAGCATCAGCAGGTTATCGCTGTAGGTGCTGTGGATGCCCCACTTCTGGTGCGGGGTGATCCAGTTCAGGACGATTTCCTTGTGGCCGTTACTGCGCTTGCCTTTCACCCCTTCGATGGTGCGAGTGTTGACCGGCGGCCGATAACTCATCAGTTGCTCGCCGAACGCCTGCATCCACGGGTGATCCTGGTAGAACTGCTGACGACCGGTGATGGTGCGCCATGGGATGCCTTCGTGAACGTTGGTGTAGCCGGCGTTGTAGCTGACGTGATCGTCTTCGAGCCCCGACCAGGTCGGGCTGGAAATGATCTTGCGCGGCTGTGCCTGGATGTCGCGGAAACGGATGGCCTCGTGGGCCTTGGACAGCGCCAGGTGGCTGTGGTCGATGCCGGTGAATTCCGACAGTGCGGCCCAGGCCTTGACGGCGACCTGGCCGTTGGTTTCCGGTGCCAGGGACAGAATCACTTCAGCGGCGTCGATGGCCGTGTCGATTTTCGGCCGACCCTGGCTGATACCGGCATCGCCTTCTTTGTGATTGAGTTCACCGAGGAATTTCACTTCGTCTTCGGTGTTCCAGTTGATGCCTTTGCCGCCGTTGCCGTTTTTCTCCAGCAATGGCCCCAGGGACGAGAACTGCTTGTAGATGTTCGGGTAGTCACGCTCCACCACGTGCAGGTTCGGCGCGTTTTTGCCCGGCTCCGGTGCCACACCAGCGCTTTTCCAATCGGTGCCGCCAAACGGTTGGGCCAGTTCGCCGACGCTGTCGTGCATCAACGGGATGGTCACCAGGTCCTTCTCAACGCCCAGGTGCCCTTCGGACATGCTGGAAAACGCCTTGGCGATGCCTTTGTAGATTTCCCAGTCGGAACGCGATTCCCACGCCGGGTCGATGGCGGCCGACAACGGGTGAATGAACGGGTGCATGTCCGAGGTGTTCATGTCGTCTTTTTCGTACCAGGTTGCGGTCGGCAACACGATGTCGGAATAGACGCAGGTCGAAGACATGCGGAAGTCCAGCGTGGTGACCAGATCGAGCTTGCCGATGGCGCCCTCGTCCACCCATTCGGCTTCTTCGGGTTTGCAATCGCCGACCTGGCCGATGTCTTCGTTCATCACACCGTTTTTGGTGCCGAGCAGGTACTTGAGCATGTACTCGTGGCCCTTGCCCGAGGAGCCCAGCAGGTTGGAACGCCAGATGAACATGTTGCGCGGGAAGTTGACCGGGCTGTCCGGCTGTTCGCAGGAGAAACGCAGCGAACCGTCCTGCAGCGACTTGACCACGTAGTCTTTCGGGTCCATGCCGGCCGCAGCAGCGTCGCGGCAAATGTGCAAAGGGTTAGTGTTGAGTTGCGGAGCGCTGGGCAACCAGCCGGCGCGTTCAGCGCGGATGTTGTAGTCCAGGGCATGCTCAGGGAATTGCGATTTATCGGCCAATGGCGAGAGCACGTCGTGCATGCTCATCTTCTCGTGGCGCCACTGCGAACTGTGGGCATAGAAGAAGCTGGTGCCGTTCATTTGGCGAGGCGGACGGTTCCAGTCCAGGCCGAATGCCAGGGGCAGCCAGCCGCACTGCGGACGGAGTTTTTCCTGACCGACATAGTGCGCCCAACCGCCACCGGTCTGACCGACACACCCGCAGAGCATGAGCATGTTGATCAGCCCGCGGTAGTTCATGTCCATGTGGTACCAGTGGTTCATCGCCGCGCCGACGATGATCATCGAGCGGCCCTTGGTCTTGTCGGCGTTGTCGGCGAACTCACGGGCAATCTGGATGGCTTTCTCACGGCTGACGCCGGTGATCTGCTCTTGCCATGCCGGGGTGCCAGGCACCGAGGCGTCGTCGTAATCCTTGGCCACGTTTTCGCCACCGAGGCCGCGATCGATCGCCAGGTTGGCGGCCGACAGGTCGAACACGGTGGCGACTTTGGCCACGCTGCCGTCTGCCAGCACCACGTTGTGCACCGGCACGCGGCGGTATTGCACGGCATCGCCGGCCACGTGCTGGAAGTGCTCGTGGGACTCGCCGGCAAAATACGGGAAGGCCACTTCGACCACGTCATGACCGATCAGGCTCAGCTTCAGATCGATCTCACGGCCTTCGCCGCCTTCACGAGGCAGGATGTTCCACTTGCCCTTCTCGCCCCAGCGATAACCAATGGAACCCTGAGGGGACACCAGTTCGCCGCTGACATCGAGGGCGATGGTTTTCCATTCCGGGTTGTTTTCCTGGCCGAGGTTGTCGGTCAGGTCACTGGCGCGCAGGAAGCGGTCTGGCTGGTAACCGGCGCCCGGTGCCTTGTCGACCATTTGCTTGAGCAGCACCAGCACCGGCAAATCGGTGAAGCGCTTGGCGTAGTCGGTGAAATAGGCGCTCGGTTTGTCCAGGTGGAACTCTTTGAAGATCACATGGTTGAACGCCTGGGCCAGCGCCGCATCGGTGCCTTGCTTAGGGTTCAGCCACAGGTCAGTGAGCTTGGCGACTTCCGAGTAATCCGGAGTGATCGCGACGGTCTTGGTGCCCTTGTAACGGACTTCGGTAAAGAAGTGCGCGTCGGGGGTACGGGTCTGCGGGACGTTGGAGCCCCAGGCAATGATGTAGTTGGAGTTGTACCAGTCGGCCGATTCCGGCACGTCGGTCTGCTCGCCCCAGACCATCGGCGAGGCCGGTGGCAGGTCGCAGTACCAATCGTAGAAACTCAGGCAGGCGCCGCCGATCAGCGACAGGTAACGCGAGCCTGCGGCGTAGCTGACCATCGACATGGCCGGGATCGGCGAGAAACCGACGATCCGGTCAGGGCCGTATTGCTTGATCGTATAGACGTTGGCCGCCGCAATGATCTCGTTGACTTCTTCCCAGTTGGAACGAATGAAGCCACCCATGCCTCGCTTGCTTTTATAGGAGTCGGCCTTGACCTTGTCCTCGACGATGCTGGCCCAGGCTTCCACCGGCGCCATGGTTTGCCGCGCATCGCGCCAGAGCTTGAGCAACGGCTTGCGGATTTTCGGGTACTTGAGCCGGTTGGCGCTGTAGATGTACCAGCTGTAACTGGCACCACGCGGGCAGCCACGGGGCTCATGGTTCGGCAGATCATTACGGGTACGCGGATAGTCGGTCTGCTGGGTTTCCCAGGTGATCAGGCCGTTCTTGACGTAGATCTTCCACGAGCAGGACCCGGTGCAGTTCACCCCGTGGGTGGAACGCACGATCTTGTCGTACTGCCAGCGCGAACGGTAGACGTTCTCCCAGTCGCGAGACTCTTTGCGGGTCTCTCCATGACCGTCGGAAAACTCGTTTTGCTTGCGGTTGAAAAACCGCAATTGATCCAGTAAATGACTCACGGTGTAGTCCTCTCAGGCTTTGTCGCGGAGTCTGTGCCCCGCCCACGCAATGGTTGGATTCGGGTCGTCTCAGCAGGGTGTCGCGGCGCCTTTGCGCGCGTACCACCACCAGGTCACCACGATGCAGCTCAGGTAAAAGACGACGAACATGTAGAAAGCCATCTCCGGGCCGCCGGTCAGGGCCATCGAAGAGCCGAAGGATTTGGGAATGAAGAACGCACCGAAGGCGCCCATGGCTGAACTGAAGCCCAGGACGGCGGCTGACTCTTTGCCGGCATTTTTCAGCGCTTGTTCACGCACGGCGGGTGGTTTTCCGGCGGAAGCTTTTTCGTGCTGGGTGCGGAAGATCACCGGGATCATGCGGAAGGTGGAGCCGTTGCCGATGCCTGTGGTAATGAACAGCAGCATGAACAGACCGAGGAAGCCGTAGAAGTTGCCGCCCTGGCCGCTTTGCGGCAGAAAGTGCAGAACACCGAAGACCATCACGATCATCAACATGAAGTTCCACAAGGTCACCTTCGCGCCACCGAGCTTGTCCGCCAGCCAGCCGCCCAATGGGCGTACCAGCGCACCCACCAACGGGCCGAGGAAGGCGAATTTCAAGGCGATGACATCCGGGAACGAGGTTTTGATCAGCAGCGGAAACGCGGCGGAGAAACCGATGAACGAACCGAAAGTCGCCAGGTACAACCAGCACATCAGCCAGTTGTGTTTGCGCTTGAAGATGACGGCCTGCTCGCTGAAGGAAGCGCGGGCACTGGACAGGTCATTCATGCCGAACCAGGCCAGCACCGTCACCAGGACAATAAACGGCACCCAGATGAAGCCGGCGTTCTGCAACCACAATTGACCGCCGTCCGGCAGTGCTTGCGGCGAGCCGCCCATGAAGCCGAACACACCGAAGGTAATCACCAGCGGCACACAGAACTGCATCACCGAAACGCCCAGGTTACCCAGCCCGGCGTTGAGGCCAAGGGCCGTGCCCTGCTGCGACTTGGGATAGAAGAAGCTGATGTTGGACATGCTCGAGGCAAAGTTGCCGCCACCGAAACCGCAGAGCAAGGCAATCAACACGAACACGCTGTAGGAGGTGCTAGGGTCCTGCACGGCGAAGCCCATCCAGATCGAGGGCAACAACAGCGATGCGGTGCTCAGGGCCGTCCAGCGACGGCCACCAAAGATCGGCACCATAAAGGAATAGAAGACGCGCAACGTCGCCCCGGACAGGCCCGGCAACGCCGCCAGCCAGAACAGCTGGTCGGTGGTGAAGGTGAAGCCGATGGCGTTCAAACGCACGATCACCGTGCTCCAGACCATCCACACCGCAAAGGCCAGCAGCAGCGCAGGAATGGAAATCCACAAGTTGCGCGTGGCGGTCTGTTTGCCGCTACTTCCCCAGAATGCTGGGTCCTCGGGGCGCCAGTCATGAATGACCGGGCCTTTGTCAGGCTTTTGCAGAACGGACATGTTCTTCTCCTAGGGCAATGCTGGAAATCGGGGACGGGGTCAGCCGCGGCGCTTTACCCAGCACCGGGCTTTTGCGTATTTCGCTGAAGTACATCCAGGTGAGGGAGACCCAGACCACGCCGTACATCAACATGAAGCAGGAAGAGCGCACGCCGGTGAGGTCCACCAGGGCGCCGAACAGGATCGGCAACACGAAACCGCCCAGGCCACCGGCGAGGCCGACGATGCCGGACACCGCCCCCATGTTTTTCGGGTAGTCGTTGGCGATGTATTTGAAGACCGAGGCCTTGCCGAACGCGAAGGCGATGCCCATGACGAACAGCAGCACGGTGAACAGCGCGGGGCTCAGGCCGATGTGGAAATCCACCGGGCCGTCGATGGTCTGCACTTGCAGTTGGGTCTGGGGATACGAAAGCAGGAACAGGCAGATCCAGCTGACCCACAACACCCACCAGGTCACGCTCTGCGCACCCCAGCGATCCGACATCCAGCCGCCGACCGCACGCAGCACGCCACCGGGCAGGGAAAAACAGGCCGCCAGCAGCGCCGCGCTTTGCAGGCTGAAACCGTATTCCTGCACGTAGTACTTGGTCATCCACAGTGCGAGGGCGACATAACCACCGAAGACGATCGAGTAGTACTGGCAGTAGCGCCACACCGCCGGGTCCTTCAGCGAGCTCAATTGCTCACGCAAGGTGGCGCCGGTGGCACTGCGGTGGTCCTTGTTTTCAGCGCTGAGGAACCAGAACAACAGCGCCGTAATAAAGAGGATCGCGCTGAAGACTTTCGGCACCAGCTGCCAACTGCCGGCAGCGATCAGCGCCGGGGCGAGAAACTTGGTGACCGCGGCCCCGGCGTTACCGGCGCCGAAGATGCCCATCGCAAAGCCCTGATTCTCTTTGTCGAACCATTTGGCGACGTAGGCAATCCCGACCGAGAACGAGCCGCCGGCCAGGCCGACGAACAAGCCCAGCACCAGGAACTGCCAGTAGGCGGTGGCGTGACTGATCAGGTACAGCGGCGTCACGCAGGCCAGCATCAACAGGAAGAACACGCTGCGCCCGCCAAAGCGGTCGGTCAGTAGGCCCAGCGGCAACCGCACCAGCGAACCGGTCAGGACCGGGGTCGCAGCCAGCAGGCCGAATTGGGTTTCGTTGAGCTGGAGAAGGTCCTTGATCGGCACCCCGAGCACGGCAAACATCATCCAGACCATGAAACAGACAGTGAAGGCCAATGTGCTCATGCCCAGCACCAGGCCTTGTCGTACACGGGGTTGGTTCACAAATGCTCTCCAGTCAGTTAGCCATGGCGGCAGACTAGAGAGGCCAACCCCGCAAAAACTTGATCCATGTCAACGAAGCCCAAGGGGGCATAGGCCTATGCTTGCGCGGTCTACCTCTAAGGAGGTAGTGCAGGAAAACCCTAAAACCGTTGGTTTATCAGCGTCTTGAGGTTTTCTGCCAAGGTTTTTGCTGACAAGGATCAGTCGACAACTCTTTAGAGGTAGCGCGCCCGGGATCGGCGGCAAAACCCCTTCCTGGAGCTCCACGTGTTCTGTTTTCCTGATGTCTTCCGGGACCTGCGCTGATGGTCCGCTGGTTGCGCAGCTCCCTGCCCGCTCGCGCCGGGCTGGCGGTGATCCTGATCGCCGTGCTCGCCCTCGCCAGTTCGTTGAGCGCCGGGTTGATCGCCTGGTTCAGCCAGGGCGATGCGGCCGCCATCAACACCGCAGGCTCGGTGCGCATGGAGACCTACCACCTGAGCTGGAAACTGGCGGCGGGTGCAACGCCCTCAGAAATCATCGCCATCACCGACAGCCTGCAAACCCGTCTCACCAGCCAATCACTCAAGGCGGTGCTGGAAGATGGCCCGACCACTGCGCTGCAAATCAGCTACGGGCAAATCCAGCAGCAATGGAACGAGGATTTGCGCCCGGCACTGGAACGCGGCGACGCCGCCTATTTTCAGGTCCAGGCCCTACCCTTCATTGAACAACTGAACCAGTTCGTCAACCTGTTGCAGCGCCAAAGCGAACAGAAGCAAGGCTGGCAACAGGTGATCCAGGGCCTGGCTTTGTTCACCACCCTGTTCGTCCTGCTGATTGGGCTCTACGAATTGCAGTACGGGGTCGTCATGCCCTTGAAAGAGTTGGTGGACGCGACCCAGCGCTTTCGGCGCGGCGATTTCAAGGTGCGGGTCAATCATCAGTCCCAGGACGAACTGGGCCAGTTGGCCATGAGCTTCAACGCCATGGCCGAGACGATCGAAGATTCGCATCGCACCCTTGAGAGTCAGGTCCAGCAAAAAACCCTGAACCTGCAACAAGCCAATGCCGCCCTCGAGTTGCTGTACCAAAGCAGTCGAAGCCTGGCCACACGCCTGGCCAATGCCGAAGGCCTGGATGAGTTGATCCGGCGCTTCCAGCAACGCTTGCCCGGCTTGCGTCTGTCGCTGTGCCTGCAAGGACAAATGCAGGCACCGGCCCAGCAGTTGCTCGCCCTGCATGGCGCGAACATCCGCGAAGTCTGCGCCAGCAGCGATTGCGCCACGTGCCAGAAGCACCATAAAGCCAGTCCACAAACCTTCAGCATCAGCAATCAGGGCAGTGAACTGGGTGAACTCAAGGCGCACTTTGTCGACGGGCACCCGACGCAAGCCTGGGAAACCCAACTGATCCAGGCCCTGGCCAACCTGATTGGCACCTCGCTGTCGCTCAAGCGCCAACGGGAACAGGATCATCGCCTGCTGCTGCTCGACGAGCGCACGATCATTGCCCGCGAGCTGCACGACTCACTGGCCCAGGCCTTGTCCTATATGAAGCTGCAAGTCAGCCGCCTGCAGACTCTGATGCGCCGTGGCGAACCGGTCGAAACCCTGGAAAACGTCACCGCCGAACTGCGCGAGGGGCTGAACAATGCCTACCGCCAGTTACGCGAGTTGCTGACCACTTTTCGCTTGCAGATTCACGATGCGGGACTGGTGCAGGAACTCAAGGACACCGCCGAGGAATTCTCCCGTCGCGGCGAATTCCAGGTGCACCTGCACGTCGACGCGCTGGCCTTTCAGTTATCGGCCAGCGAGCAAATCCACATTTTGCAGATCACCCGCGAGGCGCTCTCCAACTGCCTGCGCCATGCCCACGCGCAGAACGCCTGGCTGCAACTGCGTCAGGCCGGTGAAACCGTCAGGCTCATCGTCGAAGACGACGGGCGTGGCTTCAGCGGCAACGTCGACCAACGCGAACACCACGGCCTGAAAATCATGGATGAGCGCGCCCGCAGCTTGCGCGGCCAACTCGAAATAGTCTCCAGGGAGCCGCAAGGCACCCGCGTCCAACTGGAATTCCAACCGGAGTTTCTCGGGCAGAAAACAGAAGGTAGCGTCACATGAACCCGTCCCTGCAACACACCATCCTGCTGGTCGACGACCACCCGATGATGCGTCACGGCATCCGCCAGATGCTCGAACTCGAAGATGATTTCCTGATCGTCGGCGAAGCCAATAACGGTGAAGAAGCACTCGCTCTGATCGAGCCGCTGCAACCGGACCTGGTGTTGCTCGACAACAACATGCCGCTGATGAATGGCATTGAAACCCTGCGCCAATTACGGGCGATGCACTACACCGGCAAGGTGCTGCTGTTTACGGTATCGGACGCCGAAGACGATATTCGCGACGCACTGCGTCTGGATGCCGACGGCTACCTGCTCAAGGACATGGAGCCCGAGCTGTTGATTCAGTACATCCGCAATGCCTTGAACGGCGAATTGGTGATCAGCCCGGGGCTGACCCAGGTCATGGCCCAGGCACTGCGCTCACCGCAGCGCCAGACCGTGGTGGAACTGACCGAGCGTGAACGCCAGGTGCTGAAAACCATCGCCAGCGGTTTCAGCAACAAGGTCATCGGGCACAAGCTGGGCATCACCGAAGGCACGGTCAAGGTTCACGTGAAAAACCTGCTGCACAAACTCGGCTTGCGCTCGCGGGTCGAGGCGGCGGTGTGGGCCATGGAGCATCTGCGCAATGCCGGATGACGGGCATGCCTCTTTGGAGGTAGGCCGGCAGAGGCATAGGTCATCGGGCCGGCGCTCTCTACTATGAGCGTCAGCGGAGGTACGCCATGCTGACCCACCCTTCCATCGTTTTATCGTTGCGTCGTCACCATCTGTTCAGCCAGTTACCGGAGAAAATCTTCGAGGAAGTCTGCGGCCTGGCGATGCTCAAGCGCCTGGCCTGTCACAGCACACTCATGCACCAAGGCGATCCGGCCAAGCGCTTTTTCCTGCTGGTCAGCGGCCAGATCAAGTTGTACCGGCTGACCGGCGAAGGTCAGGAAAACCTGGTGGAGATCATCCAGCCGGGCCAGACCTTTGCCGAAGCCTTACTGTTCAGCCAGGCCCGCCTCTACCCGGTGAGCGCCACGGCGCTGAAGGACAGCGTGCTGGTGAGTATCGAGGGCAGCCATTACCGCAACGCCCTGGAAGACCAGCCAAAAGTTTGCCTGGCGATCCTCGCGAGCATGAGCGTCCACTTGCACCTGCGTCTGCGGGACATCGACACCTTGACCATGGCCAGTGCGAGCCGGCGGGTGATCAATTTTCTGCTCCAGGAACGCAATCCGGTCAGCGGCTTGATTGTGTTGCAGGTGTCCAAACGCCTGGTGGCTTCGAAGCTGGGCATCCAGCCGGAAACCTTTTCGCGGATCTTGCACCGACTGGTGGACGGCGGCCTGATCGCCATGGAACGACGCAACATCAGCATCCTCGCCGAAGAGGATCTCGCGGCCTTCCAATAGACGGAATTGACCGCAGTCAATGCGCAATGCCACCAGCCTTGCACACTGAAGAAGTCCATCCATGGAGAGCGCTCATGTCCCGTTCAACCTTGCCTCTGATTTACTCCTGCTCAGGCTGCTCCAACGTCGCCCAACTGGCCAACACCCTGGCCGTGCGGCTGGATCGCAGCGGCCTGGCGGAAATGTCCTGCATCGTCGGGGTCGGCGGGCATGTGGCGGCGCTGGTCAACAAGGCACGCTCGGGGCGGCGGATTTTTGCGTTGGATGGGTGTCCCTTGCAATGTGTTGAAAATTGCCTGAAGCAGCATGATCTGCATGCGGATGTGCATTTGATTCTTAGCCATTATGGGTTGCGTAAGCGTTATGGCGAGGATTGCACTGAGGCAGAGAGTGATGAGTTGTTTGAACAGATCAGGCAGTTGATTGCCAGTGATGCTCGGCAGCATGAAAGCCGGCAGGAAACGATGGCCTAAGGGACAACGAAAATCAAAACTGTGGGAGCGGGCTTGCTCGCGAAAGCGCACTGACCGCTGACCGCTGACCTATGATTTTGGTCGGAGTACATATCCATTGTTGCGGTAACGGCAACCGATGGTTCCGCCCTTACGGCGGGTCACTTGGAAAAGCCCCAAGTAACCAAGGGCTATTGCCCCTGTCGTTCGGTGCCTCGCTCCGGTCCTGCTCCGTGGGCCCGCCGCCATCGGCCATCCATGGCCGGGGGCGGCTAACCCGGCATCCATGCCGGGTTGCCCACTGCGCAGAACCTCCACTCAGCCTCTCGATATAGGGGCGAGTACCGCAAAAGCACCGCGAGGCGGCCTACCGGCCGGCCTGTCTCTTTAAGCGTGCGCATTCCCCCTGTGGGAGCGAGCCTGCTCGCGATGAGGCCCTGTCAGTCGACATCAATGTTGAATGTAAGTCCGCCTTCGCGAGCAGGCTCCCACAGTTGGATTTTTGGCGGGCATGACATAGAGGTCCACCGCCGATGACCATGACAGACATCAGGTCGGCTATCAGGCCGCCTCGCTTTGGCTTTTGATCTGGCTTTTGATCTTGATCTGCCCCGTCGGAAGGCCGAGCGCAGGTTCTGCGCAGTGGGCACCGCGGCAAGGATGCCGCGGTAGCCGCCCCCGGCCATGGATGGCCGATGGCGGCGGGCCCACGGAGCAGGACCGGAGCGAGGGTACCCTGAGCCTAAGCGAAGGGCCGTACGTCAGGGGCCAAAGCGTTTTGGTTACTTTGGCGCTTTTCCAAAGTGACCCGCCGTAAGGGCGGAACCCTAAGTCGCCGTTACCGCAGGAATGGATATGTACCCCGACCAAAAATACGGCTAACCGGCCGCCATCGCAGCGATGTCGATTACCCCGCAGCCAACCCCTTCCCCGCCCGCTCCAGATTGCGCCACAACCACACAGGCAACACATCAGGATCCAGACTGTCGATCAGGTTCTTCAACGCCAACCCCAACTCCGTATCCCCCTCAATCACCAAACGCCGGCGAAAGAACAACGTGTCCGGATCTTCCTGACGACTCGCCAACAACAAAAACTCGCGCCAGTTACCGCTGATGGTTACATGCGCCGTGGCGCGTTCAGCAATTCGCAACCCGTCACGCGTCAACGTCAGGAACCACGACAACCCCAGGTCCGGAATCCGCAAACACAACCAACGCCCACGCAACACTTCAAACTCGCCATCGCGCAACGGTCCGGCGAGGCAGCGATTGAGCGCCTGCTGCAACGCCAGGCGCTGCACCGCAAAAGGCACCCGGCGCACCAATGGCAACAACCGGTCGGCACCTTTCAACAACCACTTCTTACGATTCAACACAGGCCGACCTCCTCGACGCGCAACATGCCGGCCTGGCCATGCCAGTAGCCATTGCAACCGTCGACGAACAGCGGCGGTGTCTCGCCCAGACGAACCCGTTGATAGGCCGCGATCACCTCGGCCATGCCCTGAGCGCGAGGGCTCAGACGCAACAGATCGGCGCCACAGGCCACCAGCCCGGTGTAATCCGCCAGCAGATTGGTCACCTCCGCTGACATCGTTTGAATACCGTTAATGGTGAACAGCGCCTGCCCTTCCTGACTGGTCAGCGGCAGGCCATCAGGGTAGTTGAGGCAGCAAAACCGGCAGTCGTCCTTGGGCAGGTTTTCCGCCCGGGCCGTGAAGCAGCGTGCGGAATAGGCCAACGGCAAATGCCCATAAGCAAAGATCTCGACTTCCGGCACCTCACGGCCCAGTTCGCGCACTTGATCGAGCACATCGCCAATCAGCGCTGCCGAGCATTCCACCGGCGGCACCCAACGGGTCATCCCGCAGTCCAGCAGTTGCGCGAGCGTATGACCGTTGTACACATTCAGCGCCGGGCCGCCCACGAACGGCAACTTGCGCTCGGCCAGAAACTGCACCGCGCCCATGTCGTTGGCTTCCACCAACAATTGGCCGTTGTCGCAGAGCCGGCGAAGGCTGGAGAGTTCGGAAGCCGCTTCGATCAGCGTCAGGCTGGAGATCACCAACTGCGCCTGGCTGCATTCCTGCAACTCGCGCCCCAGCCCCAGCCATTGATCCAGTGAAAAGGCCCGGCGTTTAGAACACACGGTTTCCCCCAGGTAAATCACATCCAGGGGCAAGGCCGACATCTCGGCGTAAAAGTTGCTGAGTTGCTCTTTGTCCCAATAAAACAGGACCGGTCCAAGGCTGAGCTTCATGTCGACTCCCTCATTGCCATGATCGATGGTAAGCACCCAGGGTGGTCTGGCTGCCTTCGGACAAACCGGCCAACACCTTGCGCCATTCCTCCTTGACCCGAAAACTGCCCGGCGAGCCACGATGGGCATCCAGTGCCGCGCGCCAGACGCGGGTGACTTGTTCGACATAGGCCGGGCTGCGTTGCCGGCCCTCGATTTTGACCGCCTCGACGCCGATGGCCGTCAATTCCGGCAGCAAGTCCAGGGTGTCGAGGCTGGTGGGTTCTTCCAGTGCATGAAAGCGTTTACCGCCGACCAGGAAACGGCCTTTGCACAGGGTCGGGTAACCGGCGGGTTCATCGGGGGTGTAGCGGTCGATCAGCACTTCACTGAGCCGCGCGCTTAAGCCGTCGGCGTCGTCGCTCCAGCGCACCGCTTTGGCCGGTGAGCAAACGCCGCGCAGGTTCGGCGACTCGCCGGTAATGTAGGAAGACAGATGGCAGCGCCCTTCGGCCATGATGCACAAGCTGCCGAAACCAAAGACTTCGATGGGCACCGGGCTGCTCGCGGCAACCTGGCGCACCTGCGCCAAGGACAACACCCGCGGCAGCACCGCGCGACGAATGCCGTAGCGCTGCGCATAAAACTCCAGCGCCGCGGCATGGGTTGCCGAGCCTTGTACCGACAGGTGCAACGCCAGTTGCGGGTGACGCTGGCTGGCGTAGTTGAGTACCCCGGGGTCGGCGGCGATCAGCGCATCCACGCCGAAATCGGCGGCACGATCGACCGCCCGCTGCCAGCGTTCCCAGCCCTTGGGTTGCGGGTAGGTGTTGACCGCGACGTAGAGTTTGCGTTGATGCTGGCGGATGTGAGCGACCGCCGCGTCGAACTGTTTGTCGTCCATGTTCAGCCCCGCGAAATGCCGGGCATTGGTGTCATCGCGAAAGCCGACATAAACGGCATCGGCACCTTCGCGTACCGCCGCTTTTAGCGCAGGCAGATTCCCTGCCGGGCAGACCAGTTGCATGGGTAATCCTCATGGAAAAACGCGCTGCCAGTCTAGCGAGACCGGCAGGCAGAGCCTTGACGACAATCAATTACGATCAATGCATCAGGTCGGCGAAGGACAGGAACATCACGTTGTCGTGCTTGAGCACTTGCTGTTCGCACTCGATCACCGCCAGCCCATCGGCCCAACACGCGGCGGTCAACATCGCCGAGCTTTGCTGAGGGTGCAGTTCCACGCTCAACTGGCCGTCAGCACCCGGGGTCAGTCGAGCCCGCAGGTACTGCCGACGCTTGTTGCGCTGCAACCAGTCGAACCCGGCGGGCACGGCCATTGGCACCGGCAACACGTCTTTCACGCCCTGGGCCCTGAGCAAGAACGGACGCACCACCACCAACGCGGTAATCAGCGCCGCTGAAGGATTGCCCGGCATGCCGATCCACGGTTTGCCGGCCACTTCGCCGAAGGCCAGCGGTTTACCCGGCTGAATCGCCAGCCGCCAGAAATCCAGGCTACCGAGTTCCTCGATGGCCTGTTTGAGGTGATCTTCCTCACCGACCGAGACGCCACCGGAACTCAACAACAGGTCGCATTCCGAGGACGCCAGGCTCAAGGCGTGCCGGCTGGCGGCCAACTCATCGGCCATCACGCCATAGTCGTGCACCTCGACGCCCCAACCGCTCAACAACGCCGCGAGGCAGTAACGATTACTGTTGTAAATCTGCCCCGGCGCCAATGGATCGCCGGGTTCACGCAGTTCATTGCCGCTGCTGAGCAAGCACACCTGCAACGGTCGATAAACCTCGACCCGCGCGATGCCAGCGCCGGCCAGCAATCCCACTTCTTGCGCACGCAGGCGTTTACCGGCCTGGAGCAACAGATCTCCCCGGCGAACCTCCTCGCCTTCCTTGCGCACGTGATCGCCAACGCTTACGGACGGAAACCAGACGCGCTCGCCATCGATCCGGCAGCGTTCCTGCGGCACCACCGTGTCGGCACCCGGCGGCAATGGTGCGCCGGTAAAAATCTGTACCGCCTGCTGCGCGAGCAACGGCGAGCACGCCGGATCACCCGCCGCAATTCGTCCGCCAATCGGCAAGTAGCCACCGTCCGCTGGCAGGTCAGCGGCTCTGAGGGCGTAACCGTCCATCGCACTGTTGTCCCAGGCCGGCAGGTTGACGGGGGAATGAATGTCCGCCGCCAGCACCCGACCCAAGGCTTGATCCAGACCGATCTTTTGCGCCAGGGGCGGCGGCGGTGCCTGATCCAGCAAACGGCTGATGGCCTCGTCCACCGGCATCAGATTACCGAGGTCGCACACCCGGCCGGTCATGAGCGTGGCTCGCAGGCGTCGATGACCTGTTGCCCTTGCGGCTTCAAATGCGGGGCGAAATTGCACGGGCCGGTGCGGCTGTCCAATTGCTCGAGCAGGATCTGGTTCCAGGCGGTTCGACACGCGCCGGGCGAGCCCGGAACGCAGCACACCAGCACGCCATTGCTCATCCCGGCCAGCGCCCGTGACTGCAGACTGGACATGCCGATTTCCGCCAGGGACACCTGACGGAACAGTTCACCGAAGCCTTCCACGTGTTTGTCCAGCAATGGCAAGACTGCTTGCGGTGTGTTGTCACGCGCGGTGAAACCGGTGCCACCGGTCATCAGTATCACTTGAACCTGAGGGTCTGCGATCCAGTGAGAGACCTTGGCGCGGATCTGATAAATGTCGTCCTTGACCAGGTCACGGTCAATCAATACATGCCCGGCCGTTTGCAGCAAATCCGTCAGGGTCTGCCCCGAGGTGTCGGTGTCAAAGGTGCGCGTATCGCTGATGGTCAGCACGGCGATGTTCAGGGGTTCAAACGTGCGTTGCGCCAGATGGGCCATATCCAAGCCTTCCCGTGAATGAGGGTATGGGATAAAGCCTGAACCGGAATCCCCGGTGAGCCTATTCCTCCAAGGAGGTACCTCCACAGGGACAGATGAAGATTGTGCTGGCCACACAAAAACCTGTGGGAGCGAGCCTGCTCGCGAAGGCGGTGTGTCAGTCACCATTGATGTTGCCTGACACACCGCCTTCGCGAGCAAGCCCGCTCCCACGGTTGATCTGCGTCGCTACATGACCTGCGCAGTGGGGCTCAAGGTGCCAGGCGATTGCGTTGCCATGCGCCATCGCACAACCGGTAATCGAGACGATCATGCAAGCGGTCCGCACGGCCCTGCCAGAACTCCAGACGCTCAGGGCGCAAGCAGTAGCCGCCCCAATGCTCGGGCCGCGGCACGGTCTTGCCGGCAAAACGTTGGGTGGTTTGTAGCAACAGCGATTCAAGCTCGGCCCGGTTGGCCAACGGCCGGCTTTGCGGTGAAGCCCAGGCGCCCAGGCGACTGTCCTGTGAGCGGGAATCGAAGTACGCATCCGACAGCATCGGGTCGAGCCTGGAGACCTGGCCTTCGATACGTATCTGACGCTCCAGCCCCGGCCAGAAAAAGGTCATGGCGGCATGCGGGTTGGCCGCCAGTTGCTGGCCTTTGTCGCTCTGGTAATTACCGAAGAATGTGAAGCCTTCATCGCTCAAACCCTTGAGCAGTAGGACCCGGGCGTGCGGGCGCCCTTCACTGTCGACCGTCGCCAACACCATGCTGTTGGCTTCGACAGGCGCGCGCTCGGTGTCGCGGGCCAGTTGCAGCCATTGCCGGAACATCGCTATCGGGTCCTCCAGCGCCGAGTCGTCTTGCAGGCCAAAAAGGGTGTAGTTGCGGCGCATCTGTGCCAGGGAAAGGGGCATGACGGTGATCTCCAAAAAGGGTTCTGCCCAGTGTGCGACACACTGCGCAACAGCACCTTGATCACCATCAACACTTAGCACGCCCAGCCTTATTTAAGGCGCAGACGCCGAGCCAGTTTGTGCAGGTTGCTGGGGTCGACTTCCAGAATCCGCGCGGCGCTGGCCCAGTTCTCCCCGGACAGGCTCAAGGCCTGGAGGATTTTCTTGCGCTGGTAATCATCGACCGCTTCACCCAGGGGCTGGAACGGCTCATCAGCCGTCACGTCCAGGGGACTTTCGACGACCGCGCCCTGCCCGCCCATGGCACTGTCGAGGTCCAGAATCTCGGGTTCCAGGGTCATGATCAGCGTACGACTGGTGCCGCGACTGAGCTGTTTCAACGCGGCCCGGCTGATCACATGTTCCAGCTCGCGCACGTTGCCCGGCCAGCTGTACGTCAGCAGCGCACGCTCAGCCGCCGGTGACAGACGCAAACCGCGCAAACCGAGTCGTGCCCGATTGAGTTCAAGGAAATGCCCGGCCAGCATCAACACGTCATTACCCCGCTCGCGCAGCGGTGGAATCGGCACCGGGTACACCGAGAGTCGGTGATACAGATCGGCCCGAAACAAGCCGTCGCGGATGCTGTCCGGCAGGTGCCGGTTGGTCGCGGCGATGATGCGCACATCGACATGCAACGGCTTGTCGGCGCCGAGGCGCTGGATCTCACCGTTCTGCAGGGTGCGCAGCAACTTCGCTTGCACGGCTAATGGCAATTCACCGACTTCATCGAGAAACAGCGTGCCACCGTTGGCCGCATCGAAACGCCCGGCACGGTCACTGGTGGCGCCGGAAAACGCGCCTTTGACATGGCCGAACAATTCACTCTCTGCCAGAGACTCCGGCAAAGCCGCGCAGTTGACCTGCACCAGCGGCTTATGACTGCGGCGCGACAGACGATGCAAGCGCCGGGCGAACAGCTCTTTGCCGACGCCCGTCTCGCCCAGCAGCAACACCGGCAGCTCGGAATCGGCCAGCACGTCCAGTTCATTGAGCAACAGATGCAGCACCTCGCTCTGCCCGAGGATTTCGCCTTCATCAGCGGGCCTGCGCACGTCTTGAATATCGCTGCGGGACAAGCGCAGGCTGCGGTTTTCCTGCTCGAGCCGGGTGACTCGCACAGCGGCTTCGATCTGCAAGGTGCAGCGCTTGAGTTCTTCTCGCGCACGGCTGTCGAAAGTCCCGGCGTGCAACGCATCAAGGGTGATCGCGCCCCAGATCCGACCCTCCACGTACAGGCTCACGCCCATGCAGTCGTGTACGGGCATCGGTTCGCCGGCGTGATTGTCGAGCAAGCCGTCATAGGGGTCCGGCAAGCGACTGTCGGGCTCGAACCAGGTGGGTTCGCGCGACGCCATGATCGCCGCTAGCCGCGGATGCTGGGCGATGACAAACCGACGGCCCAACGCTTCATGCACCAGCCCCACCGTCGCGACCGGCCTGAGGCTGTCATCATCCAGACGCAGCAATCCCACGGCGCCACTGTTGAAGTATTCGCGCAAGGTCTGGACCAATCGTTGCAACCGCACAGCATTGGGCAACTCGACAATCAGGTCGGCCGCCAGGCTTTCACGCAGCATGGTAGTTTTTACCCTCTATGGTTGGATTCACCCTAAAGCGTCCGGGTGTCTATCACCACAACTAAAAATAAAGCTCTATTTTTCAATACGTTAAAGATGGCATGCCGGGTGCAATAAGTCTGGGGAACCGTTGAAATCCAAACAAGGAACCCCCTGATGAGCCTGACCCTACTGGAACAAAGCCTCGGCCAACTGGCTTGCGATATTCCCGGCGCCACGCGGATCTTTCACACCTTCAAACTGGACTTCTGTTGTGGCGGGCATAAAAGCCTGCGCGAAGCGGCCGCTGGCAAAGACCTCGATCCGGTGCTGATCGCCGATGCGCTGCACCGGCTGCAAGACACCGGCGAAACCCAGCACGACTGGCGCAGCGAACCGTCGGAGCTGTTGATCGCCCACCTTCTGGCGCGCTATCACGCCCGCCATCGCGAGCAACTGCCGGAACTGATCCGCCTGGCCCGTCGCGTCGAGCAGGTCCACGGTGCGCGCAGCACCTGCCCCAACGGCCTGGCCGATCTGCTGACCGACATGCAACAAGAACTCGAAGGCCACATGCTCAAGGAAGAACAAGTGCTGTTCCCGATGCTGCAACAGGGCATCGGCCCTCAGGCCGCGCCGCCGATCCAGGTGCTGCGCTTTGAACATGATCAACATGGCGAAGCCCTCGAAAAGCTGCTCGCGCTGACCAACAACATCACCCCGCCGGCCGATGCCTGTAACACCTGGCGTGCCCTGTATCGTGGGCTGGTGGAGTTTCGTGATGACCTGATGCAACACATCCATCTGGAAAACAACGTGTTGTTTGTTAACGCCTTGAACCGTCGTCACTGATCGATTGTCGCTCACACCCAACCCGCGCCAGCCCTCCGGTTGACGCGGGTTTTGTCTGTCAGGGACGGCGGGCGATCAACCGTGCCAATAGAACATGGCCTTGGCCAGGATCACGATCAACACCATGTGCCCGAGGATGCTGCGGCGAATCCAGCTGGCGCGAGTCGTGGTCAGGCGTGCGCTTTTCAGCCAGTACGCCAGCAGGAAGTAATGGCCGATGATGCTCAGGGCCAGGATGATCTTCAGGCTCAGCAACGTGCCAAAACTGCTGGCCAGCGGCTGACTCAATACGCCACGGTGTTGCCACGCCAGGCTGATGCCGGCGCCATACAACAGCAACACCACGCCATGCAGCACCTTGCGCGAACGCACTGCAATCGCTTGATCGGCGCCCGTTTGCGCGGTAACCGCCACTTGCTGGCGGGCGTTGTGCCAGATCACCACCTCGAAAAACAGCGTGCCGATGAAGGCAATCGCCGCCAGCAAGTGGGTGACCAGTAAAAAGGGATATAACACTGGCAGCCTCCGTCAGTTCGCTTGCTTAGCCTGGATGGCCGTCCACCCGGGCCCGCAGCAGCATCGGCCCGTAGCGCCAGGCGTACAGCGCGAACGCCAGCACCCAACACAGACCGGCCAGCCACAACGCAGGCAGGGGAAAGAACAGGATCAACACGACCCGGCTCAGACACGCCAGGTTGAGCAAAATGAATGCCAGGGTCATGCCCGACGGCGGCTCCAGCGCTCGGCCGGTGTGGCCCAGGCTGACCCGCGCGATCATCGCCAGCACCAGGCCGCCCATGGCGCCGATGGTCAGGCAATGCACCGCCAGACTCGGATTGATCGGCACACCGAAATGCCACAGCGCCATTGCAAGACAGGCCACCGCCAACCAGGCATACGCCAGGTACAACGACCACAGCAACGGCACGTGCCAGAGGGCGCGATCATGCCAGCGAACCAGACGCACCAGATGCCCGGCGGCCAACACGGCGAATAACAGGCCGACCCAGAGATTGGGGTCAAGCGCAGGTCCGGCGGCATATAACAACGCCACCAGCGGTGAGCCAATCAGCAGCAGCCAATCCAGCCACGGCCAAGGGGTCACGCCATCGACCTTGCCGAGGCCGCGCTGGATGAAGAACGGAATGACGCGCCCACCGATCAAGCCCATCATCGCCGCCACCAGCCAGAGGCCGGTCAGCACGCCTTGACGCTGCCAGCCTTCATGACCTTCGATGAGGCCGTACAGGGACAACCCGTCGGCCGCCGCTAACAACAACAGCACCACCGCAATCGGGTAGTTACGTTTCTGCCGCACCTTCCACAAGGTGAAACCCATGAGCGCGGCCACCGCCAGCGGGAACGCCAATTCCAGCACGGCGAGCACCGGCAACGGCGCATTGACCAGCCAGGCCACGCGCGCCAACAACCACAGCAGCGCCAGCGCGGCCAGTGGTCGCCCGCTGAGGCCGGGACGACCGGTCCAGGTCTGCACCGCTGTCAGCAGAAAACCCGCGATGATCGCCAGGCCGAACCCGAACAGCAATTCGTGTCGATGCCAGCCCAGCCACCCACCCGCCGGCAGCCAACCGGACAGCGCACCACTGAAGGCGGCCAGCCAGAGCGGAATGACCAGCACTGCCAACAGGCAGCCGGCGAGGAAAAATGGCCGAAAGGCCAAACGTAACAGCGGCGCGATGGCCATCGCTTTACGGCGGTCAAGCACTTGCATAAAGCCACTCCTTTACCTTGCTGCTGACCTGACGCCAATCCACATGCGTCGAGGTAAGTCCGGGGGCAATGATCGGGTATTGGCGATCAATTGCCTTTGTCGCAGATCAAGTGTGCAAGGGGCGTGCCCTGCAGCTTTCTCGTATTTCTGAGGCGAGGGCGTTTGTCCTTGTGGGAGCGAGCCTGCTCGCGATGACAGCGGAACATTCAGCATCAATGTCGACTGACCCGCCGCTATCGTCGGAACGCCGCCCGGAGCCGGCTCGCTCCCACAAGGGTGTTTGGATCAGGGTACAAATGACCATTTAAGGGTTATTTGAACCCTAAACCTTGTGGTCTTTTTTACCCTGATTTCTGACACCCCCAATAAACAAAGGCCTCCAGGCATGGCCCGCGTCTTGCTCACGCTTTCAGCAATCAAAAAAACCTTGGTCCCTCTCGATCCCCAGGAGTCGTCATGAAAAAAGTCATCCAGCCACTGGCCTGGTTTGTGGTGCTGACCTCGGTTCTGGCGTTGGCCAGCGGCGTCTCGCTGGGCCTCGTTTGACTTGATCGCTATCCCCTCCTCAATCTTCAGGATGAATTCTTATGGTGCTTCATCGTGTCCATCACCAGATTCTGCGCAGTCATCACTTGTTCGAGCCGTTGAACGAAGAACAGCTGGATGAACTGATGAGTACCAGCCACTTGTTGAGCATCGACAAGGGCGAACCGTTGTTCCGCCAGGGTGAACCGGCAGACTCGTTCTATTTCGTGATTGCCGGCGCGGTGAAAATCTACCGCCTGACACCGGATGGGCAGGAGAAAGTGTTTGAGGTGATCGGCGATCGGCAAACCTTCGCCGAGGCGATGATGCTGATGGACACCCCGAACTATGTGGCCTCGGCCGAAGCCATCTGCCCGACTCAGCTCTATCGGTTATCCAACAACACCTACATGCGCCTGCTGCAGAGCAATAGCCGACTGACCTTTGCGCTGCTCGGCAAGCTCTGCGTTCGCCTGCATCAACGGGTCAACGAAATCGAAACCCTGTCGCTGAAAAACGCTACCCACCGGGTCGTGCGCTATCTGCTGACGCAACTGGTGCGCCAGCAAACCGTTGACAGCCAATTCGAGCTGCCGATGGCCAAGCAACTGATTGCCGGGCATCTGTCGATCCAGCCGGAAACCTTTTCGCGGATCATCCGTCGCCTGATCGATGAAAACATCATCACCCAGGACGGCCGCCAGATCGCCATTCTCGATCGTCTGCGCCTGGAACAGTTCGAGTGAGTGCCATGCCCGTCTGTTTGTATTGCCAACACACCAACCCCGCACAAGAAACCGAGTGCCGCCAATGCGGCATGCCCCTGCCGGCATTGGCGGCACAGGCGGGGGAACGCCGGCTGCGCCAATTCATGTGGTTCTGTATTGGCCTGACGATCTTCTGCGTGACGATGTTTTTCTGGCTACCGCGCAACGCCTGATCCCCCGCAAATCTCCCCTGTAGCAGCTGCCGAGCCTGTGGTGCTGTGGCGCTGTGGTGAGGGGATTTATCCCCGTTCGGCGGCGAAGCCGTCGTAATCCATTGGACGCGGTGTGGCTGGAAAAAAACAGGGGCCGCTTCGCAGCCCAACGGGGATAAATCCCCTCACCACAAGACAGCTACAGGACCCAGGTGACCAAGGAGATCACGGCTGGGTCAGCTGGCGATACAACTGCGGCAAGCGCAGGGGTAGTTGTTCGGGCTGGCGGATCAAGGTGTAGCCATTGGCGCCGAACATGTACGGCAGGTAATCCCCGGCCTCGCGGTCAATCGTGATACAGAACGGCGTCAACCCCTGACGCCGCGCCTCCAGCACCGCTTCGCGGGTGTCTTCAACGCCGTAGCGGCCCTCATACAGATCCAGATCATTCGGTTTGCCATCCGTGAGCAGCAGCAACAGTTTGCTGCGGCGTTTGCTCTTGCCCAGCAGTTGGGTGGCGTGGCGGATGGCGGCGCCCATGCGGGTGTAATAACCCGGTTTGAGCCCTTGAATGCGACCACGGGTGTTGTCGTCATAACGCTGGGTGAAGGACTTGAGTTCCTGCATGCGCACTTGATGACGACGCAGTGAGGAAAACCCGTACAGGGCGAAATCATCACCCAGCACCGACAGGGTTTCGCCGAACAGCAGCAAGCTGTCGCGGATCACATCAATCACCCGATGTTCATCGTTCAAGTGCGCGTCGGTGGACATCGACACGTCGGCCAGCAACAGGCACGCCAGGTCGCGGCGCGTCTGCCGTTGTTCCATGAACAGACCGCGTTCCGCACACTGGCCATGCTCGCGTTCAACGTGAAAATCCAGCCAGGCCTGCATGTCCAGTTCAGACCCTTGAGGTTGCTGGCGTAACCATTGGCGGTCGTTGCGCAGGTGCTCGAACTGGCGGCGCAGACGGTGCGCCGAGGCCTTCAGCCGTGGCGGCAATGGCTGCGCCTCGCAGTCGCGGGGCACCATCATTTGCAGGTTGACGAAGCTGTCCTGCATCTGCTGTTTGCGGTAATCCCACTCCGGCAGCTTGATGCCCTCGCCCAGGGGAATATCGTCGACATCGGCCGGTGGCAAATCCAGGTGCAGCTTGAGGCCGCCGCCCTTGCGCAGACGGGTGCGCGACAGGCTCAGCTCGTCGAGGTCCTCGGCGACTCTGGCCGCGTCAGGGTCTTCGCTGTCGTCTGACCAGCGATCCAGGTCGACGTGTTCGGTCCAGCTGAACAGGTTCTCCAGGCGCACGATCAACAACCCGCCGTCGCGGCTGCCTTCATCAATCCGCTTGGCGCGTTTACTTCCCCCTTTCTGCTCACCGGGCGGGGTCGTCAGCGATTCTTCCGACTCGTCACCGAGGTCGGCTGCCTGCGGGCTGGCGAGGTTTTGCGGTGGGTACAGCCACAATGGCAGCGGCCACGCGGCCCGTTCGCTGCGGGGAAAATGTTCGACACTGCCCGGCTCGCGTAGCGCCTGGCATAACGCTCGTTCCAGCGCCGCTTCGCCGGGGTTCAATGTCGCCGGATCCGGGCGTAGTTGCAGATGGGCATCAACCAAACGTTTGTACCGGGCACGCAACGCGGGATAGCGCCGCAACAGCTGTTGCGTCCAGCGTTGATTGTCCCGCCCCCAGTGCCGCATCTGGCCGGCCTGGGCCGCCAACAATGCGAGCCAACGATAGAGTTCCTCGTTCAGCGCGACTTCAGGAAACACCGCCAGGCTCGACGGCAGACGCAGGTTCGCCTCGTCGCACCACGCCAAGGGCACTTGCTTGCAGGTGCCGGCGATCTGCTGCAGCACGTTGCGTCGCAACAGCAGGTCGCGGTCGCTGGCGGCTTCGACACCAATGCCACTGGCGCCGCCCATGGCGCGAAACAGCAGCGCCAGCGGTCGTTGCTGACTGGCCAGCTCGACCCGTGCTTCGGGGAAGTCCGGGCTTGCGCGCCGGGTGATGAAGCGATGCCAGACGCTGCCGACCCACTCTTCCAATTCGACGGTAAAGGCCATGGTCATTGCCCTTTTTGTAAAGCAAAAAAACGGCCCGCTGTATCAGCCGGGCCGACCTTTTCTAGCCGTTACAGCGGCTCATGACGGAACCACCGCAGCCGGGGCGCGCAAGGCTGCGCGGCCACGCTGCTTGAAGCTGAACAGGTAACACGCGAGCCCGGCGAAGAACCCGAGACCGGCACCCAGACGAGCCCAGAACAACACTTGCAGATGTTCCACCGTGGCCATAAATGGCAGCGCGACTCCATCGACCTGCCAGCGTTGCAGGTAGACCTGCACGACACCCGCAGCAGTGAGGAACAGCGTGATCATCACCATCGACAGGGTCATCAACCAGAAGCCCCAGATTTCGTAGGTCTGCGAACGCTCGTCAGCCGCTTCACCCAACCCGCGCAATCGCGGCATGGCGTAGCTGATCAAGGTCATCACGATCATCGCGTAAGCACCGTAGAAGGCCAGGTGACCGTGAGCAGCCGTCAGTTGCGATCCATGGGTGTAGAAGTTGACCGGTGCCAGGGTGTGCAGAAAACCCCAGACGCCTGCACCGAAGAACGCGGTGACCGTAGTGCCCTTGGCCCACAGCGTGGCGGCGCGGTTCGGGTGTTGCCGGCGACGGTTCTTCACCATGCTGAAGGCGAAGATCACCATGGCCAAGAACGGTAGCGGTTCGAGTGCCGAGAAGATCGAGCCGACCCACAACCAGACCTCGGGCGCACCGATCCAGAAGAAGTGGTGACCGGTACCGATGATCCCGGTAATCAGCGCCATGGCGATGATCACATACAGCCATTTCTCCACGACTTCCCGGTCTACACCGGTGATCTTGATCAGGACAAAAGCGAGCATCGAACCCATGATCAGTTCCCACACGCCTTCTACCCAAAGATGCACCACCCACCACCAGTAGAACTTGTCGCGGGCCAGGTTGCCGGGGTTGTAGAAGGAGAACAGGAAGAACACCGCGAGCCCGATCAATCCGGTCATCATCACCATGCTGACGGTGGTCTTGCGACCTTTGAGCAAGGTCATGCCGATGTTGTAGAGGAAGCCCAGGCACACCACCACAATGCCCATCTTGGTGATGGTCGGCTGTTCCAGGAACTCTCGTCCCATGGTCGGCAGCAGCTCGTTGTGGGTCAGCTTGGCCAGGCCGGCATACGGCACCAGCAGGTAGCCCAGGATCGTCAGCACGCCAGCGGCGGCGAATACCCAAAACAGGATGATCGCCAGTTTCGGACTGTGCAGTTCGCGGTCGGCCTCTTCCGGAATCAGGTAGTAGGCGGCGCCCATGAACCCGAACAGCAGCCAGACGATCAGCAGGTTGGTGTGCACCATCCGCGCCACGTTGAAGGGAATGATCGGGAACAGAAAGTCCCCTATCACGTATTGCAGGCCCATGATCAAACCGAACAGCACCTGACCGAGAAACAGGATCAAGGCAAACACGAAGTACGGTTTGGCCACGGCTTGCGAGGCGAATTTCAGATGCGGATTAGCAATGCTCATCGCTTAGCCCTCCTTGTTTGGCGGCCAGCCATTGGTGTTGATTTTCGAGCTCCATTTGAGGAACTCGGCGATGTCATCCACCTCCTGGTCACTCAACTTGAACTGCGGCATCGCGCGTCGGCCCGGTACGCCCAGTGGCTGCATTTTCATCCAGGCATGCAAGAAGGGTTTGAAGCCCGCCTCCCCGCCGCGCCGCTGAAACACATTGCCCAGCTCAGGCGCGAAGTAGGCGCCCTCGCCCAGCAGAGTGTGGCAGCCGATGCAATTGTTTTGCTCCCAGACCAACTTGCCGCGCACCACTGATTCGGTTAGCTGCGCTTCATTGCTGCGGGCCGGAAAGGTCTGTTCCGTGTGATAGGTCAAGGCCAGGAATATCAGGAAGAAGAAGATGCTTCCCCCGAAGTAGATATTCCTGGCCATGCCTTTGGTGAAGGTCTCTGACATGGTCGCTTCCTCTTTGCTTGGCCCGTCCATGATAGGAAGCGAAGGGTTGAAACCTGCTTGATGGCGATCAAGAAAGGCAGATGGTTTTGGTCGGGTATTGCCGACGACGCAAATCAAATGTGGGAGCGGGCTTGCTCGCGAAGGCGGTGTGTCAGTCGCAATTGATGTGCCTGACACACCGCCTTCGCGAGCAAGCCCGCTCCCACATGAGTATTCCTTCAGCGGAACGACATCAGTGTCATCCCGATCACCACCGCCAACACCAGCGCCCAGCTCACCATCAACCGGCGCCACAGCCGCGGCGCGTGGCGCATCTCCATGAAGCCGTCGGTGATCAGCCACGCCTTGCCCACCGCCACCAGCAAGATGGCCATTGTCAGCAGCGATGTCGCGCCAACGTGGGCCAACGCCACCGTGCATACGCTTAACGTCGCGAGCGCCGCCCAACAGACGAGCAATACCCTGGAAACAGACATGAGAACCTCGTCAACTCAGCACGTAGACCAGCGGAAACAACATGACCCAGATCAGATCGACCATGTGCCAATAGAGCACGCCGGATTCAAACCCGCTGCGCGTGTTGGCGTCGTACAGGCCACGGCGACAGCGCTCGGCCAGCCACCCGAGAATGACCATGCCGAGCACTACATGCAGAAAATGAAAACCGGTGAGAATCCAGTAGAGGGTGAAAAAAGTGTTGTGCTCCATGCCCAGCCCCGAGCCCAGCAAGTGCCGGTATTCCGTGAGCTTCAACACCACGTAGACACTGGCAGCGAGCAACGCCATCAGCAGGAAGACGGCGCCGTGGCGGGACCGTGAGCGCCTGACTTGCTCCTGCGCCAGCGCGGCGAACAGGCCCGCAGTGAGCAGGCTCAGGGTCATCGCCAGACCGGTGGAGGTGTTCAGCAATAGACGGCTTTCACTGAACATCTGCGGCTTGAGCGCCTGGGTCACGGCGAACACCAGGATCAGGATGGCGAACACCGACAGCTCAGCCAGAATGAAAAACCACATCGCCAGATCGCCTGGCAAGTGGCGTTGCGAAACGCCCGTGGACTCAGCCGAAGTGGACATCAACCACGTCCATCAGCGCGGCAACGGTCAGCGGATCGTCGCTCAGCGGCTCGGCCAGGCAGGCCATGCAGGCCTCACGCGGGCTCATGCCGGAGCGGATCATCCGCGCCGTGAAAATCAGTAGTCGCGTTGAGGCGACCTCCTCCAGATCATGTTGATCGAGCCGGCGCAGCGCCTGCCCCAGCCGCACCACTTGCGCCGCCAGCGCGCTGTCCACCTGCGCTTCTCGGGCAACGATGCGTTCCTCATCGGCCACCGGCGGATAGCCGAAACGCATCGCCACAAAGCGTTGGCGGGTGCTGGGCTTCATGCCTTTGAGCAGGTTCTGGTAACCGGGGTTGTAAGACACCACGAGCATGAAGGACGGTGGCGCTTTCAATACTTCGCCGGTGCGTTCCAGGAACAGCTCACGACGATCATCGGCCAACGGGTGCAACACCACCACGGTGTCCTGACGCGCCTCGACCACTTCGTCCAGATAACAAATGCCGCCTTCACGCACCGCTCGGGTCAGCGGTCCGTCCTGCCACCAGGTGCCCTGGGCACCGATCAAGTGACGGCCGATCAGATCCGCCGCGCTCAAGTCGTCATGGCACGCCACGGTGTACAGCGGCAGTTTCAGCCGATGGGCCATGTGCTGGACGAAACGGGTCTTGCCGCAGCCCGTCGGGCCTTTGATCAGCACCGGCATGCCGTGTCGCCAGGCTTGTTCGAACAGCGCCTCCTCATTATTCAGCGGTTGGTAGAAGGGTTCGGTCGGGTGTTCGCAAGACTGGGTACGGTCCATGGGCTGCCTGTTCCAAAAGCGGATTCAACGAACACGCTACGGGCCCCTGCGACAACCTGGCAAGTGAGATGGCCGGCAAACTTGATCGTCGTCAAGCGAACATTGGCCTGCTCGGGCATAGCCTTGCACGGCACTAAGAACCTGCGTTCTGCGCTGCCGTTTCAGCACATCGCAAAGGTCTTGCCTGAGGAGAAATGGAATGCTGATCAGCAATAGAAAAACGTTTGCCCTGACCCTCGCCACATTGTGTTCGTCACTGGCCCTAGCGGTGAGTCATACCGCCAGCGCTGAAGAGCCCGCCGTCGCGGCCACCCCGCCCATGGTCAAAACTGCTGGTGCTCCGGACATGAGCCAGGCCGAATTCGACTCGTCCAAGGAAATCTACTTCCAGCGCTGCGCAGGCTGCCACGGTGTGCTGCGCAAAGGGGCGACGGGCAAACCATTGACGCCAGACATCACCCAGTCGCGCGGGCAACCGTATCTGGAAGCCTTGATTACCTACGGCTCCCCGGCGGGCATGCCGAACTGGGGGACGTCCAATGCGCTGACCAAGGATCAGATCACGGTCATGGCCAAGTTCATTCAGCACACGCCGCCGACGCCACCGGAATGGGGCATGGCCGAGACGCTGAAAACCTGGAAGGTGCTGGTCAAACCCGAGGACCGTCCGAAGAAGCAGCTGAGCAAACTCAACCTGCCGAACCTGTTCTCGGTGACGTTGCGCGATGACGGCAAGATCGCCCTGATCGATGGCGACAGCAAGAAGATCGTCAAACTGATCGAGACCGGTTACGCGGTGCACATCTCGCGGATCTCCGCCTCAGGTCGCTACCTGCTGGTGATTGGTCGAGACGCCCGGATCGACATGATCGACCTGTGGCCGGTCGAGCCGACCAAGGTCGCCGAAATCAAAGTGGGCATCGAGGCACGCTCGGTCGAGACCTCCAAATTCAAAGGCTACGAAGACAAATACACCATCGCCGGTTCTTACTGGCCGCCGCAATTCACCATCATGGATGGCGAAACCCTGGAGCCGAAACAGATCGTTTCGACCCGCGGCATGACCGTCGACAAGCAGGAATACCACCCCGAACCCCGGGTCGCGGCGATCATCGCTTCCCACGAATGGCCGGAGTTCATCGTCAACGTCAAGGAAACCGGCAAGGTCATGCTGGTCAATTACCAGGACATCAAAAACCTCACCGTCACCTACATCGACGCTGCACCCTTCCTGCATGACGGTGGCTGGGACAGCACGCACCGCTACTTCATGACCGCCGCCAACAACTCCAACAAAGTCGCCGTGATCGACTCCAAGGAGCGCAAGTTGACCGCGCTGGTGGACGTCGGCAAAACCCCTCACCCGGGTCGCGGCGCCAACTTCAACCACCCGACCTACGGCCCGGTCTGGGCCACCAGCCACCTGGGTGATGACGGCATCTCGCTGATCGGCACCGACCCGGCCAAACACCCGCAATACGCTTGGAAACAGGTCGCCTCGCTCAAGGGCCAGGGCGGTGGCTCGCTGTTTATCAAAACCCATCCCAAGTCTCGCCACCTGTATGTCGACACCACCCTCAACCCGGACGCCAAGCTCAGCCAATCGGTGGCGGTGTTCAACCTCGACAAACTCGACGCCGGTTACACCGTGCTGCCCATCGCCGAATACGCCGGCATCAAGCAAGGCGCCATGCGCGTTGTGCAGCCGGAATACAACAAGGCCGGCGATGAGGTCTGGTTCTCCGTCTGGAGCGGTCAGACAGAGGAATCGGCGCTGGTAGTGATCGACGACAAAACACTGAAGCTCAAATCAGTCATAAAGGACAAACGACTGATCACACCCACCGGGAAGTTCAATGTCTACAACACCCAACACGACATCTATTGAGCTCCATCAATGCAAGGAAACACCATGAAAAACACTCTGTTCTCACTGTTCGCCCTGACTGCTGCGCTGAGTGTGCAGCCGGCCATGGCCCAAGACGCGCTGGAGCTGTTCAAGAGCAAACCCTGCGCAGCCTGCCACTCCATCGACACCAAAATTGTCGGCCCGGCGCTCAAGGATGTAGCAGCCAAGAACGCTAGCGTACCCGGAGCTGTGGACACCCTCGCGAGCCACATCAAGAACGGTACACAAGGCAATTGGGGCCCGATGCCAATGCCGGCCAATCCGGTGACTGAAGAAGAAGCAAAAATTCTCGCGACCTGGGTACTGACACTCAAATAACCGCCTGGAGGGCGTCACGATGGTTTATCGACACGCTGTGATTCTGGCGGCCCTCCTCCTCATTTGCGCAACCGCGGTTGCGGCGCCGGACGCCCAGCGTCAGGCGCAACTCGAACACCTGCTGACCCAGGACTGCGGCGCCTGCCATGGGCTGCACCTCACCGGTGGGCTAGGCCCGGAATTGACACGCGCGGCGCTGGCCGGCAAGTCACGGGACAGCCTGATTGCCACCGTCACCCAAGGCCGGCCCGGCACCGCGATGCCTAGTTGGGCGCCGTTGCTCAGCCCCGGTGACATCCGTTGGCTGGTCGATCTTCTCCTCCAGGGATATCCCGCCTCATGATCCGTACAATCCTGCTGTCTGCGGCAACCGGGCTGTTGTTGTCCGCTTGCGTTCAGCCTCCCTTGCGTGGCACCGGCGACTTGGGCGTGGTCGTGGAGCGCGCCACCGGTAGCGTGCAAATCATTGAAAGCGACACCCACACCGCGCTGGCCCGACTCGAGGGTTTCGGCGACCTTTCCCATGCCTCGGTGGTGTTCTCACGGGATCAACGCTACGCCTATGTGTTCGGGCGCGACGGCGGGCTGAGCAAAATCGATTTGCTGACCCGGCGTATTGACCATCGCGTCATTCAGGGCGGCAACAGCATTGGCGGCGCCATCAGTCAGGACGGCAAGTTGATCGCCGTGTCCAACTACGTGCCCGGCGGGGTCAAGGTGTTCGATGCCGACACCCTGCAACAGGTGGCGGATATTCCGGCCACTCCGCTCGCTGATGGCAGCAAGCGCTCGCGGGTGGTTGGATTGGTCGACGCGCCGGGGCAACGTTTTGTCTTCAGTCTGTTCGATACCGGCGAGATCTGGACCGCCGATTTCAGTCAGGGCGGCACCCCGCAAATCAGCCGTTTCACCGGTATTGGCTCGCAACCCTACGACGCCCTGATCACCCCGGACGGCCGCTATTACATGGCCGGCCTGTTCGGCGAAGACGGCATGGCCCAACTCGACCTCTGGCATCCCGAGCGCGGGGTACAGCGCGTCCTCGGCGACTATGGACGCGGCCAGGCGAAACTGCCGGTCTACAAGATGCCGCACCTGGAAGGCTGGGCCGTCGCCGACAACCAGGCCTTCGTGCCCGCCGTTGGCCGGCATCAAGTGTTGGTGATGGATTCACGCACCTGGCAGCAGACCGCAGTCATCCCGGTCGCCGGCCAACCGATATTCGTCACCTCGCGCCCGGACGGTCGGCAGCTGTGGGTCAACTTCGCCTACCCGGACAACGATCGGGTGCAGGTCATCGACACCGAAACCCATGCCGTGGTCGCGGATCTGAAGCCAGGACCGGCGGTGCTGCACATGGAATTCACCGCGCGCGGTGACCAACTGTGGCTGTCGTTACGCGACGGCAATCAGGTTCAAGTCTGGGATCCGTACAGCCTGAAGCTGCTGAGCACCCTGCCTGCCAGTGCGCCAAGCGGCATCTTCTTCAGCAGTCGCGCGCAGAAAATGGGGTATTGAAATGAACCTTGAGCTGCTCAGCCGCCAACTCATCGACCGCTTTCAGCACGGCATGCCGCTGTGCCCGTCACCGTACAAAGAGATGGCGCGGATTATCGGTTGCCGCGAATCGCAAGTGATGGCCTGCCTGGAAGAAATGGATCAGGCCGGCACCCTCTCACGCATCGGCCCGGTGTTCGAACACAGCCGCGCCGGGGCCAGCACCCTCGCCGCCCTCGCCGTGCCCGCCGAACGCCTGCAACAGGTAGCCGAGCGCGTCAGTCAGTACCCGGAGGTCAATCACAATTACGCACGGGAGCATTTCTACAACCTGTGGTTTGTGCTGACCGCCCCTGATCGCCAACACATCGACCGCGTACTCGAAGAACTGGAGAACGACACCGGCCTCATGCCGCTGGACCTGCCGATGTTGACCGCCTACCGCATCGACCTCGGTTTTGCCCTGGGAGAACAATCATGAAGCCCGGATTGAGCCCCCAACAAGCGCTGGCGTTGCGCCGGCACCTCGAAGGCGGGTTGCCGCTGGTAGCGCGCCCCTATCAGGCCCTCGCCGAACGGATAAACGCTGACGAAAACCAGGTGCTCGAACAAATGCGCCAGTGGAGCGAGCAAGGGCTGTTTCGCCGTATCGGCCTGGTGCTGCACCACCGCGCGCTGGGCTTTACCGCCAACGCCATGCTGGTGCTGGATGTTCCCGATGCGCTGATCGACGAAGTCGGCCAGCGCCTGGGGCAAGCGCCCGGCATTAACCTCTGCTATCAACGGCCCCGGCGTTTGCCGCAGTGGCGGTACAACCTGTTTTGCATGGTGCACGGGCGTCAACGTGAGCAGGTGGAGGCGCAGATTCAGGCATTGCTTGAAGAGCATCTGCTGAGCGACCTGCCCCATCAATTGCTGTTCAGCACCCAGGTCTTCAAGCAGTGCGGCGGCCGCTTTGCGCCTTCGCGCACAGGAGCACCGACCCATGGATGACCTCGACCGTCGCCTGATCAATCGCTTGCAACTGGGCCTGCCACTGGTGCGCCAGCCTTGGCGGGTATTGGCTGCCGAATTGCAGAGCAGCAGCACGGAACTGCTCGAGCGACTGCATGCCCTGCTCGCTGACGGCGTGCTCACGCGCTTCGGCCCGATGTTCGACATCGAACGCCTGGGCGGCGCCTTTACCCTCGCCGCCCTGGCGGTGCCGGAAGAACGTTTTGAAGAGGTCGCCGAGCAACTGCAGGGCCTGCCTGAAGTGGCGCACAACTATCGACGCGAACACGCCTGGAACATGTGGTTCGTGCTCGGCTGCGCGTCCGAACAAGACATTGCCGAGACGCTGCAGCGCATCGAGACCCTGACTGGTTTGCCGCTGCTCAACCTGCCCAAAGAGGAGACCTACCATGTCGGTCTGTATTTCCCGGCCTGAAGACACCCTTATCCAGCGCCTGATCGTGTTGACCCAGGCGGGTCTGCCGTTGCTGGAAGACCCATGGGCGTGGCTCGCCGAACAGCTGGGGCTGAACATCGACGCCACCCTGGACCTGCTCAAGCGACTACAGGCCGAGGGCGCGATTCGGCGGATCGCCGCCGTGCCCAATCACTACCGCCTCGGCTATCGCCACAACGGCATGACGGTCTGGGATGTGCGCGACACCGACATGCCGCGCCTCGGCGCGCTGATCGGCGCGCAACCCTTCGTCAGCCATTGCTATCGCCGCCCACGCCGAGCCGACTGGCGCTACAACCTGTTCGCCATGGTGCATGGCCGCAGCGGTGATGAAATCAACCGCTACCGCGAGCACCTGCGCTATCTGTTGGGTGACGCCTGTGGGGCCGACGAGATGCTGGTGAGCAGCCGCATCCTGAAGAAAACCGGCTTGCGCTTGCCGCCCGCTTCACGCTGAACACACCTGACTCAAGGAGAGTGGCATGTTGAGGATCAGCCAATACCTGCGTGCGCTGGCCGGCCAGGCGCCTGCGCCCAGAACCAGTCCACCGGGTAGCAATCGGGCGCCGGTGGTGATCTGGAACTTGCTCAGGCGCTGCAACCTGACCTGCAAACATTGCTACGCCACCTCGGCCGACAGCGTCTTTCGCGACGAACTGGATACGGCCGCCGCGCTGACTGTGATCGACGATTTGCACGATGCCGGCGTCAAAGTGTTGATTCTTTCCGGTGGCGAACCGCTGTTGCGCGAGGATCTGTTTGTGCTCAGCGCCTACGCCCGGACCAAGGGGTTCTTTGTGGCGTTGTCCACCAACGGCACGCTGATCGATGAGCACAATATCGCGCAGATCAGCGCGGCGAATTTCGACTACGTCGGGATCAGCATCGATGGCCTGGAAGCCACCCATGACGCCTTCCGCCAACTCAAGGGCAGCTTCGCCCGTTCCATGCAGGCGATCCGACTCTGTCGCGAACAGGGCATTCGCGTCGGGCTGCGCACCACCCTGACCCAGGAAAACCATCCGCAGTTGCCCCAACTGCTGGCGCTGATGCGCGAGTACGACGTGCAGAAGTTTTACCTGTCGCACCTCAACTACAGCGGTCGCGGCAAACGCAGTCGCAAACTCGACGCACACCAGCAGATGAGCCGTGAGGCCATGACGCTGATCTTTGAGCGCGCCTGGGAAGACATCCAACAGGGTCGCGACAGCGATTTTGTCAGCGGCAACAACGATGCCGACGCCATTCTGCTGCTGCAATGGGCAGCCCTTCGTCTTCCCGAGCATTACCCACGCCTGGAAAACATGCTCCGTGCCTGGGGTGGCAACGCCTCCGGCAGCGGCATCGCTAACATCGACAACACCGGCGAAGTGCACCCGGACACCTACTGGTGGCAGCACTCGGTGGGCAATGTCCGGCGCACGCCGTTCCGCACGTTGTGGCTGGATCAGCCGGATGCCCTGCTGCTGCGCCTGCGCGAACATCCCCGCGCCGTCGGTGGCCGTTGCGCGCAATGCCGCTGGTTGCCCATCTGCAACGGCAACACCCGCACGCGCGCCTGGGCCGAGGGTGATTTGTGGGGCCAGGACCCCGGCTGCCACCTCAGCGATGACGAAATCGGCGTGCCGCCGGTGACGACCATCCCTTGCATCACCCACTGAATAGCCCGTCCGGCCAACCACCTGACACAGACTGGGGCCGGCCAACCTGATGAAGCACCAAGGACGTCCCATGCCTCCATCGATTGCTATACCGGCCACACTTGAGTCCCCGTTCCGACCGGGCGAAGTAGCCCTGGTCGGCGCAGGTCCCGGCGATCCCCGTCTGCTGACCCTGCGCGCCTGGAGCCTGTTGATGCAGGCCGACGCCGTGGTGTACGACCGGCTGATCAGCCCCGAACTGCTGACCTTGATTCCCCTGACCTGCGCCCGCCATTACGTCGGCAAGGCCAGCGGCTGCCACAGCCTGCCCCAGGAACAGATCAACGAACTGCTGGCCGATCTTGCCGATCAAGGGCAGCGCGTGGTCCGGCTCAAGGGCGGCGACCCGTTCATCTTTGGTCGCGGCGCCGAAGAGCTGGAGCACCTGCTCAAACGCGGCATCGATTGCCAGGTGGTGCCAGGCATTACCGCTGCTTCCGGCTGCAGCGCTTATGCAGGCATACCGTTGACCCACCGCGACCTGGTCAATTCCTGCCGGTTCATCACCGGCCATTTGCAACGCGATGGCGAGTTGTCGCTGCCCTGGAGCAGCCTCGCCGACAGTAGCCAGACCTTGGTGTTCTACATGGGCTTGTCGAACCTGGGGATCATCGCCCAGCGCTTGATCGAAGCCGGGCTGCCGGCCGATACGCCGGCGGCGCTGATCAGCAACGGCACGCGGCCCGACCAGCACGTCGCCCGTGGCAAGTTGCACCAATTGCCAACCCTGGCGCTGGATTGTCCACCGGGCATTCCGACACTGACGGTGATCGGCACCGTGGTCGATCTGTTCGCCGCAGAACAACTGGAATACCCGGCGCGGCTTTACCCGGCGCAAGCACTGCAACGCCACGCCAAGGTGGCGATATGAGGCGCATGCTCCTTGCCCACCTGTTATGGATCACTGCGGCCCAGGCCGGCGCAGCGGTTCCGACACTTGAACACGCCGCGGAAAACTATCAGCAGCATTGCCAGAGCTGTCACGGCATTAACCGTCTCGGCGGTGCTGGGCCGGCGTTGTTGCCGGAGAGTCTCAGCCGGATCAAACCCGATGAAATTCGCAGCGTGATCCAGAGCGGTCGCCCCGCGAGCCAGATGGCTGGCTATGCCAACGTGTTCAGCCCCGCGCAGATCGGAGCGCTGGTGGACTACCTTCAGCAACCGCCCGCCACTCCGCCCACCTGGAGCAATGACGACATTCTCGGCAGTCACTCGATGCTCGCGGACCTCAGCAAATTGCCCACCACGCCCCAGCATGGCGCCGACCCGCTGAACCTGTTCGTGGTGGTGGAAGCCGGCGACCATCACATCGACATCCTCGACGGTGACCGCTTTGAGGTGCTGGCGCGGTTTGCTTCGCACTTCGCCGTGCACGGCGGGCCGAAGTTTTCGCCGGACGGACGCTTCGTCTACTTCGCCTCCCGTGACGGCTGGATCAGCCTGTATGACTTGCACAACCTGAAGCTGATCGCCGAGGTCCGCGCCGGTCTCAATACCCGCAACCTGGCGGTGAGCAAGGATGGACGCTGGGTGTTGGTGGGTAACTATTTGCCCGGCAATGTGGTGGTGCTCGATGCCCGCGATCTATCGTTGGTCAAAACCATTCCCACGATCGGCCAGGACGGTACCGCCTCACGGGTCAGCGCGGTTTACTCCGCCCCGCCGCGGGACAGCTTCATCGTGGCGCTCAAGGACGTGAAGGAAGTCTGGGAACTGTCCTTGGCTGGCACACCCGATTTCAAACCACGACGGATCCCGGCCGGGGATGTTCTCGACGACTTCTCTTTTTCGCCGGACTACAAACAGCTGCTGGCGACGTCGCGCAAGGCCCAGGGCGGTCAGGTGATCGACCTCGACAGCGGCAAGGTGATCACCGACATCCCGCTGCCGGGGATGCCGCATTTGGGCTCGGGGACTTATTGGAAACGCAACGGTGAGTGGGTGTTCGCCACACCGAACATCAGCAAGGGACTGATCTCGGTCATCGACTTCAAGACCTGGAAACTGATCAAGGAAATCCCGACCCTGGGGCCGGGGTTTTTCATGCGCAGTCACGTTAATTCACGGTATGCCTGGAGCGATGTGTTCTTTGGGCCTGATAACGATGCGATCCACTTGATTGACAAGCAGACGCTGGAAATTGCCCACACGCTGCGCCCGATGCCCGGGAAAACTGCCGCTCATGTTGAGTTCACCCGGGATGGCCGCTACTTGCTGCTGAGCATCTGGGCCACCGACGGGGCGCTGATCGTTTACGACAGCAACACGCTTGAGGAGATCAAACGTATTCCGATGAACAAGCCTTCGGGGAAGTACAACGTGGGGAACAAGATTGAGTTTGCCGAGGGGACTTCGCATTAGGCCTTGGGTGGCGAGGCGGCCTACCGGCCGATCTGCCTCTTCAACCGTACGCACTCCCCCTGTGGGAGCGGGCTTGCTCGCGAAGGGGCCGTGTCAATCGACATCAATGGTGGATGCCAGTCCGCCTTCGCGAGCAAGCCCGCTCCCACATTTGGATTTTTGCCAGGTGCGACCGTTACCGCAGCAACGGATATGTACCCCGAACGAACTTCAACCCAAGGTGTAACCGTTATCAACCTTCCAGTCCTGGCCATAAACACCCCGAGCACCCTGCGACAGCTGAAAGACAATCACATTAGCCACCGCCGCCGCATCAAGAAAATGCCCCGGCAACAGACGTTTACCAAGCGTGTCGGCAACATCGCCAAGCTCCCCCTCGCTCAACCCCAAGTGATCCCACATCGAGGTCGCAGTCGGCCCGGGCGAAACCAGATTAATGCGCACATCAAAACTCGCAAACTCCACTGCCAGCGTCCTCGCCTGAGCCGCCAGCGCAGCCTTGCTGGCAATGCACGCAGCCAACCCCGGAAAACTCGAACCGGTCAGAAAACTCCCGACAAACACCACCGAAGCCGGGTTCGCCAACTCCCCCCGCAACGCCGCCAGGGTATTCAACGCCCCGGCACCATTAACCGCCCACTGACGCTGGAAGGCCGCCATATCCAGACTGTCAGCCATCTCGGCAATACCCGCGTTAGGCACCAGATAGTCCACGGGGCCCATCGCCGCAGCCCGCTCGGACAATTCCCGCAGGTCTTGCTGACTCGTGACATCCCCGGCAAACCACTGCAACCGTTCCCCGTAGATCTGCTGCAATGCCGGCAACTCACCGAGGGTCCGAGACATCGCCAGCACCTTGACCCCGCGCGGTAACAGCGCGGCGCACAGTGCCAGGCCAATCCCGGAGCTGGCACCCGTGACCACCGCCAAACGATCCTGAAACTCGGTTTTCATCATTTACTCCTGGGCATCGCGGATGCCAAGCACTGGGGACATTGCCAGCCCTATCTTTGAACAGGAGAAGAAAAAACGACTTGACGGCGATCAGGATTTTTCGACGGCGTCAGTGCTGCTGCAACAGCGCCGGAGTGATCTCGCTGAACCGCAGCAAGCGACCGCCCTGTTCAGCGGCAAGCTTCTCAGCGGCCTCGCGGCTGGAGAACGACGCCAGCACCACGCCCATGGCGCCCTTGAGTTGGGTGCCGACCACGTAGAACGCGTCCTTGGCATCGATCAGGTGAGCGTCATCCGGCGCGTTCCACGGGCTGCGGCCCATGTCGTGGACATACAGTTTTGCATCGCCATGATGATTTTCCGGCTGCAACCACCAACCGATCATTTCCGCCGTGGAGCAGAACTTCTTGACCCCGGCCCGCTCGACCACTTCGCCCTTGGGCCCGGGGAATCCGTTGATGATCATCCCGCAGACATGGCATTCATCACTGGGATGAAAGGCTGTGGCGGCGCTGCTGTAGGTGGCCTGCGCCGGGTTGTCGCAGGCCGTCAGCAACAGACACATCATCAGGCCCGCCACCGCGCGCATCGTCGTCAGATAAAACGCATTCATCGTCAACTACTCCCAAAAAACCAAAGTAAAAATTCATGTCGCCCGGCGACGAAACAACAGCCAGGCCGAACCCAATGGCACCGCCACCCACAGCAACAGGCACAGCCAGAGCATCGAGCCCGGCATCGGCAAATCGCTGCCCAGCGTCAGCACACCCGTGGTACCGGCGCCAGGCTCAAAACCGGAGAGATTGATCAGGCGATAGATGTCGGCCGGATTGAGCAGCAGCAACCAGGGCAGGACTTTGGGATTGAACTGGCCTTCGCTGAGTACCAACAGCGCCAGTAGTGCCAGGTCGAACACCAGCACGAAGAAGAACCAGACACCCAGCGCCAGCCCGGCCGCCGTGGATTTCTCCGCCGATACGCTGCTCAGCACATAGGCCAACCCCAGAAACCCCCAGCCCAGCAATGTCGACGACGCCATGAACCGGCCAAAGGCCCAGAGCAACAGGCTCAGTTCGACATCGTCCACCAGCACCGCGATGGCGAGCATGGCGCAGCCGAAACCGATCAATGTCGCCAACGCCAGGATCAACCCGTGGCCGACAAACTTGCCAAGCAGAATCTGCCCGCGACCCAACGGGTACGTCAGCAACAGCAGCAACGTGCCGCTCTCGTCCTCGCCGACGATGGCGTCATAGGCCAGCAGCAACGCAATCAACGGCATCAAAAACGTCGCCAGACTGGCGAGGCTGGCGATGGTGGCCGGCACCGAGGTGAAACCCAGTTGCCCGGAGGCCGCGGCGCCCAGCCAGGCGATGCCGATGGCCAGCACCGCGAATAAAACACTGATCGCCAACAACCAGCGATTGCGCAGACCGTCGCTGAATTCCTTGCGGGCCATGTTCCAGACAGCGTTCATACGGCCTCCCCGATCGGCGCCGCACCGGCCCGGCTCATGTAGTAGCGGTAAATATCTTCCAGGGACGGCTGATGGATTTCCACGTCGGCCGGTTCGTCTTCATTAAGCAGTTGGCGCAACAGCCCAAGCTTGTTGCCATTGAGCGCGGCCACTTCAAGGCCTTCGACGCCCCAGCGTTCGGTGACGTGCCCGGCGTTGTTCCAGCGTTGCTGCAAGGGCCCGACGTGCTTCAAGCCGTTGGCGCGGATCAGCGTCGGCAACCCGGCTTCCTCGCGCAAACTGTGGAGACTGCCAAGGGCCAGCAGGCGGCCCTGGGTCAGAATTGCGGCGCGGTTGATATGCGCCTCGACGCCCGGCAATACGTGGGAACACAGAATGATGCTGGTGCCCTGGCTGCGCAGGCGATCGAGCAAGCGATAAAGGTCTTGGGTGGCGATGGGATCGAGGCCGACCGTAGGTTCGTCGAGCAGCAACAAACGCGGTTCGCCGAGCAGCGCTTGTGCCAGCCCCAAGCGTTGGCGCATGCCTTTGGAGTAGGTCTTGACCCGTCGATACGCCGCACCGGCCAGGCCGACTTCCTCCAGCAGCACGTCCACCTGAGCGGACGCGGCGCCTTTGAGTCGCGCGAAATGGCGCAAGGTCTCAACACCGCTCAGTTGCGGGTAAAACGTCACGTTTTCCGGCAGATAACCAAGCAGGCGCCGCACGTGGGGATCGCTGGGCAAACGGCCGAACACCCTGACCTGCCCTTCGCTGGGCTGGAGCAGGCCAAGCACCAGTTTCATGCTGGTGGTCTTGCCCGCACCGTTATGCCCGAACAAACCCAGCACTTCGCCTTCAGCGAGGCTGAGGTTGAGCTGATGCAACACGGTGGCATGCCCATAGCGCTGGCTGACGCCTTCGATGTCGATGACGTTCATGAGGTGGGCTCCTGGGTCAGGGTTTGAGGGGATGACTTCATCAGCGGATGACTGTCGAGCACCCCCGGCGATTTCATCACCGGAAAGGCCCGTTGCACCCAGCGCAGCAACTCGATACCGGGGCTGTTCATCAACAGCCGCACCTGCGGGTACAGCCACAGCAGACGGTCGACGTTGTCGTTGGGTTCGTAGGCGATATCGCCGAGGCCATCGTTGTTGCGGTCCCAGCCCAGGTAATCGCTCCAGTAATTGCCCCGGCCATCCACCGACCATTCCTGCAAGCGAGTGGCGACGTACTTGACCTGCCGCTGGTTGCCGACAAAAGCGTTGTCGGCGATGCGGTTGTCTTCCGAGCCGGCGGTGAGATGAATACCCACGGCGCTGTGCTCGAAGTGGTTGTGTTCGATGCTGTTGAACAGCGAGTTGTAGATGAACAGCGCCTTGCCCTCGGCACCAGTGATCATGCTGTCGCCGGTCGAGCCGTCGCGCACGTCAGTGACGAAGTTGTCACGCAAGGTTGAATAGGTGATGTAGTTCATCAGGATCCCGTAGTTCTGATCCTGTTCGGAGCGATTGCCGATCACCATGAGCTTGCGGCTTTGCATCAAGGCGTAGCCGGTGCGGGTGCGGCGGGTGGTGTTGCCGATCAACTGGTTATCGTTGGCGAACATGTAATGCACGCCGTAGCGCAGGTCTTCCAGGGTATTGCCTTGCAGCAGGTTGCCGTTGGAGGTGTCGATGTAAATGCCATCGCGGGTGTCGCGCACCTGATTGCCAATAACCTTGGCGCCATGCACGGCATACAGATGAATGCCGTTGCCGCGATCCTGAGAGCGCATCGTCGGATCACCCTGAATGCGGTTGTCGATCAGGCTCACCTCCTGCGTACCGTCGACCCAGATACCGAACCCTTGGCCTTGCAGGCGATTGCCTTTAATCACCGCGCCATGGGCCTTGGGCTGGATAAACACCGCCGCATTCATGGCGGTGAGGTCGTGCCCCCAGTCCAGAAACGTGCAGCCTTCGATGCCGACATCCGGCGCACTGATGATCAGACCGTTGCCCTGCCCCTCCCCCTGAAATACCGCGCCCGGCTCGCAGACAATCTGCATCGGTTGATCGACGCTGAACGAGCCACGGTATTCCCCGGCCGGCAGGTGCCAGCGTTGATCGGCGTCCACCGTCAACGGCAGCGTGGTGACGGGTTGCACCGCCAGCACGCTGCCAGACATGAGCAGGAGCGCAAGCGCAATGACCTTCACCGGGTTGCCCTTGCTCTCAGTCATTGCTTCGCTCCTGTCGATGGGCAACGGTCAGGCCTTCTCGACCTTCATGCGGCCGACCATTTCCATGTGCAGCGCATGGCAGAACCAGCTGCAGTAGTACCAGTGCAACCCCGGCTTGTCGGCGACGAAGGTGATCGATGAGGTCTGCTGCGGGCTGATTTCCATGCTGGCGCCATGGTTGGTCATCACGAAGCCGTGGGTCACGTCTTCAATCTGGTCGATGTTGGTGATGGTCACCGTGACCTCGTTGCCCTGTTTGACGGTGAACTCTGGCAGGCCATAGGCCGGGGCCATCGAAGTCATGTAGACACGGACTTTGTTACCGTCGCGGATGACCTTGTTGTCGGTCTCCAGCTTGATCCCGTCCTTCGCAGCGATGACCACGGTTTCGGCAAAAAACGGGTCGTTGCGGTCCCAGATCTTCTTGGTCTTGATCTGGTCGCGGCGGGCCATGACGCAGTCGTGGGGTTCGGCGAAGGCCGGGCCGTCGTGCACCAGTTTCATTTCATCGCCGGAGATATCGATCAACTGATCGTTTTCCGGGTGCAGCGGGCCGGTCGGCAGGAAGCGGTCTTTGGAAAACTTGCTGAGCACCACCAGCCACTGGCCGTCGGCCTCACTGGTTTCGGTCAGCGAGGCGTGGTTGTGGCCCGGCTGGTATTGCACGTCAAGTTTCTGCTTGATGTAGTTGACCTTTTCGCCGGTGTAGGCGCGAATGGCTTCTTCCACGTTCCACTTCACCACCTGGCTGTCGATAAACAGCGTGGTGTAGGCATTGCCGCGGCCGTCGTAAGTGGTGTGCAGCGGGCCCAGACCGAGCTCGGGCTCACCGACCACCACGTCACGCGGGTCCTTGAATTTGTCGTCGAACAGATCGTCAAGCTTGGCGATGGCAATGATGGTGCAGGTCGGCGAAAGCTTGCCGTTGGCAATGAAGTATTTGCCATCGGGCGAGGTATTGAGGCCGTGGGGGTTCTTCGGCGTGGGGATGTATCGGGTGAACGCGCTGTCCTTGCCATCGGTTTTACGACCGTCGACCACCGGCACTTTCGAGCCGTCGAGGGTGATGAACTTGCCGGCCTTGATCGCCGCTTCGATGCGCGGGATGTTGAACACCACCACCCAGTCGCGCTCGTTGCGCATCATGCCGCCCAGGTCGTAGGCCTTCTCCGAGTTGTAGCAGGTCGACGCCGCGTATTTGCCGGTGTAGTCGGCGTCGGTGTTGTCCAGGTTGCCGTCGACGATGACCTGGAACGCCATCTCCATTTTCTCGGCATCGATGGCGTTGAACATGGTGTAGCTGTTCTTGTCTTGCAGGTCGAAGGTGCTGCCGTCATTGGGGTGTGGAATGACGAATTCGGCGTTGGCGAACACGTACTTGGTGTGCGGTACTTTCTGCAGGCGCAACCCGTGAACCGCCTGCACATTGGGCACGGTGAGCATCTTGTCGCACTTCATGATGTCCAGACGGATACGCGCAACGCGGCTGTTGGCCTTGTCATTGATGAACAGGTATTTGCCGTCGTACTTGCCGTCGGTCATCGACAAATGCGGGTGGTGACAGTCGCCATTCTGGAAGTGCGCGCTGTCGCCCATGATCCGTTTGCTTTCGTTGGTCAGGCCCCAGCCGGTGGCGGAATCGACGTTGAACACCGGAATGCGCAACAACTCGCGCATCGACGGAATGCCCATGATCCGCACTTCGCCCTGATGGCCGCCGCTCCAGAAACCGTAGTACTGGTCCAGTTCGCCCGGCCCGACGTGGATTTTCGACTGCGCGTCCTTGGCCGCAGCCGCCCAGGTCTCACGGGTGAACACTGCACCACCAAGGGCCGTGGCACCGGCCAGTACCGCGCCGGTCACCGCACTGGTGCCCAGGAAGCCGCGACGACTGAGGCCGGTCGATTCCGGCACTTCAGTGGTTTTTTTGGACTCTGTGTCGTTCATCAGGTGTTTTCCTTGAAGGGATAAAAACGGTCACTGCGGACAAGCGCTCGCGGGGTTCATTCCAGAGCGGTCACTTCCACGACAGGTATCAGTTGCACAGCAGCGGGCGCCGCTTTGCCACGCTTCTTGCGCTTGTTGATCAGCGGCGGGCATTTGTTGTCGTTCTGGTACGTCATCTGGCAATCGAGGCAGTAGTGGCACTCGTTGGCATTGATCCGGCCATCAGGATGAATCGCCTGGATCTCGCATTCCTTGGCGCACAGCTGGCAAGGCGTGCCGCACTCCTTGCGGCGTTTGAGCCAGTCGAACAGGCGAAATTTGCTCGGGATCGCCAGCGCAGCACCCAGCGGGCAGATGTAGCGGCAATAGACTTTGCGCGTGAAGAGGTTGATGACCAGCAGCGCCACCGCGTAGAGCACGAACCACCACTGGCGGTCGAACCTGAGGGTGATGGCGGTCTTGAACGGTTCCACCTCGGCGAACAGTTCGGCGGTGGACATCGACTCCAGGGAGATGCCGAACAGCAGCAGCAAAATGATGTATTTGATCGCCCACAAGCGCTCATGCACCGCGAAGGGCAATTCGTATTGAGGGATCTTCAGCTTGCGCGCGGCCTCGTTGATCAACTCTTGCAAGGCGCCAAACGGGCACAGCCAGCCGCAGAACACGCCACGGCCCCACAGCAGAATGCTCGCGGCGGCGAAGACCCAGAGCATGAAGATCAGCGGATCGGTGAGAAACAGCTCCCAGCGAAAATGGTCGAACAGCGCATGGGTAAAGGTCAGGACGTTGACCACCGACAGCTGCCCCAGGGCATACCAGCCGATAAACACCACGGTAAAGACCAGATAACCGCGGCGCAGCCAGTGCAGAAAATGCGGGCGGCGGGTGAACTTGTCTTGCAGGAACAGGATGGCCGTCAGCAGTAGCAATGCGGTGCCGAGCACGGTGATCTGAAAGGATTTCTGATACCAGATGTTCAACCACATTGGCCGACTGGCTTCCTCGAGGGCCGCCAGTTCTTCGGCGCTGGGCAGTGGGCGCTCAAGGTAGGGCTCGGGTAATTGATAGGCCAGTTCGAAGCTGCTGAACGTGCCACTGACCGGGCCGGTCTGGCGACGTACCAATAATTCCAGAGACCAAGGCGATCCCGGATCGAACTTCGCCGGTTCGCGCACAATGAAAATAGACATCTCAGTGAACTCGGGCATGCCTTTGGCAAACACATCCGAGAGCCGCTGATGGTCCATGTCGCGGAAGCTGATGACGTTGCCGAACTGGCGCAATTGCACCCGATCGAAAATCCCGCCGCGCACATACCCCGAGCCTTTATAGGAAAACAGACCGCGACCCAGCACCGCGATGGCTTGCTCGCCAGGCTTGAGGTCTTGCATGAGGAAGCGATATTGGTTGTCGCCCAGCAGCGCACGGCCGATGGTCGGCGGATTCAGGTCGGCGGTGTAGAGCTCGATAAAGGTCTCATCCACCTGATCGGCGGCGGCGTTTTCCACGCCTTCGGCGTCGGTGCCCTTGAAGGCGGCATCGACCTGACCACGGGTCAGGTTCAAGCGGCGGATGGCACCGTTGCCGGTCAGTTGCTCCCAGGTGGCGGGCTCGAACAAGTCCAGCCGCACGGTGGCGGGCTTGCGTGCCACACCCCCCGTGTCTTCAATCAGCTTGAGTGAGACAGCCACATCATGAGCGGCGCGCATGATGATCTCGTTGACCACCATGGCCGTGACCGTTGCGCCGGCGATGGCATCGACAGTGACCGCATTCGGATCACTGGAATGGCCGACGACGACCCGCTGGCTGACCTTGACGCCTTTGTACTTGGCGCTGAAGCCGTGAAGTTTTGCCTCAGGAATGCCAATCAGCAGAATTGGCTCGTGGTGTTCCAGCACATAGGCATCCTGAATCACGCCGGCAGTATCGAGGATCACCTGGGTGTTGATCGGTTTGCCCGAGTAAGCCGGAATATCCACCACGTCCAGGCTCTGGAACACATAACCGATGACTTTGCCGGCGGCGGACAGCGTGCGCACCTTGAACCGCCCTTCGGGGGCGGAAACGGAATCGGTCTGAGGGAAGGTTTTTTCGATGCGCTGCTGCTCAATGTCGCCGTACTGCTTGGCCTGCGCCCCCTCGAAGGTGGCGAGCATCAGCGTCAGCATGACCACCAGACCGACACCCCAGGCGCGCAGGTTGCCGAGTATCGAAGGCTGATGGATTGTCATGTGCTCGCTGATTTTAAAGGGGCTTGCGGTCATGTTAGGGAGCGTTGCGCCCCCTGCCCTTGATTGAGATCAACTTGAGTCCATAGAGGGCTCGTATTCTCAGACCGTGCGAGAAAACTGGCCTTTTTGTTCACCGCCCAGATAGGCGTCGAACGCCATCGCGGCACTGCGCATCATCAAATGCCCTTGTGGCAACAGCACCAATTCGTCGCGGTGAATCTGCAGCAATCCATCGCGCACATGCTCGCCCAGCTGCGCCAGCGCCTCGGCAAAATACTCGGTGAAGCGAATGCCATGACGCGCTTCATACTGGTCGAACGCGATACGGCCATGGCACATCAGGTCGCTGATCACCTCGCGGCGCAGCAGGTCGTCGGCGTTCAAGCGGTAACCGCGATGCACCGGCAACAGCCCTTGATCGATACGGGCGTAGTACTGCGAAAGTTCCTTGACGCTTTGGCTGTAGCTGTCGCCGACCTTGCCGATCGACGACACCCCAAGGCCGATCAAATCGCAGTCGGCATGGGTGGAATAGCCCTGAAAGTTACGCTGCAGGGTGCCATTGGCCCGGGCCAGCGCCAGTTCGTCATCCGGCAAGGCGAAATGATCCATGCCAATATAGACGTAACCGGCCTCGGTCAGGCGGCGGATGGTCAGCTCGAGCAGTTCCAGCTTGCGCTCTGGTGGCGGCATGTCGGCGGGGCGAATCAGCCGTTGCGCGCGAACCATCTCCGGCAAGTGCGCGTAGCTGTAGGCGGCAATCCGGTCCGGACGCAGCGCGATGATCTTGCTGAGGGTGACGTCGAAACTCTGCACGGTTTGCAGTGGCAGGCCGTAGATCAGGTCGACGCTGATCGACTTGAAGTGCGCCTCACGCGCCGCCGCGACCAGCGCATAAATCTGCTCTTCACTTTGCTGGCGATTCACCGCTGCCTGCACGTCGGGGTCGAAATCCTGCACGCCGAAGCTCAGGCGATTGAAGCCCAATTGGCGCAATGACTGAATCTGCTCGGTGCTGATGGTCCGTGGGTCGACCTCGATGGAGAACTCATGGTTATCGCTGTCATCCATGTTGAACGCCTGGTGCAGGCAGTCCATCAGGTCGGCCAGCTGCTCGCTGGTCAAATAGGTCGGCGTGCCGCCCCCCAAGTGCAACTGGGTGAGTTTGCGGGTGCTGTCGAACAAGGCCGCCTGCATTGCGATTTCACGCTTGAGGTACGTCAGGTACTCGACGGCGCGATGGGTTTTCTGGGTAATGATTTTGTTGCAGGCGCAGTAGTAACAAAGGCTTTTGCAGAACGGGATGTGGATGTACACCGACAACGGTTTCGGCGCGGCCACCTGATTGCTGTCGCGGGCGGCACGCTGATAGTCATCAACGGCAAACGCCTGATGAAACTGCGGCGCCGTGGGGTAAGAGGTATAACGCGGCCCCGGGCGGTCGTACTTTTCGACCAGGGCGCGATTGAAATCAAATGTCGTGTTCATGATCGATCAACTCGCATGGGGTTAATGCTTCGCACCGCCCAAATCCTTTTCAAACAGGTTGCAGATGGCATCCACTTCCGGCCGACCGGCGGGAAGGATGCTGATGAAACGGTCTGACAATTCAATCAACCCGTCTCGACTCAATTGCTCCAGCAACGGCCAGACAGAGGAGAAGTACTTGGAAAAAACCAGCCCGTAGCGCCGCTCGATAGCGCGGATATCCAGTTCCTGATCACAGGCCAGACGTTCCATGACCATTTGCCGGATCTGATCCCCTGCCTCGAAGCGCCAGCCTCGACACGTCGGCAATTGCTTCATGTCCAGTTGCTGCTGATAGCGTTCAATCTCATCGGTGTTTTGCGTGTACAACTCGTCGATCTGGCTGATGGCGCCCAAACCGAATCCAATATGATCGCAATAGCCGTGACGGGAGAAACCCTCACAGGTACGGCGCAACCGGCCGCGCTCCTGGGCAACAGCCAGATCATCATCAGGCCGGACAAACTGCCCCAGACCGATGTAGTGATAACCCGCACCAAGCAGTTGATCGAAGCAGATCTGGCGCATCGCGCCTTTATCGTCCTGGCTGCACAGCGCTCTGATTTTGTCACCGAGCACCGGCCGATAGCGCCGTGGTGGCCGGGCATAATCGAACACCATCAGCCGATCCGGCTCCAGTTCAATAATGCTCGCCAGCTTCAGCGCAAAACTGTCTGGCGTCTGCCAGGCATGACCAAAACCCAGGTCGACGTTGATGGATCGAAAACCAAAGGTGCGCGCGGCATCCATCAGCGACTGGATCGGCGCCGGGTTCTGGTAGCAGGCCACCGACCTGTCACAGTCGGCGTCGATATCCGGAACGCCGATGCTCACATGATTGAAACCCTGGTCGCGCAGCAACCCCATGGTCGCCCAGTCGGTGTGGTGAAGGTCGACCTCGGCACTGTAGTCGCCGCCTTCGTGTTCAAGAAAGTTGAACCGGCCACGCAGATGACTCATCAGCCGTTCCAGATGGGCAGGCGCGGGTGTTCCGCCGCCCAGATGAAACTGCTCGACCCGTTGCTCTGCACCGAGGTGACAACCGACGAGGTCGATTTCCCGCTCCAGATGCTGAAGGTACTGCTCGATACCGTTGTGCTCGCCGGTGATATCGCGCGGGGAACAGGAAGACGGCTTGAGGCTGGAAGGCAGTTGCACGTTCAGGGACAGCGGACGGCACTTCTGGCGGCTGACGCGCAATGCACGAAGCAGGTCCAGAGAGCCGATACCGTGATGAAATTTTTGCGTGTCGGCATGACAGTTAGGGTCAAGCACGCCTTGATCGCACCGAGCGATCAACTCGCCTGGGTTGTGAAATAAATCGAGCATGGCGGTCTCCGAGACTGGCTGCGGACTGTCAGTCTCCGGGTTTAACCATCAATGCTCCTTGATTTGCGTCAAGCGCAAGCAAAGTGTCTGCACGAGGTCAGGCCCGATTACCACGTCAGGTAAAACATGCCCTTGGCCAGCAGCACGATAACGATCATGTGGCAGAACAGGCTGGCGTGGATGAAGTGCAGGTATCGCGGGCTCATTCGGCCGCTTTTGAATAGAAACATGGCGCCGAGGAAATGCAGCAGCACACTCACGGCCACTGCGATTTTCAACGCCAGTAAGGTGCCGAACGATGAGGACAGTGGTGAGGCCAGGGCTGGCAAGTAGCGCAACCAGACCATGCCCAGCCCGGCACCGAACAACACCAGCAGCACCCACGGCATCAGCGAGCGGGCCCGGCGGCCGATACCCTGCTCCACCAGCAGCATCACCCTGGCGGGTAGCTGTTTGCGGATGCTTTCCAGGAACAAGACTTCGAAGAACACCGTGCCGATGAAGATCAGCGCGGCAAACAGATGCAAGGTCAGAATCAGCGGATAGATCATGGTGTTTTCGCCTTGGGTCAAGGCAACCGGCGCTACGGCGAACATTGGGGTGAGCGCACTGGCTGTCGGTCTCTGGAGACTACAGAGGCTGTCTGGTTATGCGGTTGACACTGATCAAGAAAGCGGCAAAACCCTCGTGGGCATATCCGTTTCTGCGGTCACGGCGGCTTAGGGTTCCGCCCTTACGGCGGGTCACTTGGAAAAGCCCCAAGTAACCAAGGGCTCTTGCCCCTGTCGTTCGGTGCCTCGCTGTGGCTCGGCATGCCCTCGCTCCGGTCCTGCTCCGTGGGCCCGCCGCCATCGGCCATCCATGGCCGGGGGCGGCTAACCCGGCATCCATGCCGGGTTGCCCACTGCGCAGAACCTCCACTCGGCCTCTCGAGGGGGCGAGTACCGCAAAAGCACCGCGAGGCGGCCTACCGGCCGGCCTGCCTCTTCAAGCGTACGCATTTCCCCTGTGGGAGCGAGCCTGCTCGCGAAAGATGTGAACGATTACGCGTGCTGTCTGAATGAACGCGGTGTCCGGACGTTTTTCGCGAGCAGGCTCGCTCCCACAGGTACAACGCCGGGCCGTTGCTTTGCTTTGCTTTGGCTTTGGCTTTTGCTTTTGATCTTGATCTGCCCCGTCGGAAGGCCGAGCGCAGGTTCTGCGCAGTGGGCACCGCGGCAAGGATGCCGCGGTAGCCGCCCCCGGCCATGGATGGCCGATGGCGGCGGGCCCACGGAGCAGGACCGGAGCGAGGGTATGCCGAGCCATAGCGAGGCACCGTACGTCAGGGGCAAAAGCGTTTGGTTACTTGGCGCTCTTCCAAGTGACCCGCCGTAAGGGCCAGCCCTTTCAAGGTCTTCGTTTAAACTCTCCCAAAATTCCAGTCAGGGTGACGAAAACGATGTGGGCAGAAGTTCTAGCGCGGTTTGAGCAA